>DASTQX010000268.1:0-9473 GCA_035761505.1 Pyrinomonadaceae bacterium
GGCTTCCGACGCCTCGGCGGACGCCAACGACGTGCTCGTCCTCTCGTCCTACGTCGTCTCGCCGCACCTCTTCATCACGGTCAACAGCGACGCCTCAATCCAGCTCAACCCGCTGTGGGGCGGGAACCGGGAAGAAGCACAGGGGCGCAGCGTCCCGCCCGCCTTGCGCGGCGCGTTCTTCGACTTGGCGGCGGCGCTTCTGCTGCGGCCCGCACCGCCGCAGGCGAACGAGCGCGCGGCGCTCGACGAAGCCTCGGCCCTCTACTTCGCCGCCGGTCGGCTGCTCCCCTTCTTCGAGCGCGACGCGCCGCAGCACGCGCCCGCCGTGCGCGAGCGCATGGAAGTGCTCGGCGGCGGCATCGAGGAGGCGCGGCGCGAACGACTCTCGGCGCACATGCCGACCGAGGAAATGAGGCCGAAGAACCCGTCCGACCCTCTGGAAAAATTCGTCAAGGAGATGTCCGACCCCGTGAGCCGCGCCGAGCGCTTCGGAATGCGCCTGCGCGCCGTGGCCGAGGCCGCGCGCCGCAAGCTCTGGGATCGCGCGCGCAAGCTCGCCGCCGGCATCGAGGACGCGGACGCACGCCGCGAGGCTTCGACCATCATCGCCTCTTACCAGATAAAGTTTCTGGCCGAGGGCTTCGACGACGAAAAGGACGAGCAGGACTTCGAGCGCGCCGCCGCGTTCGCGCGCGAGGCGGACGTGCCTCCGGCGGTGCGCGCGCGCGGGCTCGCGCAGGCCGCAGAGATGGCCGCGCGCAGAGCGAGGCACGAGCGCGCCGCCGAGATTCTGGAAGAGGCCGTCGCCTCCGCCCTCCGCGCCGACAAGGGCACGCGGCAACGGCTCGACGTGCTGACCCTTCTGACTCTCTTGGCCGCGCGTCTCGATTCGGCACGCGCGTGGGAGTTGCTGCCGGAAGTCATCCGCTCGGCCAACGCTTACGCGGACGCGGCGAGCCAAGCGCCTCCGCCGCTCTCCGAAGCGGAGGAAGCGATGTCGAGCCTGATGAAGCACAACGGCGAGCCTCTGGAAGAGATTTTCGACCCATTCCCCCCCGAAGAACTTTTTGCGACAATGGCCCTGCACGATTTCGCACGCGCGCTCACGGAGGCGCGCTCGCTTCAGGACGACGAGACGCGCGCCCTCGCGCTCATCATCGCCGCCCGCGCCGTCGTCGAGCGCGGCGCGAAGAGTCCCGGCCCCGCTACCCGTTGAGGCGGGCCGCGCGGGATTCGCAACCCAGAGGGAAATCAACAAGGATGAGGGACAAACGATGAACGCGGAACGATGAACTGAGAACCTTTGTCTTTCAGTTCATCGTTCCGCGTTCATCGTTCGTCTCCGGCGTGTGCTGATGCAGAACGTGCGCAGACCATTTTTCACGCGGCACAGGTGGGGCGTTAAGAACCACGCGCCGTGGACGACCATCCTCAGTCACACCTTCCACCAGTTCCACGAAAACGACCTCTTCACGCCCGCCGCCGCGATGAGCTACTTCGGGCTTTTGACGCTCTTCCCAGCGCTCTTGGTGCTGCTCGTCGTCGGCAATCAGGTGACCGCCGGGGGCGAGATGCTGGCGCGCATCGTCGAGGTCTATCCGGGCTCGCGCGAGTTTTTGCGGACGACCGTCCGCTCGCTCTCGAACGTCGGCTGGGGCGGCGTGGTGAGCGCGCTCGTCGTCGTGCTGTGGGCGGGCTCTTGGGTCTTCGCCGTCATCGAGCGCGCGCTCAACCGGCTCTGGGGCACGCGCCCGCGCACGTTCCTGCACGGTCGCGCGCTCACACTCGGCATGATCGGCGCGGTCGGCGTGCTCCTCATCTCCTCGGTCTTCCTGACCTCGATCCTCCTGGGCCTGCAACAGCTCATTGACCAACTGCCGATTCGCGTCGTGCGCCGGGCGGCGTGGCTGGGCACGGTCGGCAACGCCTTCTGGCAGACGCTCTTCGCCGTCGCCAGCACGCTCGTCACCGTGACGCTCTTCGCGCTCGTCTATCGGCTCGTTCCGAACGGGCGCGTCACGCTCCGCGACACGCTGCCGAGCGCCGTCGTCGCCGGGCTCCTCTGGGAGACGGCCAAGTACGTCTTCGCCGGGAGCCTCCAATATTTTCACTACGACCAGATTTACGGCTCGGTCGGCGCGGTCGTCGCCGTGCTCACGTGGAGCTACGTGTCGAGCCTCATCCTTCTCTTCGGCGCGCAACTCTCCGTCGTCCTCCACCAAGAGCACCAAGTCGCCGAACTGTCGGAAGAGACCCCGGCTTCGCCGTCCTAAAAAGAAGGGGGAAAGGGGAAACGGGAAAACGGGTAAAGGGAAAAGGTAAAGATAAAATCGGGCGGTGAGCTATTCCCCTTTTCCCCTTTTCCCCCTTTAGTTCTGATGCTCATCTCCGATTTCGACTACGAGCTTCCCGAAGAGTTGATCGCGCAGCACCCGGCGGCGCGGCGCGACGCTTCGCGGATGCTCGTCGTGAGCCGCGAGCGCGGGTCTTGGCGCGACAGTTCTTTCTCGGAGTTGCCTTCGGAGTTGAGAGAGGGTGACGCGCTCGTCGTCAACAACACGCGCGTCTTCCCGGCGCGTCTGGAAGGTCGGCGCGAGCCCACGGGCGGGCGCGTCGAACTGCTGCTCGTGCGCCGCCTGCCGGACGACGCAGGCGCGCAAGTGTGGGAGGCGCTCGCGCGGCCCGCGCGGCGTCTGGCCGAGGGGACTTCGATACTTTTCGGCGACGGTCGCCTGCGCGCCTCCGTCCTCGGAGTGCCGGGCGCGGGGCCGGAGCGCGTCGTCCGCTTCGAGGCGGACGGAGACTTCGACGCGCTGCTCGAAGAGTTCGGCCAGATGCCCCTGCCGCCTTACATCCACCGCGAAGGCGCAGACCTCGCCGCGCGCGCCGAAGACCGCGAGCGCTACCAGACCGTCTATGCCGAGCGCCGGGGCGCGATTGCCGCGCCGACCGCCGGGCTCCACTTCACGCCGCGCGTCTTCGACGAACTGCGCGCGCGCGGCGTCCTCACAGCCGAAGTCACGCTCCACGTCGGCTACGGCACGTTCGCGCCCGTGCGCGTCGAAGACCTCGCCGCGCACTCGGTCGCCGCCGAGCATTTCGAGATTGACGAAGCGGCGGCGGAGCGCATCAACGAGGCGCGGCGGCGCGGCGGTCGCGTCGTCGCCGTCGGCACGACGACCGTCCGGGCCTTAGAGTCGGCGGCGGACGAAAGAGGCCGCGTCCGCGCCGGGGCCGCCGAGACGACGCTGACCATCACGCCCGGCTACACGTTCCGCGCCGTGGACGCGCTCCTCACCAACTTTCACCTCCCGCGCTCGTCGCTCCTCGTCCTCGTCGCCGCCTTCGCCGGGCGCGAACTCGCGCTCTCGGCCTACCGCCACGCCGTCTCGGCGCGCTACCGCTTCTACAGCTACGGCGACTGTATGTTCATCACTTAGTAAATGGTCAATGGTAAATCGTGAACGGATAAAGCATCCGGCAAATCACTATTTACCATTCACCATTTACCATTTACTATTTACCCGGCATGGCTGTCCTGAAGAAGATTCGCTCAAGGTTTTTTCCGTCGAGCGCCGGGCACGACGCGGCGGACGCGGCGGCTGAAGAGGCGCGCGTGCAGATGGCGGCGGCCTCGGAGCTGGCGGCGCGCTACGACATTCGCCCGTTGACGGTCGCGCAGCTCGACGAGTGCTGGCGGCTCGACCAGCGCTGCTTTATAGACGGCGAAGCCTACAGCCGCGAGACTTTCGAGTACCTGCTCACCTCTTCGGATTCCGTCTCCTACCGCGCCGTAACGCCGGAGGGCGGGATGGTCGGCTTCATCGTCGGCTTGGTCGAACCCGACCACACCGGCCACATCACGACGCTCGGCGTGGCCCCCGAACACCGCCGCCGCCGCATCGCCGAGCGCATGTTGCTCAAGGCCGAAGACGGCTTCCGCCGCCGCCAAGTCCGCGTCGCCCGCCTCGAAGTCCGCTCCATCAACACCGGCGCGCAGGAGCTTTACGTCAAACTCGGCTACGCCGTCACCCAACGCCTCCCCCGCTACTACTCCAACGGCGGCGACGGCCTGATGATGATTAAATCGCTGATATAAAAAGCGGGTCAATGTTCAATGGTCAAGGGTGAATGGAGGAACTGCTTCCTTCATTCACCCTTGACCATTGAACATTGACCCGCTGTTAGCTTCTCCGCAGTTCCGTCAAGACCTGTTTGGCGACGGACTTGAGGGTGTCGAAGACGCCGGAGCCTTTGGAGGCGACGGCCTCGTGGACGGGCTCGTCCTTGCGTTTGAGTTCGGCGACGAGTTCTTCCGCCGGGAGGACGTTCGGCAAATCTCTCTTGTTGAGTTGGAGGACGTAGGGAATCTTCCCCAAGTCGTAGCCGTTCGACTTGAGGTTCTCTTCGAGGTTGTAGAGCGACTCGATGTTGGCGTCCATGCGCTCCTCCTGCGAGTCGGCGACGAAGACGACGCCGTCCACGCCCTTCAGGATGAGCTTGCGCGAGGCGTCGTAGAAGACCTGCCCCGGCACCGTGTAGAGGTGGAAACGCGTCTTGAAGCCGCGCACCGTGCCCAGCTCCAAAGGCATGAAGTCGAAGAAGAGCGTCCGGTCGGTCTCGGTCGCCAAGGAGATGAGCTTGCCCTTCGCGCCCGGCGCGGTCGCGTCGTAGATGTATTGCAGGTTGGTCGTCTTGCCGCACAGCCCCGGCCCGTAATAGACGATCTTGCAGTTGATTTCCCTGGAAGCGTAGTTGATGAAGGTCATATCAGTCCCGCACTCTGGAAGTCACGTGTCTAGAGACTTGAGTCTTGAAAGTCAAGACAGGAGCGTTCTGCTTTCGACCCCTGACCCCTGACTCCGAGCCTCCCGACTCTAATTGAAAAGGCTGTCTATGTCGTCGTCCGTAATCTCGGCGAAGAGCGCCTCGTCGGCCTCCTTGCGCTGCTCGGCCACGCGCGCGACATCCTCGAAGATCAGGGCCAAGTCGCGCGAAGCCTGTTTGACGCGCAGCTTGACGAGGCCGAGGCTGGAGCGCTCGTCGAAGACGACGACGAGCAGGACGCGCCCGATGATACAGATGTGGATGCTCTCGCGCTCGCCCTCGTGCGAGAGCGTGGGGAATTCCCGCTCGCCGATGAGCCGCGCCATCCCGCCCGTCGCCGCCACGTTCCCGGCGGCTAAGGACGCCAGACTCGTCGTGTCGAGGTCGCCCACGTCGCCCATGACGGCGATCTGCTGGCCGTTTTTGTCCACCAGAAAGACCACGCGGGCGAAGGAATCGAGCCGCAGCTTGTTCAGAACTTGCTTGAGCTGCTGGAACTGCTGCTCGTGCATGATGATGGGTGCGTCTGTCATTCGTACACTGGCTCTTTCTCTCTTGGGAGGCGGACGGGCGGTGAGTTTCCGTGGGGGCGCTTCAGGGGTGTCCGCTTGAGAACTTAAATGAAGAGTCGAGAAGACTTGAACGCTCTTGACAATCGGCGTCCGGGTGGGGCGGGGGCGAGTTCCGCCGCGCCTCGCCACGCGCTAAGAACTCTAACATAGCGTCTCAGACGACTTCAACTGTTTTTCTATGTTGGCCGTTGTGGACACACTGTCCGGCCCCTCCATCGCCCGCAAACCAAACAGCTACGTTGATTTATACCATCCGGTATGGTAAGCTGCGCGAGGTTGAAGGCTCTCGCCGCAGGCGCGAGAGTTATCTGTGAAAACCCGAGTGCTTCGCATGAGCGATCCAGTCATCAAGGGTGCCAAACGAACGTCCTCCCGCCCAGCACCGCCTAGCGCTTCGCCTAAGTCTTCGGCCAAAAGCCGCAAATTGACGACAAAGGCCGCGCGACCCAAGCCACCGCGTGCGGCGTCGGAGAAAGCTCCCGTGCGTAAAGCCACGCCCGCGAAGTCCTCCGCCGGGGCGAAAGCCTCTCCCGGCGCGAAATCCGCACGCCCGACCGCCGCCAAACAGACCAAACGCGCCGCCGCGCCGCCCAAAGCCTCGAAGGGCAAGGCGAAGAGCGCCGCCGCGCCCGCGAAGAAAGCGGCCCCGTCGAAGGCTAAACCCTCTAAAACAAAGGCCGTGGCGGCGAAACCGCAGCGGAAAAAGGGCTCGGCCACGGCTTCGGCGGCGAAGGCCAAGTCCTCGAAGGCGGCCCCGGTCACGAAATCCGCCGCCAAGACGGTCGCCAAGCCGTCTTCGAGGCCCGCGCCAGCCCCTCCGCGCCAGCCCACGCGCGACGAGGCGGCGGCGCTCAAAGCCTTCGAGCGCGCCCATAAAGAGTTCACGCGCGGGCGTTTCACCGACGCCCGGAACCTCTTCCGCACGCTCATCGAGCAGCACGCGCGCGTCTCGGAAGTGACGGCGCGGGCACGCACCTATCTCTCCATCGCCGAGGCGCGTCTGCGGACGGAAGCCTCGCTCCCGCGCGACCCCGACTCGCTCTACGACCGGGGCGTCATCGAACTCAACCGGGGCGATTTCGTCGCCGCGCAGGAGATGTTCGAGCGCGCCCTGAAGCGCGACCCCGACGCCGCCGACACGCATTACGCCCTCGCCGCTACGCGCGCGCGCCTCGGCGCGGTCGAGTCGGCCTTGCAGGCGCTGGCGCGCGCCGTCGAACTCCGTCCCGTCCTGCGCGTCCGCGCGCAGACCGACTCCGACCTCGTCGCCCTGCGCAACGAGCCCGACTTCGAGCGGATTGTCTTTGCCTCCTCACGCGCTTAAAGGCTCCGCCCTCGTTCCCCTGCTGCCGTCTCCGGCCCCTTTTTTCCTTCCCACTTCGTTGAGAAGCCCACGGCTTTTGAGTATGATTTCAAACACCGGCGCGCCAAGCACGCGCCCGCCCCGTCCGTAAAGGAGACCGAAAAGGAGACCGAAAAGTTTGGAAGTTGATTTCGAGCGCGGCCTCAAGCTCGTCGCCATCGGCGGCGGCACGGGTCTTTCGACCGTGCTGGCCGGCTTGAAGGAGTTGGTCGGCCCGGAGCGTCGGCGTGGCGGCGTGTGGCTCGAAGCGCTCTCGGCCATCGTTACGGTCTCGGACGACGGCGGCAGTTCTGGCCGCCTGCGCGACGAGTTGCAGATGCTCCCGCCGGGCGACATCCGCAACTGCATGGTCGCGCTCTCGGAAGACTCGACGCTGCTTTCGCGCCTCTTCCAGTACCGCTTTCGCGGCGACGGACATCTCGGCGGCCACAGCTTCGGCAATCTCTTCCTCGCCGCCCTGACGGAAGTGACCGGCGATTTCGTCGAGGCCGTCCGGCTCTCTTCCGAAGTTCTCGCGAGCAAGGGGCGCATCTATCCCGCGACGCTCAACGACGTGCACTTGGTCGCCGAACTCGAAGACGGCGGGACGGTGCGCGGCGAGACGAACATCACGGCCTCGCGCTCGCCGGTGCGGCGGCTCCGGCTTGAGCCGGAACACTGCCTGCCGCTGCCCGAAGCTCTGAGCGCGGTTCGCGCGGCGGATGTCATCACGGTCGGCCCCGGCTCGCTCTACACGAGCATCCTGCCGAACCTCCTCGTGGCGCGCGTCGCCGAGAGCATCGGCGCGGCCAAAGCCGTCAAGATTTTCATCTGCAACCTGATGACGCAGCCCGGCGAGACGGACGGCTACACGGCGCGCAAGCACCTCGAAGTGGTGAAGTCTTACGCGCCCGAAATCAAGTTCGATTACGTGGTCGTCAACGAACGGCGCGTGAGCGAGGAGCAGGCCGCGCGCTACGCGGCGGAAGGCGCGCACCAGATCGGCCTGAGCGACCACATGCTGGAGCGCGAGTTCGGCGAAGAGGCCGAGGTCGTGCGCGCCGACCTCCTCGACGAAGGCGCGAAGGTGCGGCACAGCCCCGGCAAACTTGCGCGGGTCATCGTCGCGTGTTACGAACAGGCGTGCGCGCGCCCGACACTGACCGCCGCACGCTGAACGAGCCCAATGGAAAAACAAACACAGCCCCCGCCGCCACAGCCGAGCGCCCCACCACTCGACATCCTGATCCTCGCCGCGGGCCTCGGCACGCGGATGCGCTCGGCGACCGCGAAGGTTCTGCACAAGCTGGGGGGCCGCCCGCTCATCGCACACGTCTGCCGCACCGCCGCCGCGCTCTTGAAGGAGGCGCGGCCCATCTACGTCATCGTCGGTCATCAGGCGGAAGAGGTGCGCGAGGCCGTCCGCGTCGAACTCGGCGAAGAGGGCGCGCGCTTCGTCATGCAGGCTGAGCAGCGCGGGACGGGCGACGCCGTGATGTGCGCGCGCGAAGCGCTCGAAGCCGAGAACTCGACGCTGCTCGTCCTCTCCGGCGACGTGCCCTTCGTCCGCGCCGAAACTCTGGGCGCGCTCGTCCAGCAGCACCGCACGCACCGGGGGCGCGGCGCGGCCTGCACGCTCCTTTCGGTCAAGCTCGAAGACCCGACCGGCTACGGTCGCGTCATCCGCGACGCCGAAGGCCGCTTCGAGCGCGTCGTCGAGCAGAAAGATGCGACGCCCGAAGAGCGGCAGACGGGCGAAATCAACGCCGGTATTTACTGCTTCGAGACGCGCCTTCTGTTCAAGGCGCTCGAACGCGTCCGCCCCGAAAACGCGCAGGGCGAGTTTTACCTGACGGACGTGCCCGGCATCCTCCGCGCCGACGGCGAGGACGTGAGCGTCTATCTGCACGCCGACGCGCGCGAGGTTTCCGGCATCAACACGCGCGTCGAGCTGGCCGAGTTCGAGCGTATCCTGCGGCTGCGCACGCTCCGCAGCCTGATGCTCAACAGCGGCGTCACCGTCATTGACCCGCAACACACCTACGTCAGCCCCGACGCGCAAGTGGGCAGCGACACCGTGCTCCACCCGAACACCCACGTCGAGGGGCGCACCGTCATCGGCGAGGGCTGCGAGATTCACTCCGGCACGCGCATCAAGGACTCGCGCGTCGGCAACGGCGTCGTCGTCCGTGACAACTGCCTGATTGTTGATTCCGAGATCGCCGACGGCTGCACGGTCGGCCCCTTCGCGCACCTGCGGATGAACGCGCGGATGGAGGAGAACTCCACGGTCGGCAACTTCGTCGAGATGAAGAAGTCGCGCCTCGGCAGCAAGTCGAAGGCGATGCACCTCACCTACCTCGGCGACGCCGAGATAGGCGAGCGCACCAACATCGGCGCGGGCACCATCACCTGCAACTACGACGGCAAAGACAAGCACCCGACGGTCATCGAGAACGACGTGAAGATCGGCTCCGACACCATGCTCGTCGCCCCCGTCCGCGTCGGCTCGCGCGCGGTCACGGGCGCGGGCGCGGTCGTCACCGAAGACGTGCCCCCCGACACCCTCGTCGCCGGAGTCCCCGCCAAAGTCAAAAAGAAACTCCCCCGCGAAGAAACCCAGACTGTCTCGCCGGAGAACAAGAACACGGAAGAAGTGAAGACGGCAGTAACGAGTAATGAATAGAGTCCGGAGTCTCGGAGTTCAGGAGTCCGGTGTCAAAGACAGTCCT
>DASTQX010000269.1:0-6692 GCA_035761505.1 Pyrinomonadaceae bacterium
TTCGAGCCGGAAAGACAGCTCGAACTGGTCGAGCAGTTGGAGCGGATAAACCCACGCTTCGAGCGACCGCCGCTCGTAACCGTAGAGCGCGGACTTTCTACCCAGCACGTCGAGAAACGCGCCCGCCTGCACCCGCCGCTCCAGCTCCAGCCCGGTCTTCTCCAGACGAAACTTCGGGACGAGCGTCGGCGTCGCCGCCTGCCGCGCGCCCGCTTCGGCGGCGAAGGCGAGGCAGAAAAGCAGGCACAATGCCGCTTGGAAGTTGAGGCCGAGTCTCTTCAAATCGGGCTCCCGGAATGCTTATCAGCCCCGCCAAAGGTGAGAAGGCTTTGAACCTCTCACACCTTTGACGGGGCTCGGTGTTTCGACTTTAAACTTTGAGCCTTGAACTTTGAACTCCCTCAGATGCCGAGCACGTTGATGAGTTCCTGCACGGAGGCGGCGCTCTTTTGGAGGGCGATGCGCTCCTCGGTCGTGAGGTTGATTTCGATGATCTTTTCGAGGCCGCGCGCGCCGAGCTTGCAGGGCACGCCGACGTAGAGGTTCTGGACGCCGTACTCGCCCTCAAGATACGCGGCGCAGGGGAGGATTTTCTTCTTGTCCTTGATGATGGCCTCGGCCATCTCGACCGCCGCCGCCGAGGGCGCGTAGTAG
The DNA here is from genome assembly GCA_035761505.1 of Pyrinomonadaceae bacterium. Lineage (GTDB taxonomy): Bacteria > Acidobacteriota > Blastocatellia > Pyrinomonadales > Pyrinomonadaceae > JAIVJM01. The sequence continues at coordinate 655 of DASTQX010000269.1, forward strand.
GCCGAGCCGGACTTCAGGAGTCCGACGATCTCCGCACCGCCGCCAGCCGTGCGCTTCTCGATGGCGTCGAGCTGCTCTTTCGGCAGGAGTTCCGTGACCGGGATGCCCGCGCACGTCGAGTAGCGCGAGAGCGGCACCATCGTGTCGCCGTGGCCGCCGAGGACGAAGGCCGTCACGTTCTCGACCGAAACGTCCAGCGCCTCGGCGAGGAAGCAGCGCATCCGCGCCGAATCCAACACCCCGGCCATGCCGATGACGCGGTGCTTCGGGAAGCCCGAACGCTTGAGGGCGACCTGCGCCATCGCGTCGAGCGGGTTCGAGACGATGATGAGAATCGTGTCGGGCGAGTACTTGACGATCTCTTCGACGACGTTCGTGACGATTCCGGCGTTGGTCTTCAAGAGGTCGTCACGGCTCATGCCGGGCTTGCGCGCCAGACCGGCGGTGATGATGACGATGTCGGAGTCTTTCGTCTCGGAGTAGTCGTTGGTCGCGCCGGTGAGCCGCACGTCGAAGCCCTCGATGGGCGCGGCCTGCGCGAGGTCGAGCGCCTTCCCTTGCGGCACACCCTCGATCACGTCCACCAGCACCACGTCGGCCAGCTCCTTGCTCGCAATCCAGTGCGCGGCGGTCGCGCCGACGTGGCCCGCACCCACCACCGTAATCTTGTTTCGCTTGCCCATCGCTTTTCCCAGTTCCTTTCCTCTTTGTAAAAGTTCGGATTCGGATCGAACGCGCGGCGTCGCGTCACACGCCTTACTTGCGGGCCGCCGAGCAGATATTTGACGTGGAAGAGCGCGAGTGTAAGGTGCGTGCCGACGAGTGTCAAGGTACACTTCGGCCCACCCGCTTGCGCGCGACACGCGCAAGCGGCGGAGGCGAACATGAGCATCGGCGAGTTACTGAAGAGACTCTTCGGCGCGCGCCCTCGGACGAAGGGCGGCGAGGGGCGGGACGACGCCGAGTCGTTCGCGGACAACGAGACGGTTGACCCCTTCGACCCCTTCCCGGAACCCGTGAGCTTGGAGATAACGGACGTGTTCGACCTCCACTCCGTCCCGCCCCGCGAAGTGCGCGCCGTCGTCGAGGAGTACCTCTTTCAGGCCCGCGCGAAGGGCTTCAGTCAAGTTCGCATCATCCACGGCAAAGGCGTCGGCGTGCAGCGCGAGGTTGTGCGCGCCGTCCTCTCGCGCACGCCCTTCGTTGAACACTTCTCCGATGCCCCGCCCGAAGCCGGAGGCTGGGGCGCGACGGTGGTCAGGATGAAGAAAGAGGGATGAAGTTAAAAGATAAGGGTTGAAGGCGAGCAGCTTCAATCGAAAGATTTGCGCGCGGCTTTGCGCGCCGCCGGGACGTGGCGGCGCGGGCGTCGAAGGCGGGGGAAGTTTTTTATCCGCGTGACGGAAGGGCCGCTCAGTAAGAGCGGATGGAGTGCATGACCCGGCCCCAGACCTCGAAGTCCATCCCTTCGATGACCTCAATCGGCTGATAGTCGTCGTTCTCCGGCATCAACCAGATGCGGCCTTCGTGCAGGCGCAGGCGCTTGACGCAGAGTTCATCGTTGATGCGCGCGATAACGATGTCGCCGTCGTCGGCCTCGACCGCGCGGTCAACGACGAGAATCGAGCCGGGCGAGATGCCTGCCTTCATCATCGAGTCACCGGACACGCGCACGTAGAAGGTCGCAATCGGGTGCCTGATGAGATGGCGGTTGAGGTCGAGCCGCCCTTCGACGTAATCCTCGGCGGGCGAAGGGAGCCCCGCCGAAACGGCGGTCATGAAGAGCGGGCGGGCCCACTTCGTCGAGCGGTCGGGCCAGTAAACGGCTTCCACGTTGTCGAAGCCCGTGCATACGTCGGCGGATGAAAGCATGATGGTCGTTTCACCTGTGATTGAATGTGCCAGCGCCGGGATTCTACAACGACTCGTCGGAAGGAGACAAGATTTTTATTTCGCGCGGCGCGCGTGAAGTCTCGCCCGCGCGAAGAGTAGGGGAAGGAGTCAGGAGTCTTGGCCGCCGGGCGAGGCTCCGGCAAGGCGCGCAAGGGTTCGTGCGCGTGCGTCGAGCGGCGCGCGCCGTCTGAACTCGTCCTGCGGGACGACGGGGCGTTCGGCCTTCCGCCCTGCCTCTCAGATTCGTCCCATCAGCAGCAGGATGACGACGATCAGCAGGATGATGCCGAGCAACCCGCTCGGATAGTATCCCCACCCGCGGCTGTAAGGCCACGAAGGGACAGCGCCGATCAGCAGCAGGATCAGAATGATGATGAGAATCGTTCTCATGTCGCGTCTCCTCTCAATCCGACCGCAATCCTTTAGAGACCACGGCCTCAACGTCGTGTGAGTGTCGAAGGCCGACCTTTGAAAAGAGTGGTGCTCCCGGTTGGACTCCAACCAACGGCCTACCGCTTAGGAGGCGGTCGCTCTATGCACCTGAGCTACGGGAGCACAATGACTATGGAATTATCATCTGCGCGACAGTCTAGCACACCTCAAGATTGATATTTAATCAGCGAGCGCACGTCGTAGCCTTCGAGCTTCTGCCTGCCGGGGAGGAATTCGAGTTCGACGACGAAGGCGAGGCCGACGACTTGGCCGCCGAGCTGCTCGACGAGTTTGACGACGGCGCTGGCCGTCCCGCCGGTGGCGAGGAGGTCGTCGGCGATGATGACGCGGTGGCCGGAGCCGACGGCGTCGCGGTGTATCTGGAGCGCGTCCTGACCGTATTCGAGGTCGTAGGAGATGGAGGCACACTCGGACGGGAGCTTGCCCGGCTTGCGCGCCGGGACGAAGCCCGCGCCGAGGTGGTAGGCCATCGCGGGCGCGAAGATAAAGCCGCGCGCCTCGATGCCGACGACCGTGTCTATCTGCGCGTCGCGGAACTCTGCGCACAGAGCGTCCACCACGCCGCGCATCCCTTCGGGATTCTTCAAGAGCGTCGTGATGTCGTAGAAGTTGATGCCCGGCTTCGGGAAGTCCGGCACCTCGCGGATGAGTGATTTGAGTTGATCCATAAGCTCAAGAATCCGGAAGCCGGAAGTCAGGAGTCAGCATAAATGCCCGTTTGCCTTCGCACATTCTGACTCCTGACTTCCGGCTTCTGACTCCTTCCTTTCACCTTTCGATGCGGAATGTTGAGTACTGGCCGGTCGGCTCGACGCTGACCTCTTCGACCTGCTCGACGCGGGCCAGACGCGGGCCGGTCGAGAGGTCGTGCGTGAAGCCTTCGACGCCTTCGGGCGTGCCCTCGGCGTGGGCTTCGACGCGCCCGTCTGCGAGGTTGCGGACGTAGCCGACGACCTGATGGCGCGCGGCGACGCGCTGCGCGAAGAAGCGGAAGCCCACGCCCTGCACTTCCCCGCTGATGACGTACTGACGTGCGACCCTCATTGCCGACCCGCTCCCCTTGTCGTGTTGAAGCCGCGTTATCCTAAAAGAAATTTTCGGGAAAAAGCAATTCACTTCCGCGTGACGAGTTCGACGACGCGGACGCCGCCCGGTGGCACGCGGACGCGGACGCGCGCGCCGCTCGCCTGCCGAGAGACTTCGACGGGCGTGTCCTCCGTCCACTCTCTGGCGCTTTCAATCGCCGCGCCGCGCAGGTCGAGCGTCACATCCACGAACTCTTCGCGCCTGACCTCGGCCATCCCCTGCTGCGGTTTGTAGATGCCCCGGTTGTTGATGAGCGTGACGAGCCAGCCGCGCTCCGTGCGGTTGACGAGGTGTTCCACGTCGCCGCTCACGTTGACCGGCGTCGCCTCGGCGAAGAGGTGCGAGAGCATGTGCGCGACTGCCGGAGTCATTCGCTCGTCTAAGCCGAGCAGGTCTGGGACGGCGCAGAAGACGACGCGCCCGCGCCCGACGCGGTTGACCAAGACGAGCGGGTCGCCTGACGCCGACTTGATTAACACTTCAGCCCCGCGCGGCTCGACGCGTTCGTAGCGGAACACCTGGCCCGAAAGGTCTGTCGCCGCCTCGCCCGGCGAAAGGCACGCCGCGCCTTCGTCCTCGGCCTGCTTGTCGAGCAGGCGAACGCCGAGCAGTTCAGGCGGCAGCCCTTTGATCTGCGCCGGGTTCAAAACGACCGTCCCGCCTTGGCGCGCGTATTCGGCGAGCCGCGCGGCCCAAGCCTTCGACCACTCGACGTGGCCGCCGACGACGAGGGCGCGGTAGGCGTCAACGGCCCCGGCGTGCGCTTCGGAGGCGACGAGCACGTCGAAGATGTCGCCGAAGACGCCGTTGACGAACGCCTGCCGGTCGGCGGTCGCGGGCTCGCCTTCGACCACGGGCAGCGGATGATAAGCCGCGCCGAACAACTCGCGCAGCGCGCGGTCGCTCCGGTCAATCGGCGAGACGCCGAAGGGCAACTGCGGCCAGTCGGTCATCTCGAAACCGTGCGCCGGGTCGAGCAGGAAGGCGACGGGCGTGTAAGGCACTCCGCGCTCCGGGTGCCGCTCGGCGAAGCGCATGAACTCTTCGGTGATGCGCCCCAAAGGGTTCAACTGAAACGGGTGCTCGCCCGGCCCCGGTTTGAAGAACTGGTCGAAGCCCTGTTCGAGGTAGATGGCCGACGCGCCCGCCATGTAGTAGAGGTAATAATTTTTCCGGTACCAAGAGAGCGATGGCCCCATCGTCACGCCGTAGCGCGAGTGGAAGAAGTGGTCAGGCCCGGCGAAGTTCTGCGCGTAAGTAAAGGTCGTCGCCGTGTCGCCGAAGTTCGGCGCGTGGTAGTAGAGGAAGTTGCCGCCCGTCTGCCGCGCCGCGCCGCGCGTGAAGGCGATGCGCAGAGCCGTCCCCGGCTGCACGGCGGCGGTCTCCATCCCGATCAACCGCGTGCCCCACGCGCCGAGCGCGTGCGAGTAGGTTGTGCTCGAAGTTGACTGAGCCGGGATGAGCTTGTCCCACATCGCGCCCGCCGGGGCGTGGAAAGTCGCGCCCCACTTCTCTTCGAGCGCGCGCGTGTAGCCGACGCGGTAGGCTTCGAGCATCTCGCTGCGCGGCTGCTCCGGCCTGAGCGTGAGCCGCGCCGCGACCGCCGGATAGACGTAGCCGATGCTCTCGCCCGAAATCCAACCGAGGAACTGCTCGCGCAACTCGCCCGTCAAGAGCTTCAAGGCCGCCGGGCCGGCCTCCGGGCCGAAGTCCGCCGCGCCGTAGTTGATGTTGACGGCGAAGGGTGCGCGCGTCTCGCGCACGTAGCTGAGGAAGGCGCTTCCTTCCTTCAAGTGTTTCGGCAGTTGCGGGATGTGGAGCACAGGCACGACCAGCTTCGACGAGAAGATAGGCACGTCGCGCGCGCCCTTGTACTTCTCGACGAAGAGGTTGACGGCGGCGTCCGATTCGGCGTGGAAGGGATAGAGAGGGCGCGCTTCGGGCGGCTGCGCGTACATGTCCCAGAATTTTTCCGAGATGTTCCACGGCATCAGGAAGTCTCGCCCGGCGACGGGCTTTCGACGCCAGAGCGGACTCAACGCCACCGCGTCCGGCGACGCGCCCTCGACGAGCGGCGCGAGCTTCGGCTTTTTCTCCGCCCACTCCTGCAAGACCCTCTGCGCGGCGAAAGGCGGCTTGCGACGGCCTTCGGGCCTGTATTCGAGGTCGTTCGTCAAGAGCACACAGTCAACGTGGCGGCGAGCTTCCGCCGCCTTCTCGATCTCGATGGAGATGCGCGCCGGGCCTTTCTTCAGCGCGGCCTTAACTGAACCGTCCCAAGTGAAGGCCCAGCCCCAGTACATGCTTACCTCGTCGTGCGGGTCAACGACATCGCGCGCGCCGAACTCTTGACGAAAGACGACCCCGCCGCCCTGACGAATGACGACGGCGAAGCTCTCGCCGCGCCGCGCCCAGTCGGCGTAGCGCGCCCAGACGCGATACTCTCCCGCGCGCGGCACTTCTATATCTTGATAAATCGTCGCGCGCGTCTCGTCGGCGACCGCCGCGACCGAGTTCCACTCGCTCTCTCCGCCCTGCGTCCACTCGGCTGAGACGCCGGGGCCGTTCATCGCCCAGCCGGGCACTTCGGCGCGCGTCTTGATCTG
>DASTQX010000270.1:0-18660 GCA_035761505.1 Pyrinomonadaceae bacterium
GATCGAGCCCACCGTCCAAGTCAGACACCCCAACTGAATCACCAGCACGCCCGCCAGATAGTAGCCGTCCAGAGTAACCCCGAAGAGTTGCGGCCCGACCAGCATCGCCAACCCCCCGAAGCCCACCAGCATCCCCAGAGCCCCCCGCGCGCCCACGCGCTCGCCGTTCTTGCGCAGCCTCTCAATGGCCGCCACCCAGAAAGGCGAAGTCGCCACCAACAGCGCCGCCATCCCGCTCGGCACCCACTGCTCGGCCCAGACCACCGCGCCGTTGCCGATGCCGAGCAGCAGCAGCCCGACCACGCCCAGATTAAGCCACTCGCGCCCCAGAGGCAGCCGCGCGTTCTGCTGCCTGCTCATCACGAAGAAGAGCAGCCCGCCCGCGACCAGAAAACGCAGCCCCGCAAAGAGCAACGGCGTCAAAGTCTCCAACCCGACGCGAATCGCCAGATAGGTCGTCCCCCAGAAAAAACAGACGGCGGCCCACGCCCCGTAAGCCCCCAGCCGCTCGCTCCTCGTCATCACTCTTCACCCGCCCTTTCTCTCCCCAGAGGCAGACGCGTCGTCTCCTTCACCGTCTTTAGAACAATCGTCGTCCGAGTCCCGTGGATGGCCTTGAAAGGCCCGAAGTCGTCCCGCAGGATGCGGTACAAATCGTCCGTGTCCCGCGCCCGCACCTTCAACAGAAAACAGTCCTCGCCCGCGAGGTGGTGCAGTTCCAGCACCGAAGGCAGCGCCGCCAGCGCCTCCGCCGTCCGCTCCGCGCTCCCCACCACGTCGTCGCGGTCGTCAACCCGCATGAAAATGAAGGCCAAAAGCCCCAAGCCCAACGCGTGCGGGTCGAGCAGAGCGGTGGAGCCCTTCAAAATCCCCCGCTCCTCAAGCTTCCGCACGCGCTCGGCGGTCGCCGCGGGCGTCAACTCGACGACGCGGGCCAACTCCACGTTGGTCACGCGCCCGTCCTGCTGAAGAATTTCCAGAATCCGCCTGTCTTTCTCGTCAATCAAAACTTGCATTCCCCTCACGACTCACTTTCAACCCGGACATTAACCCGATACAAGATAATATGGCTGTTTGGCGTTTCTGCCTCACATTATACGCTCCAACATCAAATTTTGCTCCATAAAATTTACCCGTTTGAGAGATTTTCTTCTGATTCGTCGTCGCCTTTCGGAAGAAAACTCAAGTCAAAATTGTCGCATCTGAATAGTTGACAAGAAGGCACTCAATCTTTATTATTCACTCATGCTCACAGCGCGGACGAATCCCAAACCGTCGGCTGTGTGGATTTTGAGAACTTTCAAAGCTTTTTTGGAGGTAGAACTATGAGCATCACTCGTTACGACCCGTTCCGCGACCTGAGGACTTTGCAGGATGAGGTGAACCGCCTTTTTTCCAGCAACTTCACGCGATCTTTCGGCGACGAGGGCATCGCGCGCGGCGCGTGGATGCCGGGCGTGGACATCTACGAGAACAAAGACCAGATCGTGCTCGAAGCCGAGCTGCCCGGCATGAACCGCGAGGACTTCGAGGTCACGGTCGAAAACAACGTCCTGACGCTGCGCGGCGAGCGCCGCTTCGAGAAGCGCGACGAGTCCGACAACTACCACCGCGTCGAGCGCGCCTACGGCACTTTCACGCGCTCGTTCACGCTGCCGCAGACCGTCTCTTCCGACGGCGCGACCGCCGAGTACAAAGACGGCGTGCTCCGCGTCGTGCTCCAGAAGCGCGAAGAGGTCAAGGCCCGCCGCATCGAGATCGGCGGCCAGAGCGCCGGGGGCGGCGGCACGCCGCGCACGATTGAGGCGCAGAGCGAATCTTCGTCCGCCGATAAGGGCGAGGCGAAGAAGGCTTCGGGCCGTTAAGGACGCTGAAAGCGCCCCCGGCGGTCGTCCCGGAGGGACGCGCGGCACCTCGCGCCGCGCGCTGCTCTTAAGCGGCTGACCGCCGGGGGCCGTTCGGCCAATTTTTCGCCGGGGCGTGCGTTCGTCACTCCCGGCGCGTTTGTTTGCAGTTCAGTCTCGAGGTTTCAGGAAATATCATGCGTTTAGACCGCTTCACTTTGCGCGGCCAGGAGGCCATCCAGTCGGCCATCGAGGCCGCCGAGCGCAACCAGCACCAACAGGTCGAGCCGGAGCACGTCCTGCTTGCGATGCTCGAACAGCCGGAAGGCATCGTGCGCCCCGTCTTAGGAAAAATCGGCGCGAACGTGCAGGTCGTCTTAAACGACGTGCAGGCCGCCATTGGTCGCTTCCCCAAAGTGCAGGGCGGGCAGCAGTATTTCAGCCCGCGCCTGACGCAGGTCTTCACCGCTTCGCAGAAGCAGGCCGAGGCGATGCAGGACGAGTACATTTCGACCGAGCACCTTCTGCTCGCCATCGCCGAAGAGAAGGACGGGGCCGCCGGGCGCATCCTGCGCCAGCACGGCGTAACGCGCGAAGACCTCTCGAAGGTCATCGAGCAGATGCGCGGCGGGGTGCGCGTCACCGACCAGAACGCCGAGGAGAACTATCAGGCGCTCTCGAAGTACGCCAAAGACCTCACGGAACTGGCGCGCAAAGGCAAGCTCGACCCGGTCATCGGTCGCGACGACGAGATACGCCGCACGATTCAGGTGCTCTCGCGCCGCACGAAGAACAACCCCGTGCTCATCGGCGAGCCGGGCGTCGGCAAGACCGCGATTGTCGAAGGGCTCGCGCAGCGCATCGTCTCCGGCGACGTGCCGGAGACCTTGCGGAACAAGCGGCTCGTGGGACTCGACCTCGGCGCGATGCTCGCGGGCGCGAAGTACCGGGGCGAGTTTGAAGACCGCCTCAAGGCCGTGCTCAAGGAGATTGAGAACGCGCAGGGACAGATCGTCCTCTTCATTGACGAGTTGCACACGCTCGTCGGCGCGGGCGCGGCGGAGGGGGCGATTGACGCTTCTAATATGCTCAAGCCCGCGCTCGCGCGCGGCGAGTTGCGCTGCGTCGGCGCGACCACGCTCAACGAGTACAAGAAGCACATCGAGAAGGACGCGGCCCTTGAGCGCCGCTTTCAGCAGGTTTACGTCGGCGAGCCGACCGTCGAGGACACCATCGCCATCCTGCGCGGCTTGAAGGAGCGCTACGAGGTGCATCACGGCGTCCGCATCAAGGACTCGGCCATCGTCGCGGCGGCGACGCTCTCGAACCGCTACATCACCGACCGCTTCCTCCCCGACAAGGCGATTGACTTGATTGACGAGGCTGCCTCGCGCCTCCGCATCGAGATTGACTCGCTGCCGCAGGAGATAGACGTGCTGGAGCGCGAAATCCTCCAGCTCGAAATCGAGCGCCAAGCCTTGCAGCGCGAGGAGGACGAGCGCTCGAAGGCCCGCTTGCGCGACATCGAGCAGCGCATCGCCGACCTCAAGGAACGCTCTTCGGGGATGAAGGGCAAGTGGCAATCCGAGAAGGAAGAGATCGAGCGGATGCGCGCGGCCAAGAACGAGCTTGAACAGTTGCGCCTCCAACTCGATCAGGCGCGCAACGCGGGCGACCTCCAACGCGCCGCCGAGCTTCAGTACGGCAAGATACCTGAGCTTGAGCGGCAGCTCGAAGCCGAGCAGCACAAGCTGGCCGAGCTGCAACGCGACGGCGTGATGCTCAAGGAGGAGGTTGACGAAGAGGACGTGGCGCTGGTCGTCGCGAAGTGGACGGGCGTGCCCGTCTCGAAGATGTTGGAAGGCGAGATGCAGAAGCTCGTCTCGATGGAGGAGCGCCTGCGGCAGCGCGTCATCGGTCAGGACGAGGCTCTGACGGCGGTCTCGAACGCGGTGCGCCGCGCGCGCGCCGGGCTCCAAGACCCGAACCGCCCCGTCGGCTCTTTCATCTTCCTCGGCCCGACGGGCGTCGGCAAGACCGAGACGGCGCGGGCGCTCGCCGAGTTCCTCTTCGACGACGAGCGGGCGATGATTCGGCTCGACATGTCGGAGTACATGGAGAAGCACGCGGTCGCGCGGATGATCGGCGCGCCGCCGGGATACGTCGGCTACGAGGAGGGCGGGCAGTTGACCGAGGCCGTGCGCCGTCGCCCTTACAGCGTCATCCTCTTCGACGAGATCGAGAAGGCGCACCCGGACGTTTTCAACATCCTCCTGCAAATCCTCGACGACGGGCGGCTGACCGACTCGAAGGGGCGCACCGTGGATTTCAAGAACACGGTTCTGATTATGACTTCTAATCTTGGGAGTCGAGAGATTCAGGCCGTGCAGGACGACGAGAAGCAGACGCGCGAGGCCGTGCTGCAAATCCTCCGCGAGCACTTCAAGCCGGAGTTCCTCAACCGCGTGGACGACATCGTGATTTTTCACCAGCTCTCGCGCGCGCAGATTGCGGAGATCATCGAAGTGCAGCTCGAACGCCTGCGCTCGATGCTGGCGGAGCGGAACATGGCGCTCGTCTTGGAGGACTCGGCCAAAGAGCTTCTCGCCCGCGAGGGCTACGACCCGATGTACGGCGCGCGCCCCTTGAAGCGCGCCATCCAGACGCTCATCCAGAACCCTCTGGCGACGAAGCTCCTGCGCGGCGAGATCGCGCCCGGCCAGACCATCCGCGTCCGCGCCGAAGGCGACGCGCTGGAGTTCGAGACCGAGACGAACGCCGCCGCCGAAGCGGCAGGCACGAAATGATAAGTGATGAGTGCGGGATGATGAATTGAAGAGTGATTCGAGATTTCAAATCTCAAATTTGAAATTCAGACGGCGATTCCTCCATCACTCATCATCCCGCACTCGTCATTTCCTTTGGAGGTTGACATGAGACACAGGTGGGATCCGGTGCGCGACCTGTTCACTTTGCAGGAGCGCATGAACCGTTTATTCGAGGAGACGGCTGAGCGCCGCGCGCGGCCCGAAGAGCCTGAGGCCGAGATTGACCACGCCGACTGGATTCCGGCGGCTGACGTGTACGAGGACGAGGGCGCATACACTCTGGCGCTCGACCTGCCGGGCATCCGGCGCGACGGGCTCGACGTGAGCCTCGACGACGGGCGGCTCACCGTCCGTGGCGAGCGCGCGCAGGCCGAGGGCGTCGACGTGCGCCGCACCGAGCGGCCCCACGGGCGCTTTGTCCGCTCCTTCAGCCTGCCCGACGCGGTTGACCGCCACGGCATCACGGCGGATTATAAGGACGGTGTCCTCCTGCTCCGCCTCCCCAAGCGCGCCGAGCAGCCCGCGCACCGGCTCAAGATTGACATCTCATAGCAGGTGACAAGTGATGAGTGATAAGTGATAAGGAAGTCGCTTGTCTCATCACTTATCACTCAATCACTTATCACGGTACTCGTATGGTATCTTTCCGCAGGGAGAAAAAGAGACAGCGTATGGAAGAGAGAGCGGCTGAGGGCGTCGGCGCGGGCGAGCGCGAGGCGGAGCAGACAGCCGAAAAATTTCGTGTGACCGACAGCAGGCGTTCGCGGCAGGCCGAGGCGGGCGCGGGCGAAGCTTCTGCGGAAGAGGGACGCGCCGCCGAGCCGAGTCTCAAGCCGAGTTACGTCGAAGAGCTGGAAGCGCGGCTGCGCGCGGCGGAGCAGAAGTCTTCGGACGCGCAGGCGCGTTTCGAGCAGGTGCGCTCGGAGCTTCGGCGCGAGACGGACGAGATGCGGCAGCGGCTCGCGCGCACCGCCGAGGAGCGCGTCGCGCGCGAGAAGGCTTCGGTCATCGCGGCGCTTCTGCCGACGCTCGACAACCTCCAACGCGCCGTCGAAGCGGCTGAAGGGGGTGGCCCGAAGGAGGCGCTCGTCGAGGGCTTGCGCGGCATCATCAGCGGCTTCGAGAACGCGCTCGCCTCGGCGGGCGTCGAGCCGGTCGAGGCTCTGGGGCAGACCTTCGACCCCGAACTCCACGAGGCCGTGGACACGACCGAAGTCGAGCCCGAACTCGAAGGCGAGGTCACGGCGCAGTACAGCCGCGGCTACCGCATCGGCAACCAACTCCTCCGGCCCGCGCGCGTGCAGGTCGGTCGCGCGGCAACCGGCGCGAGAGGGGCCGAGACTTCTTAAAGGGCGCGGCCCGCGCGCGTCTGAAAAGTGTCGTCCCCGGTGAGACGTTTTTCGTGAGAGGCGAGATGGAAGAGATTAAAGTCGGCGACGTGGTGAGGCTCAAATCCGGCGGCCCGGACATGACGGTCGTCGGCGTGATTTCAAAAGAACTGTTCATGTGCAACTGGTTCGACGGGCAGAACGTCAAGGCCAGTCATTTCCCGCCGGAAGCTCTTCAGAGGGCGTCGGACAAGCAGGAAGTTGAACGGCCCGTTCAGGACTAATTTTAAGGAGACATCAAGTGGCAGCAAAGGATTTGAAATACAGGGAAGACGCGCGGCGGGCGATGCTCGCGGGCGTGAACATTTTGGCGAACGCCGTGCGCGTGACGCTTGGGCCGAAGGGCCGCAACGTCGTCCTCGCCAAGAAGTTCGGCTCGCCCGTCATCACGAAGGACGGCGTGACGGTCGCCAAAGAGATCGAACTCAAAGACCGCTACGAGAACATGGGCGCGCAGATGGTCAAGGAGGTCGCCACCAAGACCAACGACATCGCGGGCGACGGCACGACCACGGCGACCGTGCTGGCGCAGGCCATCTTCCGCGAGGGCGTCAAGAACGTCACCGCCGGGACGAACCCGATGGCCTTGCAGCGCGGCATCCAACTCGGCGTCGAGGCGGCGGTCAAAGAGTTGGAGCGGATGTCGAAGAAGGTCAAGAGCAAGGAGGAGCTGGCGAACGTCGCCTCCGTCTCCGCCAACAACGACCGCGAGATCGGCGAACTCATCTCCGAGGCGATGGAGCGCGTCGGGAAGGACGGCGTCGTGACGGTCGAAGAGTCGCGCACGCTCTCGACCGAACTCGATTTGGTCGAAGGGATGCAGTTCGACCGAGGCTATCTCTCGCCCTACTTCGTCACCAACCCCGACCGCATGGAGTGCGTGCTCGAAGAGCCGCTCATCCTTCTTCACGAGAAGAAGATTGCCGCCATGCGCGACCTCCTGCCCGTGCTCGAACAGGTCGCGCAGCAGGGCCGACAACTCCTCATCATCTCCGAAGACGTGGAAGGCGACGCGCTCGCCACGCTCGTCGTCAACCGCCTGCGCGGCACGGTCAAGGTCTGCGCCGTCAAGGCTCCGGCCTTCGGCGACCGCCGCAAGGCGATGCTCGAAGACATCGCCACCCTGACGGGCGGGCAGGTCATCACCGAAGACCTCGGCGTCAAGTTGGAGAGCGTCACGCTCTCCGATCTGGGACAGGCCAAGCGCGTCATCGTGGATAAGGACAACACGACCATCGTCGAGGGCGCGGGCACGCGCAAGAACATCGAGGGGCGCGTCCAGACCATCCGCCGCCAGATCGAAGAGACGACCTCGGACTACGACCGCGAGAAGTTGCAGGAGCGTCTGGCGAAACTCGCCGGGGGCGTCGCCGTCATCCGCGTCGGCGCGGCCACCGAGACCGAGATGAAGGAGAAGAAGATGCGCGTCGAGGACGCCGTCAACGCCACGCGCGCCGCCTCGCAGGAAGGCATCGTTCCCGGCGGCGGCGTCGCTTTGGTGCGCGCGGCGAAGGTCTTGGACAAGATCAAGACCGACGACGAGGACGTGCGGACGGGCGTGCGGCTGCTGGCGCGGGCGATGGAAGAGCCCCTGCGCCGCATCGCCGAGAACGCGGGCGTGGACGGCGCGGTCGTCATCGGCAAGGTCGAGGAGTCGAAGGGCTCGCGCGGCTTCAACGCCGCTTCGGGGAAGTACGAAGATTTGGTCGCCGCAGGCATCATTGACCCGGCGAAGGTCGTCCGCACGGCGTTGCAAAACGCTGCATCGGTCGCCGCCCTGCTGCTCACAACTGATGCAGCCATCACCGACGCCCCCGAACCCAAGCGGGCCGCCATGCCCCAGATGGGCGGCGGCGAAGACTACGACTTCTAAGAAGTCCGGAGAGTAGAGGCGAGAGGCTGGAGACTTGCGGTTTGTTAAACCTCCCGCAAGTCTCCAGCCTCTCGCCTCTTTACAAAGTGGCTACATATTTGCTGTGGCTTGTTATGCTATAGTCGTGGTGTCCGAAAGCGCGACGAAAAGCGCAACGGGGCGCGCAACCCTCGCATCTAAACTGAGGCCGGACGGGCGGTAGAATTTGTCAAACTGTTCACTTAAGTTGAGAACATGTGTCCGCCGCACGTCGTTGAAATTTTTACATGGCTGAGGTTAAAGACCGGGTGCGGGGCGAGCCCTGAGCGGGCGCACCCGGCGAAGTCGAAGGAAAAGCAATGATTGATCTTGGAACTTACAAAGACCGCTTCGCCGAGAGCGGGCAGCGCGTGCTCGAACACGCCGTGTCCGAGTCTCGTCGCCGCGACCAGAATTATATCGCCGTCGAACACATCCTGAACGCGCTCGCCGTCGAGGAGGCCGACCTCTTCAACGCGACCATGCGCGACCTCTCGCTCGACCCGCGCTCGGTGCGCGTGCTCATCGAGAAGAGGCTTGAGAATACACGCTACCAGAACGTCAACAAGGGGGTCAGAATCGCGCCCGAAACCATCGAGCTTTTCAAGAAGGCGATGGAGCGAGCGCGCGCGCAGGGGCGCAAAATCATCGAAGCCACAGACCTCTTTATGGCGCTCTCGCAGGACGAGAACAGCGCGCTGATGGGAGTGCTGCGCAACCTCGGCGCGAACCCCGAAATGGTCGTCGAGCAGGTGCGCGCACGCGTCCGCACGCGCGAGCAGCAGGAGGAAGAGTACAAGAAGAAGTTTGAGTTGCCGCCGTACCTCAAGCACTTCGGCGTCTCGATGAACCGGCTCGCCAGAGCCGACAAGCTGCCGCCGACCATCGGTCGCGAGCAGGAAATCCAGCAGATGATTGAAATCCTCTGCCACCGCGAGCGCGCCAACTCGCCGATGCTCGTCGGCGAGCCCGGCGTCGGCAAGACCGCCGTGGTCGAAGGTCTCGCGCGCTTAATCGAACTCGAACCGGAGAAGGTTCCGTCGCGCCTGCGCGGCACGCACATCGTCCAGTTGCAGATGGGCGGGCTCGTCGCGGGCACGATGCTCCGGGGCATGTTCGAGGAGCGCATCAAGGGCATCATTGATGAAGTGAAGGAGAAGGAAAATCTCATCCTCTTCATTGACGAGGCGCACACCATCATCGGCGCGGGCGCGGCGCTCGGCACCAGCTCGGACGCCGCGAACATGTTCAAGACGGCGCTGGCGCGCGGCGAGATGCGCATCATCGGCGCGACGACGAGCACGGAATACAAGGAATACATCGGCGAGGACGAGGCGCTCGCGCGCCGCTTCCGGCTGGTGAAGGTGGACGAGCCTTCGCTTTCGGAGACGCGCGAAATCCTCTTCGGCCTCCGCCCGCGCCTTGAGCGCAACTACTCGGTGACGATTTCGGACGACGCCATCAATACGGCTTTGGAGATGGCCCCGAAGTACATCCGCAACCTTCACCTGCCGGACAAGGCCATCGGCTGGCTCGACACGGCGGCGGTCAAGGTCGAGATCAACGAGCCGGAGGCGATGGTCGTCAAGCCGGAGCACGTCATTGATGTCATCTCGCAGGAGTCGCGCATCCCGCGCGACATGATCTTCCGCGACACCACCGACCGCTTCGTCAAGATGGAGACCGACCTCGGCGGGCGAGTCATCGGGCAGACCGAAGCCATCAAGGCCGTCGCGCAACGGCTGCGCCTCAACAAGGGGCCGCTCAAGGAGTCGCACTACAAGCCGGACGGCGTGCTCCTCTTCCTCGGCCCGACGGGCGTCGGCAAGACCGAGCTGGCGAAGGCCGTGGCCGAGTTCATGTTCGGCGATGAGGAGAAGATGGTGCGCATTGACATGTCCGAATATCAGGACGGCACCATCGGCATCGAGAAGCTCATCGGCATGCCGCGCGGCATCGTCGGCAGCGAGCGCGGAGGGGTTCTGACCGAGCAGTTGCGCGAAGACCCGTACACGGTTCTTTTGCTCGACGAGGTGGAGAAGGCTTCGCCGACTCTGATGAACCTGTTCCTGCAAGCCTTCGACGAGGGCTGGCTGACGGACGGGCGCGGCAAGAAGGTCTATCTTTCGGACGCCATCGTGATTATGACCTCGAACCTCGGCTCGGAGAGCTTCAAGAAGTACGAGAAGCCCTTCGGGTTCGGGACGAAGACGCTCGGCGACATCAAGGCCGTCAAGGGCGAGGTGATGAAGGCCGCCGAGAACCGCTTCTCGCCGGAGTTCCGCAACCGCATTGACGAGATCGTCGTCTTCTCGCCGCTCACGATGGACGAGGTGCGACAGATCGCCTTGCTCTACCTCGGCAAGCTCCGCCGCCAGATGGAGTCGCAGGGGCGCGTCCTCGAAGTCACGGACGCGGCGGTCGAACTCCTGACCGAGAAGGGCTACAGCCCCGCTTACGGCGCGCGTTTCCTCAAGCGCCACATTGACGAGAAGGTCAAACTGCCCATCACGGCGATGTGGAAACAGGCGCTCCGCTTCGTCGCCGATGCGGAGGACGGCGACATCACCATCCGCCTCGACGGCAGCGTCAACTAACGGCGCGGCCCGCGCCGCCGTTTCATTAAAAACGAGCGGGCTCTGGCGAAACGCGTTTCGCCTGAGCCCTCTCTCTTTCTCCCGCCCGGACGTTTGCTTTCGACGCCTTCACGATTTATAAATTCCGACATGAGCAAGAAGTTTTACTCGACCCTCGCGCGCGCCTCCGTCGCCGCGTTCGCCCTGTTCGCCTTCTCCCCGCGGACGTTCTCGCAGACCGAAGGCGCGGCCACGAAGCCCGCCGCCGCCGCGACTCAGGACGAGCCGAAGAAGGCGGCGCAGACGGACGAGCGCGCCGAGGCCGTCTTGCGGCGTGCCATCGAAGCCCTCGGCGGCGCGGCCTACCTCGGCGTCAAGAGCGTCGTCTCGCGCGGCTACTACACGCCTTTCGCCGAAGGCGTCGGCGGCCTGCCCTCGACGTTCGTGGATTACATCGTCTTCCCCGACCGCGAGCGGACGGAGTTCAAGGGGCGGGGCGGCGCAAGCATCCAGACGTTTACGGGCGACACGGGCTGGCTCTACGAGGCGAGGACGAGGAAGCTGTCCGACGTGACGCCGGAACAGGCGCGCAACTTCCGCATCGCAATGCGGACGACCACCGACAACGTGCTGCGCGGTTGGTGGCGCGAGGAGGGCGCGACGCTCTCTTACGTCGGTCGGCGCGAGGCGGGACTCGCGCGCCGCAACGAGGTCGTGCGGCTCTCTTACCCGGACGGCTTCGTCGTGGAGTTCGAGTTCGGGGCGCGCGACAACCTGCCCTCAAAGACGCGTTACAAGAAGGAGAATGCGGAAGGCGAGCAGGTCGAGGAAGAGGATCGTTACGCGCAGTTTCAACTAATCGGCGGCGTCCGCACGCCCTTCATCGTTGACCACTACCGTGCGGGGATGCAATCGAGCCGCGCCAACTACGAGGGCGTCGAGTTCAACCGCCCCGTCCCCGACGCGCTCTTCGAGAAGCCCGCCGACGTGAAGGCGTTGAAGTAACGCGCGCGGCGCGTTCAGAAGTCGGGGGCGACGGTCTGCGCGCCCGAACCCTGAGCGCCCGCGACGAGCGCCAGCACGGTCTCTATCTCGCGCGTCGCTTCGAGCGTGAGGACGGTCGCCTCTTCGTCGAAGGCGTGCGCGAGACTTCCCGCCTCGGACGCGTCGCCGTCCGCGACCCTTTGCCCGCAGAAGGGGCAGAACAGGAGCGGCTCGGTGCAGACGCTCATCAACTGCCCGCCGCGCCGGTTGCCCACCTTGTAAAAGAGAGAGCCTTCGTCGTCGAAGCCGAGGAAGAAAGTCTCGCCCTCGTCCGTCCCTTGCGCGCCGCGCAGCTCGTCCACCAGACGGCGGCAGCAGATTTTGAATAATGATGGCAGCATGGTTCTTCTCATTCGATTCCGTCTTGAGGCCGCGCGGGAGACAGTCCCACGGCCCGCCGCCTTTTAGCGACTGAACAACTTTCCGATGAATTGGCGGAGCGGGTTCGGCGCGGCGGGCGCGGGCTCCTGCCGGGCGGCGGCGCGGCTGCGGGCCTCGCGCACCTTCGCCTTGAGTTCGTAATACTCGTCGTCGGTCATGGACTGGAAGGTCACTTCGCCGATGTTCTCGACGGCGGCCTCCTGCGTGCAGGTCGCATAGACGCGCGCCCCCGAAGGGACTTCCTCCCGCGCGCCCGCAATCCTGAACTCCCTCTCGCGCTGACCCGTGGCGTAAACTAACTGCATCTTCTTCTTCTCCTCCGCTTTCAGAATTACCGTTTTCCCCCGGCCCGGCGGCGGCGACTCTTTCGCGCCTCGCTATGTAACGCGCAAAAAATACGCTCATCCAATCCACCGGTCACCACGTAAGTAGGTAGGGACGGAAAAGCCGTAAGCCGTGACAGGTCAACGGTGACAAGGAGAAAGACTGTTCTTTCCTGTCACCGTTGATTTGTCACGGCTCACGGCTTTTATCTACTTGACGAGGTGGTCGCGGAGGGCTTTGGCGACGGCCTCGGATTTGGAGTGGACTTGGAGTTTTTCGTAAATCTTTTTGAGGTGGAAGGAGACGGTGTTGACCGAGACGTTGAGCTCGAAGGCGGCGGTCTTGTAGTTGTGGCCCTCGACGAGAAGTTTGAGGAGGCGCGTCTCGTGGGGCGTCAGGTCGTAGTCGGCGCGCTGCGGCGGGCGGAAGTCGCGGAAGAGCGTGATGACGCGGCGCGCGACTTCGGGCGACATCGGTGCTCCGCCGTCGAAGGCTTCCTTCAGGCTCTCGATGAGGCGCGCGGGCGGCGTCTTCTTCAGCAGGTAGCCGGTCGCGCCCGCGCAGAGCGCGTCGAAGATGCGCTCGTCGTCTTCATAGACCGAGAGCATGAGGACGACGAGTTGCGGGTAACGCTCCTTGAGGATGCGGACGCCCTCGATGCCGTTCATGCCGGGTAGGCCGATGTCCGAGAGCACCACGTCGGGCACGTCGCGGCTGATTCCGGCGAGCGCTTCCTCGACCGAGCCGAAGCGGCCCGTGCAGCGGAAGCCTTGGGTCATTTCGATGAGCGTCGCCAGCCCCTCGCGTATCTGCCGGAGGTCTTCGATGATGGCGACCTTGATGGTCTGCTCTGCGTTCGGCTGTGGCATCGTTCTGGTGTGCGTCGTCTGTTCGAGCATTGTCCCTCCGGCCCTTCGCGCCCGCTTCGGTGTCGGGCTTGCGGGGCCAGCATAACCGCTCGGCCCTTCCGCGTCACTACCTATCTACGTAGCAACCGGCGCAAGCCTTTGAGCCTCCTTCGGGACTTGATCTTGACGGGGACTTTGAGCGTGACGGTCGTGCCCTCGCCCGGCGCGGAGCGCACGTCGTAAGTGCCGCCGAGTTTTTCGGCCCGCCGCCTGATACTCTGGAGGCCGTGGCCACCCATGCTCCCGGCGTGGCCGTCGCCGTCCGTCGCTTCAACATCGAACCCTCTGCCGTCGTCGCTGATCTGGACGACGAGCCGCCGGCCCTCGATGCTGAAGGCGATTGACGCCTCGCGGCAGCCGGAGTGCTTGGCGAGATTGTTGACGCTCTCCTTGAAAATCAGATAGACCTCGCGGCGCAAGTCCGCGCCGACCGTGATGTCTTTGGCCGAGTCGGGCGCGCGGAAGCGGAGAGAGATGTCGCGCGCGCTGAGGAGGTCGCTGGCGAAGAGACGCATCCTCTGTGAGAGGTCGCTCAGGCGGTCGCGCTTCGGGTTGATGGCCCAGACGATGTCGCTCATCGAGTCCACCATCTCGCGCGAAGTCCCGGCGATGACGTTCAAGGGCTCAGCCACGGGCGACTCGCCGTTCTGGCCGTCGCCGCCGACGCGGTGGCGCACGACCTCGCTCAAGATGGCGATCTGCGACAGGCTCGCGCCGATGTCGTCGTGCAGGTCGGTGGCGATGCGCGTCCGCACTCGTTCCAGTGCAACGGCGCGCGCCGTCCGCAGGCGGCTCGTCCAGTAGATGACGGCGGCGACGACGAGCGCCGCGAGCGTCAGGAACCACCAGCGTTGCCAGACGGGCGGGAGCAGGCGGAAGGTGACGGTCGCGGGCGCGGCGCTCGGCGTGCCGTCGGAGTTCAGGGCGCGAACCATGAAGCGGTACTTGCCCGGCGAGAGGCTGGCGGTGACGGTGCGCTGGTCGGTCGGCGCGCTCCAATCGCGGCTCATGCCCTCGAAGAAATATTGGTAACGAAGCTCCTCTCCGGCGGAGAAGCTGAGGCCGAAAAAGTCTATCTGAATCTGTCCCTGCCCCGGCCCTAAAGAGATTTCAGGCACGACGCTTTCGCCGAGTTCCGAGACGGGCTGTGGGACGCCGCCGACGCTGAGGCCGCCGATGAGGACGGGCGGCGGGGCTGGCGGCCTTTCGGGTTCGGGGACGAGCCTTGAGAGCCCTTCGCGCGTGCCGAACCAGAGCGCGCCCGCGCGGTCGCGGAGCGCCGCCATGACCTCGCTCTTGATGAGCCCGTCGGCGGTGGTGAAGTGTTTGACGCGGCCTCCCGTCGGGTCGAGACGGTCAACGCCGCGCGCCGTCCCGACGTAGATGCGGCCCCACTCATCTTCCGCGAAGCAGCGGAGGTTGTTGCTCGAAAGCGCACCGGCTTCGGCGATGGCGACGGGCCGCAACTCTTCGGCTTCGGGCTCGTCGAGCCGCGCGCCGCCGCCGCCCATCGCTACCCAGAGGCGTCCACGGCGGTCGAGATAGAATCCCTGACCGAAGCCCGCCGGTACTTTGTCCGAAGTCGTGAAGACCTCGAAGCGCTCGCCGCGCCGCCGCGCCAGCCCGCCGTTGTGCAGCCCGATCCAGAGATTCCCCGCCCGGTCTTCGCCGAAGACGTTCGCCCAGTTGAAAGGCGGGATGCCGTCGGCCTCGGTGTAGCGGCGGAAGCTGCCGGTCGCGCGCTCCCAGCGCGTGAGGGTGACGGGCGGGTTGTAGGAGCCGATCCAGATGTCGCCGCGCGAGTCCTCGAAGAGCCGCGAGATGTTGTCGTCGGCCAGCCCGTCGCGCGTCGTGTAGATGGCGACGGGCGGCGCGTGCGCCAACTCTTCCAGACGACGCACGGCGGGGAAGCGATAGAGCCCTTCGCCGGTCGCCGCCCACCACTCGCCCGCGCGGTCTTGGATGATGACCCAGCGACCGGAACTCGAATCGAGGATGCGCTTCGGCAGGTTGAGGCGGACGAATCGGAAGCGCTCGCCGTCGAACCAGTTGAGCGTCCACTTGCCGCTCACGGCGCGCACGTCGCCCTCCGGCCCCTCGAAGATGGAGAGCACGTCGGCGTGGCCCAAGCCTTCGCCCTCGGCGTAGGAGACGAAGCCGCCGCGCGCGAGCTTTAAAGCGCCGTCGGTCTGCGTCCCGGCCCAGAGGTTGCCGTCGCGGTCTTCGGCCAAGGTGTTAACGCGGCTGCTCAGACCGTGCGCCGCCGTGTGGACGCGGATGCGCCCGCCGTCGAAGACGCTCACGCCGCCGCCGCGCGTCCCGACCCAGACGCGCCCGTCCGCCGTCTGGTGCAGAGCCTGCACGTTGTTGTGGCCGAGCCCTTCGGCGGTCGTGAACCAGCGCGCCTCGCCCGGCGCGGAGGGCAGGACGAGACTCTCTTTCTGCTCGCCGGATTGAGCGTCGCTCGTCGCGCCGACGACCTGCCAGGAGGCCGAGTCGCCGCCCGTCGAGAAGTGTGAAGCGGGGAGAGGGTTGACGACCAAGAGGCCCGATTGATGGCCGAGCCAGAGCCGCCCTTCGCGGTCGAGCATCGCCGTCCAGACGTAGTCCGTGCCCTGCGAAGTCCTGAGAGGATGATGCAGCGTCCGCCCGTCCGGCAGACGCCTGACGACTCCGATGTTCGTGCCGACCCAGAGACTCCCCTCCGCGTCTTCGCGCACGACCTGCACCTCGACCGTGCGGTCTTCGCGCGTCGGGATGTTCAGTGCGACGCGCTCGAACTTGCCGTCCGCGCGCCCCGCCGCGAGGCGGAAGAGCCCGCCTTGCGTCCCCGCCCAGACGTTCCCGGCGCGGTCTTCGTAGAGCGCCTCGACGATGTTCTCCTGCGGCTCGACGCCGACCTCAACAGTCTGGAAGATGCGCCGCGCGTCCCGGCCCGCGTCGCCTCCGCGACCGCGCGCCTCCGCGACCGCGCGCGCGTCCGCCGAAGGGTCGAAGCGGCTCAGGCCGCCACCGGCTGAGGCGACCCAGTAGATGCCGTCGCGCCGCGTCTCGATGATGTCGTTGACGCGCGCGAACGGCAGCCCGTCGCGCACGCCGTAGTTCGTGAAGCGGTAGCCGTCGAAGCGCGAGAGCCCGTCGGTCGTGCAGAACCACATGAAGCCGCGCGAGTCCTGCACGATCCGATCAACTTGGTCGTGCGCCAGCCCGTCGGCAATCGTGTAAGCCCTGATCGGTAGCTGCTGCGCCGTGATTCCGGCGGGCCGGAAGAGCGAGAGCGCCGCCAACAACAGCGCGGCACCGAGCGGCGTCAATTTTGTGGCCGACTTTCTTGTGTCTGCGAGCACTTTGAAGTGACCCGTTCGCGGCTTAAGCTTCGGAGGCGTTCGGACGGTCAGGGCTTTCTGAAGACCGGCGGAAGTTTTGCACAACTGCCCGAAAGGTTCAACGATTGTCTCCCTTCCCCGTCGTCGCTGGCCTCTCAAGCGGCGAGCTAATAAAATCCGACGGCGGAGATTAGAGTCAAGGGGAAGAACGTTAGATGGGTGGGTCTTTGTTGTGGACTTTGAGGCTGGCGACGAATCCTTTGCGGCCTGTCATCGCGCGGCAGTTGAAGGGCGTCGTGTGGCGGAACGAACAGGGGGCCGCGCCGCGCGGGCCGAGGCGCGGGATGGTCGGCGCGGGCGGCGAGCCTCTCAAGGTCGTGGTCGTCGGCGACTCGACCGTCAACGGGTCGGACATCCCGAAGCGGAACCTCGCGCTCGGCGGCCAACTGGCCGAGGCTTTGTCGGCGCGGACGCGGCGGGCGGTCTCTTGGTCGGTGTTCGCGGCGGGCGGCGTCACGCCGTCGAACGTCCTCGACAAGTACGCCGCGAAGATCGAGAGAGAACGCCCGGACTTGCTCGTCGTCGGGCTCGGCGGCAACTGCCTCGTCCAGCATTACTCGCCCGCCGGTTGGGCCGACGCGCTCGCGGAGTTGATTGACGCGTTGCGCCCGCGCGTTGGCGCGACGCCGATACTGCTCACTGCCGGGCCGCCCGTCTGGGGGATGAAGGCCATCCCGCAGCCTCTCCGCACTTACCTCTGGCTCCGCAAACTCCTCTTCGACGCCGAGACGAAAAAGCTCGCACGTTCGAGGCCCGGCGTCTTCTTCGGCCCCTCGTACCTCGGCGGCAGCAAGCGATACCTCGGCCCCGACGGCTGTCACCCCTCGCCCGAAGGCTACGCGCTGTGGGGCGAGAGGATTGCCGAGACCGTCACCCCTCTGCTCTCGGACGAGCGCGCCGTCGCGGCTTGAATCCGAAGCACGCCGCGCGGAACGTCGAAGCTCTAAATTCTACAAACTTATTTCCGCACGCCTTCTTCTTCGCGCGCGGTTTCGCTGGTGACGCGCGGCGAGGACGAGGCCGAAGCCGTCGGCGCGTCGCGGTTCGGGAGGGGCTGACGGGACATCGTGGCGAAGAGGTCTTCGTACTGGTCGACGACGTGTTCCCAGTCGTAGCGCTCGCGGACGCGGGCCTGCGCGCGCTGGCGGTACTGGTTGACGATGGCCCCGTCGCGCAGCACGCGCTGGAGTTTCGCCGCGAGGTCTTTGGTGTCGGCGTAGTGGATTCCGGCGTCGCCCACGGCCTCGACGTTTTCGGGAGTGCCGAGCGTCAGCACGCAGTTGCCGTAGCCCATCGCTTCGAGCAGAGCCGGGTGCGTGCCGCCGACTTCGGTCGCGTGGACGTAGCAGTAAGCGTTCTGCTGCAAGGCGCGGTACGCGTCGCCGAAGACGAAGCCGGTGAAGATGATGCGCCGGTCGCGGCGCGCGAGGGCGCGCAACTCGCGGATGTATTCGTGCGCGTAAGGCGCATCGCCGACGACGAGCAGGCGGTGCGGGGTGCGGACGCGCTTGAAGGCTTCGATGACCATCGCCGCGTTGTTTTCGGGTTCGAGGCGAGAGACGTAGAGCACGTAGCGGTTCGGCTCCACTCCCCACGCGCGCACCGCCGCGCGGTCGAGGCGGCGCTCGACCTCCGCGCCGTAGGCGATCATCGTCGTGGGCGCGTCGTAGCGCGCCGCGTAATAGTCCTGTATGACGCGCGCGTCCGTGACCGTCAGGTTCGGCAACCAGACCGCCAGACGCTCGGCCACGCGGTAGTAGTTCTTGCCGAGCCAGTTCCACTTCCGCCGCTTGTGTTCGAGGCCGTCAACGTTGATGGCGACGGGCGTTCCCGCCGCGCGCAGGAGCGGCGTGATGGGCGCGTTGGCGGCGTTGCAGATGAGCGCGGCGTCGAAGCGCCCGGCGGCGGAGGCGTGCAGGGCTGAGAGGAAGGCATGAACTACGGTGTCGAAATACTTATGGCGGATGGTCGGGAGCACCTTGAGGCGGACGCCCTTGAACTCAATCTGGCGGGGCGAGACGTAGTGCGCGCGGCAATAGACGGTGACTTCGTGGCCGCGCGCCACGAGCCGCGTCGAGAGCTGCTCGGCG
>DASTQX010000271.1:0-1600 GCA_035761505.1 Pyrinomonadaceae bacterium
GGGGCTCTCGTCTATCTACACTCTTCTCTGCCCCGCCCCGAAGGGCCGGGCTGCTCCCTGCCGCCCCTTCGCGGAGCTTCGGGAGGGCTTACGCCTGAACGCGCGCGTGGATGAGTCGGCGCATCCGGTCGGAGAAGAGCACGTCAATCTTCTGCGGCTCGATAACGGCGGTGACTTCGCCCATCCCGTAGGTCGGGTGGAGCATCGTCTGGCCCGTGCGGTAGGTGCGCGTCCAGTCGTAGGGCGCGCCGGGCTGCGCGGAAGTGCGCGGCCCCGCGGTGCTCTTCCCGCTCTTGAAGGTGCTGCGCGTGCCGCACTTCGGGCAGCTCACGCGCGAGATTTGGCCGCGCTTGGTGACGGACACGACGACGTGGCCGCGCTCCTCGGCGCACACGTCGCACATCTTCTCGACGCGCTCGCCGACGGTGTATGTCTGCTTCTCCAGCTTCTCCACGGGACAACTCCTTCTTTAATGCTTCTTACTTGTACCTGTAGGTGATCCGACCCCTCGTCAGGTCGTATGGCGACATCTCGACGCTCACGCGGTCGCCCACGAGGATGCGGATGCGGTTCTTCCGCATCTTCCCCGAAATCTGCGCGAGCACGATATGCTCGCTGCCCTCGATCTGCACTTTGAAGAACGCGTTGGGCTGCTTGTCAACGATGAGCCCCATGGCAGGTATTAAATCTTCTTTTGACAATCCGTCTCTCCCTCGTCAGTGGTGTCCCCCGCGCGACGACTGACGCCGCCGCGCGGGGATTTTAAGTCCGACTCCGAACCAACTTCACTTACCTGCTCGCGCGGCGCGGGCGGAACGAGCGGCGACCGACGGCGCTCGGACGACGCGCAGCCGAGAAAGGCTTGTTCGCGCCCGCGGCGGTGGCCGAAGCCTTCTCGCCGCCGAAGGCGGGCAGCACGACGCGCTCGACCGCTTGGCCCGTCAACCTCTCGATGGCGCGCATGGAGGTTTCGTCCACGGGCGTCACGAGCGTGATGGCGCGGCCCTTGAGCCCCGCACGGCCCGTGCGACCGATGCGGTGCACGTAGTCTTCGGGCGCGGCGGGCACGTCGTAGTTGATAACGTGCGAGATGGAATCAACGTCAATGCCGCGCGCCGCGATGTCGGTGGCGACCAGCACGCGCGTGTCACCGTCCTTGAAGCCGCGCAGAGCGGCCTCGCGCTGCGGCTGCGTGCGGTCGGCGTGGATGCGGTTGACCCTGTGCTCGCGCGCTTCGAGGATGTGCGAGAGCCTTTCGGCCCCGCGCCGCGTGCGCGTAAAGACCAGCACGCGCTCGAAACGCTCGCGCTCCAGGAGGTCGAGGAGCAGAGCCGTCTTCGACTCGGTGGCGACCGGGTAGGCCGTCTGCTCGACGGTCACGGCGGCGCTCCCGCGCTGGCTCACTTCGACCATCTGCGGCTGGCGCATCGTCTTGCGCGCGATCTCCTCGATGGCCGAAGACATCGTCGCCGAGAAGAGCAAAGTCTGCCGCTCGTTCGGCAGGACGTTCAGAATCCGCTTGATCGAAGGCCAGAAGCCCATGTCGAGCATCCGGTCTGCTTCGTCCAAGACGAGCACTTCGACGGTCGAAAGGTTAACC
>DASTQX010000272.1:0-25542 GCA_035761505.1 Pyrinomonadaceae bacterium
CGTCACCGCCAGACGGATGCCTTTGGACTCCGCCGCAAGTTGCACCGAGTCAATCGCCGCGTTGATGACCGAGGCGGCGTCCACCGGCTCGATGTTGAGGCGGAGTTTGCCCGTCACGACGCGCGACACGTCGAGGAGGTCTTCGACGAGCTGCGCCTGCGACTTCGCGTTGCGCTCGATGGTTTCGACGGCGCGCGCCACGGTCGTCTCGTCGAGCCGCGCGTTGCGAATCATGTGCGCCCACCCGATGATCGCGTTCAGGGGCGTCCGCAACTCGTGCGAGACGGTCGCCAGAAATTCGTCCTTCAAGCGGTTGGCGTTCTCGGCCTCGCCCCGCGCGATCTGCTCGCGCGCAAGAAGCTGCTGGTACTCTTCGAGCAGGCGGCGGAGCGCTTCTTCTGCGTGCTTCCGCTCGGCGATTTCGGCTTGGAGCGTCCGCGCCTTCTGCTGCAACTTGATGATGGTGCGGAGCCGCTCGTCCGGGCTGGGGAGCGAGGTGTAGCTCTCCGCCGGGATGACGCGCGAGTGCGCCGTGCACACGTCGCCCAAGCCCCCCGCGAGCAGTTCGCCGCCGAAGCCGTGAATCGGGTAGGCGCAGAAGAGCATGAAGTCGTTGCTCTGGTGGAGTTCGTTCCACAGACCTTCGAGGCGGATGGCGGCGTCGTGATTGCCTTCGGCCCAGAGGAGCGCGACCATCTCGCCGAAGATGCGCAGGCGCGGGCGGCCCGCCGCCGCGCGCCGGACGATGCCGCCGACGACCTCCGAGAAGAGCCCCGGCTCCGGCTTCCCCGCGAGCATGAATTTCGACAGCACCTCTCCGGCGTCGAGCGCGAGATACTGCCCCGAAGCGGCGGCCTCATCCAAGTCAATCCCGTAGGCGCGGAGGCGCGCTTCGAGCCCTTCGCGGTGCTCGGCGGTCGCCACGACGACGCAGCCGTCGCCCTCGCCGAGCCCCGTCCCGACGAAGCCGCTCAGCGAGTCGAGAAGGTATTCGTCCTCCTCATAGAACTGGACGAAGTGCTCGGATTCCAGCGTCCCGCGCCAGTCCGAGTGCGGCG
The DNA here is from genome assembly GCA_035761505.1 of Pyrinomonadaceae bacterium. Lineage (GTDB taxonomy): Bacteria > Acidobacteriota > Blastocatellia > Pyrinomonadales > Pyrinomonadaceae > JAIVJM01. The sequence continues at coordinate 1,059 of DASTQX010000272.1, forward strand.
CGAGGTCTTGCACGTCAGCGCCGAAACCGCCGCGCCGCAAATCTTCCCCCGCCGTCTTCACGTTGTTTCTTGCTTGAACCAAAAATTTCCTCCGCAGCACCGCCTCCTGCGCCCGCCGCCCAACGGATGAACGGACGACCCAAACACTTTGGCAAATTAAAGTGTCAAGAATGTTTCAAGCCGTGAGCAACCTGCCGCTTCAGCTTCGTCGAGACTTTGAGCGAGGGCTCCGTTGCGCCTTGCCGCAAATTGTACCGAAGGGGGATTTCGACGCGCGTATTTTAACGCTCCGCGGATTTTAACGCCAGAGATAGGTTTAGCTTTTCGACCGCAGCGTTTCGCGCGGCGAGTCGAAGAGTGTTAAGAATGTCACGGCCTCCGGCTCGTTCCCAACCCTTCGTCAACCGAAGGCTTCCCCGCCCCGTGCAGGAGGAAGAAGAAGGCCGAGGCGAGCATCATCAGCGCCGCCAGCATCCCTTGAAAACTGTCGCCCCGGTGCGCGATGAGGAGGGCCGCGACGAAGTTGATAATCATCACCACGGCAGCCGCGCGCGTCGCCGCGCCGAATATGAAGAGGATGCCGCAGACGAATTGCGCGTAGGCCGAGACGAAGGCCGCGAGCAGAGGCACCGGCACGCCCCGCGCCGCGAGGAAGTGCTCGAACTCCTTCATCCGCGCGAAGCTGAAGACGTTGTCCTGCGTGCCGTAAACGAGGAACGCGCCGACGACGAGGCGCAGAAACAGCGCGCCGAAGTCTCTGTACTTTTCAAGGGACTGAAGCCTCAGTATTTTTGGAATCATCTCGGCCTCTATCTCAGAGCGTGTCTCAACGCGCCGGGAGTGTGCGGCAAAGCTCCGGCGCGCGCAAGCGAATTGTGACGGGCCGCGAATCCGCGTGACGAGCCGCAGGCAGGCGTGACGAAACGAGCTTCCGGCGTGCTTTCGTTCGCCAGAGAGCGCGCCGGAATCAAAGGTGGATGACGTGGGACTTGCGCCAGAGGTTGGCGGGGATGCTGCCGGGGGCGGCGGCGGTGAGGAGGATGACGTAGCCCGCCGCCGGTGAAGAGGGCGCGATGCGCTGCCAGAACTCCGCCCGGCGCTGCGGGTCGGAGGGCTCGCGGCGCGGCGCGACGAGCGCGAGGCGGCGCAAGGATTGATAGAGGTGTTCGCGGCCCGCGCCGTACTTGCCCGTCTCGTCGCCGAGCGTCAGGCGCAACTCCGCGCCCTCGTCCGTGAAGTGCGCGGCGAGCGTGGCGGTCTGCGTCACGCCCTGCTCGAAGCGCGCGGCCAGTTCCGCCTCCGCCTCCGAGCCTCTCTCGGCGCGGCCCCCGACGAAGGTGTCGAGCACGAGATGGACGCGCCGCTCGTCGTCCGCCGTGAACTCGCGCACCATCAGCCGCCGTTGCCGCGCCGTCGCCTTCCAGTCAATGTGCCGCATGTCGTCCTGCGGCTGATACTCGCGCAAGGAATGGAGGTCTGTGCCCGCGCCGCTTCTCCGGCTCGGCATCTGCCCCGCGTCAATCGGCAGGAGGTGCAGCTCGTCGCTCGCCACTTCGAGCTTCGGATAGACGACGATCTCCACGTCGCGCGCACGCAGGCGTCGGCGGAGGCGGAAGAAGCCGAACGGGAAGCGGGTCGAAATCTCGAAGCCGGTGACGAGGGCGTGGCCGCGCTCTTCAAAGGTCTGCTCGACGCGCTGCTCGACGCGCGCGCCGTGCGGGACGTACATGAAATAGGCGAGCACGCGCTTGCGCTGGCGCGGTCGCTTCCAGCGGAAGACGCGCCCGCCGCCCGGCGCTTCGGCGCGGCTCCGCGACTCGACGACGACCGAGAACGAGGGCAGCACCCGCTTCGTGTTGTGGACGGTGACGATGACGGGCGCGGGCTCTCCGGCGAAGATGTGGTCGGGGAAGCGGGCCGAGACGACGAGGTCGCGCAGGGAAGCCCGCCCCGCCGACCAGGCCACGAAGAGCGCCGAGGTCAGAATCGAGAAGACGAGGAACAGAAGGTTGTTCCCCGTGTTCCAAGCGGCGAAGGCGACCGTCCCGTAAACGCAGAGGAAGATGAGCCCGCCCGTCGTCAACTGGAACGGCAGGTCGAGCCGCGCGGCCTCGGCCCGCGCCGAGCGCGCCAGAGGCGGCACGACGAAGAGCACGATCAGCGCCGCGAACACCAGCGAAGAGATCGCCCCCAGCCGCGCCAACTCCCAGTCGCCGCCCCGCCGCGCTGCCAACGTCACCAACGCCGCGCACACGCCGCCCAGCACGAGCAGCCCGCTCACCAACGGCCTCCGCCACCTTTTCGACTTATCCCACCATGACATCTTGATAATGAAGCGAGCAGTGAGCGGTGAGCGGTAAAAGCAATTTCAGATTCGAGATTTCAAATTTGAAATCTCGACTTTATTTAACTGCTTACTGCCGACCGCTCACGGCTCTCTAAATCGGCACGCTGACCGTCTTCATAATCTCGCGGAGGGCGGACTCGGCCTCCTCGCTGCGGCGGTGGAAGGAGGAGGAGAAGCGCGAGTTGACGACGAGGCGATGGGCGAAGACGGGGGGGATGAGCCGCTTGATGTCGTCGGGCACGCAGTAGTCGCGCCCCTCGGTGAGGGCGAGCGCTTGCGCGGCGCGGAAGAGCGCGAGCGTGCCGCGCGGGCTCACGCCCAAGTCGAGCATCTCCGAGTCGCGCGTCGCCGCGACGACCCGCATCAGGTAGTCCACGAGCGAGTCGTCCACCGAGACGGTCTGCACGCTCCGCTGCAAGTCCTCCACGTCCTCGGCGCTCATGACCGGCGTGAGGCCGTCGAGCGGGTCGCCGCGCTCGCGGTCGCGCAGGACTTCCTTCTCGACCTCGAAGGCCGGATAGCCGATTCGCAGCCGGAGCATGAAGCGGTCAACCTGCGATTCCGGCAGCGGGTACGTCCCGTGGTGCTCGATGGGGTTCTGCGTGGCGACGACCATGAAGGGCGCGCGCAGAGGGTGCGTCACGCCCTCGACCGTGACGTGCCCCTCGGCCATCGCTTCGAGCAGCGCCGATTGCGTCTTCGGCGTGGTGCGGTTGATCTCGTCGGCAAGGACGACGTTGGCGAAGATAGGGCCGGGCTTGAACTCGAAACCGCCCGTGCGCTCGTCATAGACCGAGAGCCCGATGACATCCGAGGGCAGCAAGTCCGAGGTGAACTGGATGCGCTGAAAGGCGCAATCAATGGCGCGCGCGAGCGCCTGCGCGAGCGTCGTCTTCCCGACGCCGGGCACGTCCTCGACGAGCAGGTGGCCTCCGGCGAGGAGCGTGACGAGCGCCATGCGGACGGCCTCGGACTTCCCCTTGATGACGCGCTCGATGGCGCGCTGCAAGTCCGAGACGCGCTCGGCGGCCTCCGCCGCCGCCAGCACGCCCTCCCCGTTCGCGGTTTGAAAGTTCCTCATAGATTGCTCGCCCGCGCGCCATTCTACCCGTTCGGGCGCGCGTCCGCACGCGCTTTCTCGGCCCGCCCGCCGCCGGGGCGCTGCCGTGTGACTTCAACCTCCGCCGTGTAGTAAAATCCAACCCCGCCGGAAACGTCGTCCCCACGACCAAGCATCAAAGGGCCGAAACGGATTCGTGGAACTTAGACGCATTTCGTCCGTGTACTGACAACCAGCGAGGTTTTAAGATGAATCATTTCCAGAAACAGAGATTAAAAAAGAGCGGGGCGCGCGGGTTTTCGCTCGTCGAGCTGATGATCGTCATCTCGATCATTGGCATCCTCGTCGCCATCGGCATCCCGGCGTGGCAATCGAGCGTCCGCGCGACCAACGAGGGCGCGGCCATCAGCCACCTCCAGCGCATCGCCACCGCCGAAGTGACCTACTACAACACCAAGAACCGTGCGGGCTACGGCACGCTCGACGAGCTGGCGACCGGAGGCTACCTCGACAAGCGCTTCGGGGGCGACTCGCCCGTCGTGGATGGCTACATCTACTCCATCACGCTGACGCCCAAGTCGGGCACGCAGCCGCCCGAATTCCACGCCAACGCCAACCCGCAGAAGCCCACGGGCCTCACGGCCACCGGCACGCGCTTCTTCTACATCGGCTCCGACGTGGGCACTCCCACGTCCAACCAGGAGAAGCCCGCCTCCGCCGAAGACCCGCCCGTCGGCGGCGGCTAAAAAGCATCTCCTCCGAACTCAACACACGCGCGCGGGCGTCCGGCGAACCACTCGCTTGACGCCCGCTCGCGCGCTTTGTTAGCATTCTGCGTTATCAAAAAGCTCTCGCCCACTTAGCTCAGTGGTAGAGCGCACGCTTCACACGCGTGATGCCGCAGGTTCAAATCCTGCAGTGGGCATTTCACCCTCTCTCAATCCCGAAAGAAACGAGAGATGGCGAAGTACATTCCCAAGCTTCACCTCACACAAATAAATAGATTCTGGCTGTACGTTGACATGTCCGGCGGCCCCGGCGCGTGCTGGAGATGGACAGGCCATGTCCGGAAGCAAACCGGATATGGAGTTATTTCGATAAACGGGCAGACCTTCCGGTCTCACCGAGTGTCGTATTTTCTGGAACATGGTCGCATCAATCCTACGCTGATGGTGCTCCACACGTGCGACGTGCGGCGCTGCGTAAACCCGGCACACTTGTATCAGGGCACGGCGCAAGAGAATGCGGCTGATATGGCTCGGAGGGGACGCGCTTCGAGGATGTACGGCGAGTCGAACGGCAAAGCGAAGTTGACGCGCGCGCAAGTCAAATCTATCAAACAGATGCTTCAGGACAAGGAGGACGGCAAGTGTGACTTACGCCAGTATGAGATTGCCCGTTACCACGGAGTCAGCGAAGCCACGGTGTCTTATCTGAAGAACGGAGGGCGTTGGGATTACGTGCCTCTTGACTAAATGCCCTACCTAAAGAAGATGATTAACGCTCCTCGGCATTACCTCTGATTTATTAATCGCTCCACAGGGCCGTGAAAGCGTCGGCGAGGCGGTCGCGCCAAGTGGTGTAGTTGTGTCCGGCTTCGGTCTCGCGGTAGGTGACGGGGTAGCCTTTGGCGGCGAGCATGACTCGGACGCGGCGGTTGGCGTCGAGGGCGGATTCGAGGCGGCCCGTGTCGAAGTAGAAGCGCAAGGGATGCTTGCGCCGTGCGGCTTCGTCGAGCGCGGAGAGGGCCGTGACGACGCGCTCGTCGTCAATCCAGAAGGCCGTGGACTGGCCGCCGACGCGGGCGAAGACTTCAGGGTGACGGAGCGCCGTCCAGACGGAGATGACGCCGCCGAGGCTCGCGCCGAGCAGTGCGCGGCGGTCGCGCGCGGCGTGGGTGCGGTAGCGGCTGTCAATGTAGGGCACGAGTTCCTGCGCCATGAAGTCGGCGAAGCGGTCGTCGGCCCAGTACTCTTTCATCCGGTCGAGCGGATCAACGAAGACGATGACGAACGGCTTGAGCCTCCGAGTCGAGACGAGGTGTTCGGCTGCCGCCACGGCTGAGGCGCGGCGGAGATATTCCGTGCCGTCCTGCACGTACAACACCGGATACCTGTCTCGCTCTTCGCGCAGGTAAACGCTCGGCAGGTAGATCGAGATTTTGCGCTTGCCTCCGAGGACGCGGCTGTCGAGTTCGTCGAGCACGACGAGGCCGGACTTACTCGCCGCGTCGTTTGCCTGACGGCGCGCGATGGTCAAGAGGGTCTGCGGGATGGTCTTGAGTTGGGCCGGGCCGCCCGCGCCCGCGTCCTTCAAATCAACCACCTGCGGCAGCGCGTTGCCCGCCCGCCCCAGCACGTAGGCGGGCGGGCTGTAACCCGGCGTCGTGAAGAAGGAGTTTTCGCCGCCGACGCCGTTGTCATTCCTGTCCGGGTTGAGCGGGTCGAGCATCCACTCGCCGTCGGCGATGAGCTTGTACTCGACGCGCGAGCCCTTCGGGAAGCGAAGCGTGTAGGACTTCGCGCCCGCGCCCGGCGCTTCGCGCAGCACGTGTGACTTCAAGCCCCAGCCCGTGAAGTCTCCGACCACTTCGACTCTCTTCGCCGCGCCGCGATAGATGAAAGTCACCTCCTCGCCTTCGACCAGAGGCGAGCGCGTCGCCGTCTTGACACGTTCCATAAGTTTCGGATTGAGGTCTTCGAGTTCGGCCTTCCGCTTCTCTTCGGCGGTGAGGCCGCGCACGCGCGCGCGGTGGAAGGAGGTTGCGCCCGTGGGCGTGAGCGTGCCGACGAGGACGGAGGACTCGCCGCGCACGACTTCCACGTCGAACTCGTAAGCGCCGCGCGCGTCGGTCTGCAACTCGCGCCGCTCTTCGTTGTAGAGGGCGAAGGCGCGCGACTTCGGCGGCACGCGCCCGCGCACGCGGAAGGTCTGACCGGCCTCCATGCGCGAGAGGACGGCTTCCGCCGGGACGTTGAAGTCGCTCGAACTTTGCGCGGGCGGAGGCTTCGACACGTAACGCGCGGCGACGAGGTCGGGCGTGTCGAGGTTGCGCCCCTCCTGCAAGTTCGCGGCGAGGCGAATGAACTGCGCCATTGACCATGCGAGCGGCGTGGCCGAGCCCGTCCCCTCACCGAACTTCAAATCGGGCGCGGGGCTTTGCGGCAAGTCCCAGACCTGTTCGGGAATCATCAAGCCCTCGTTGGCGAAATCCTGCATCGCTTCGAGCCTGCGCGCCGCCGCCTCGCGCTCGCCGCGCGCCAGTTCGTACTGCCCGCGCTCCCCGGCCAGAAGAGCCCACAGTCTTCCCTTCCCCGTGTACTTGCCGTCCCAGTTCCACGGGCGTCCGTCGTCCATCTCGCCGTAGCCGTCGTGGTTGTAGCGGTAGAAGGAAGCGCCGTTCGGCGTCTCGACTTTAATGAGCTGATCAATGACGGCGAGCGACTTCGAGATGAGCGGGTCGCGCGGGCTCTTGACGCCGAGGCGGACGAGTTCGAGGAAGCCCGCATCTACGATCTGACGCTCGTCGAACGTGCCCGCGCCGTTGTTCAGCTCGCGCGGCTCGCCGTCGTTCGGGTCTTCGTTCTCGGTGATGCGGAGATAATAATTTTTGTCGCCGTGCGGCCCCGTCGTCGTCGCCGTCCACGCTTCGACGCGTCGCGTCCAGTCGTCGGCGGCGGCGCGATAGACGTGCGCCGAGGCTTCGTCGCCGTTGCGCCGCGCGATCTCGGCGGCGCAGACGAGGCCCGCGATCTCCGCCGCGATGGTCGAGGGCGAGTAGCCCGACTCCTCCTCCCAGCGCTCCTGCGGCGTGTAGGGGCCGCGCTGGACGATGAAGTCGGCGGCGGGGCGAATGTGCTTCGTCCAAGTCTCGTTGTCGGTGCGCCCCAGTTGGTAGGCGAGGACGAGCGGGTAGGCGACCTCATCCAACTGAAGCGAGCCCCAGAAGGGCCGACCGTCGAGCCAGGAGTTCTGCGGGAAGCTGCCGTCCGGCTTCTGCTGGACGCGGAACAGATAATCGAGCGCGCGGTCTGCCGAAGCCTTATCGCCGAGCGCGTGGAAGGCCGTCGCCACCTGATACAAGTCGCGCGCCCAGACGAGATGATAGCCGCCGACGTTCGGCTCGTTCGCGCTCGCGCCGCCGCCCCACGGCACGCTCAAAGAGGCGATCATCGCGCCGCGAAAAGTCTTGTCCTCGTGCGCCTTCAAGACCATCGCGGCCATGTCGAACTGCCGCTGGTACTTCGGCTCGACGCGGCGCAGCGTCTTCACGTACTCGTGCCAGCCTTCTTCATATTCGGCGCGGGCGCGCGCGAAGCCTTTGGCGAGAGAGGCGCGCGCGTTCTTCAGAGCCTCGTCCGGCTCGCGCCCGAAGCCGAGCGCGACGGTGAAGGGCCGTGTCGGTTGCCGGACGGAGGCGAACTGCACGACGTTGCCGTCCGCCGCGCGCGCGTAGCGCTCAGGGCGCGCGGGCCTGCGGCGCATCTGCGTCAACCCGTCGCTCGTCCCGAAGTAGCCGTTGGTCGCGTCGCCGATTCCGCCGCCGACGACGAGCGCCGAAGCCTTGTCGGCGTCCGAGGCCAGGAGCGCGTCGCCCTCCGTCCAAGCCGAGTCGTGCATCCCGCTGTTGTTGAGCGAAGGGTCGTAATAGACGAAGAGTTCTTGCACCCCACGGCAGCCGCTCTGAAATTCGACGTTGACGAGAATCGTGCTCCGCTCCGGGTCGACCGTGTAGGTCTTGATGATGGTGAACACGTCGTCCTTCGACTTGTTCACCTGCCGGAACGAGAGCGCGTGCTCGTCGAGCACTTCGAGCCGGTGCGTGGTGTCTTCGCTTTCGGTCAAGAGCGCCTTGTCGCCGGAGGCGCAAGGGGTCACGGCGAACTCCAGCACGCGCGTGTTCCCTACGTCCACGGTCGGGTAATAGACCTCGGTCATGACGCCCGCGCGGAGCGTGAACCAGACTTTGGATTCGAGCGTGTTGGAAGTGCCGACCGCCGTCTTCCCCGCGCTCTCCCAACGCGCGTCTCGGCCCGGAGCGCCCGGCGCGAGGTTGTTCCCGACCGTCTGCGCGCGCGGCGACGACGCCGACGCGAGGAGCATCGAGCAGGCCAGAAGCATCGGGAGCGCCGAAAGTTTCCTCTTCATCTTGCACGCCTAAAATTTCGAGTCTCTGTCGGCGAACCTTCCGGCTCGCCGACAGAGACTCGACGATGGCCGACCTTCACCCGCCTTACCCCTTGCGCCGACCGAGCATGTCGAAGCCGACCGCCGCGACGAGCACCACGCCCTTGATGATGTACTGCGTGGAGTTCTGCACGTTCTCCAGAGACATGCCGTTGTCGAGGCTCGCCATAATCAGCGCGCCGAGCATCGCGCCGACGACCGTCCCGCGCCCGCCCATCAGACTCGTCCCGCCGATGACGCACGCCGCGATGGCGTCCAACTCCATCCACGTCCCCGCGTCCGGCGAGGCGCTCCCCACGCGCGCCGTGTGCAACAGCGAAGCGACGCCGACGAGCGTGCCGAGCAGGCAGAAGGAGAGGAGGATTTGCCGCCGTAGGTTGATGCCCGAAAGCCGCGCCGCGTCCGGGTTGCCGCCGATGGCGTAGAGGTAGCGACCGAAGGTCGTGTTCTGCGTCAGGAACGCGCCCGCGAGCGCGACCGCGAGCAGCACGACGACCGGGATGGGCACGCCGCCCTGCGTGTTCATCATATAGACGAAGGCGAAGAAGAGCAGCGCCGGGACGGCGACGCGCGCGATGGACGCCGGGATGCCCTGCGCCGGAAGCCCGTGATGACGCCTCAGCGCCGCGCGCCTGAGCGTCAGCCAGATGAGCGCCGCGACCGCCAAGACCGCCAGCGCGAGCCCGATGATCGGCGCAACGAAGTCAATGCCGAGCGACCTGAAGAAAGGCAGGCGCACCGGAATCGTCGCGCCCTCGCTCCATCTCAGAATCACCCCGCGCCACGCGAGCATCCCTCCCAGCGTGACGATGAAGGCCGGGATGTTCGCGTAAGCGACCAAGCCCCCCTGCACCGCGCCGATGACGATGCCGATCACAATGGCCGACGCGAGCGAGGGCACGAGCCCCCACCCTTGCGTCATCGCCGCGACGCCGCCCGCGAGCCCCACGACCGACCCGACCGACAGGTCAATCTGCCCCGCGACGATGACCAAAAGCATCCCCACCGCGAGCACGCCCGTCACCGCCATCTGCTTGAAGAGGTTCGAGAAGTTGCGCGGGCCGAGGAAAATCCCCTCCGTCGCCCACTGGAAGAAGAGCCAGATGGCGATGAGCGCAAAGAGCATCGTGTAGGCTCGCAGCGACGAAGCGTTCAGGCGCAGGCCCGCGATGCGCCACTGGCGCGTGCCTACGTCCTCCAACACCGCGTCCGGCGGCGACACGTCCGCCGTCACCGGAGGCCGGTCGGTCGCGGGCTCGTTACCTTGATGGCTCATCTTCGACCTCCGCTTGGATTTGCTTCGACGGCCCTCAAGCCGTGGCCCGTGGCGCACGCCATGACGGCTTCGGGCGTCGCTTCGGCGCGTTTGAACTCGCCGGTCACGCGGCCTTCGTGGAGGACGAGGACGCGGTCGGAGAGGCCGAGCACTTCCGGCAACTCCGAAGAGACTAAGACGATGGCGAGCCCTTCCCCGGCGAGCCGGTTGATGTGGCCGTAAATCTCCTGCTTCGCGCCTACGTCAATCCCGCGCGTCGGCTCGTCTAAGAAGAGCACCTTCGGGTTCGTCAGCAGCCACTTCGCCAGCACGACCTTCTGCTGGTTGCCGCCTGAGAGCGTCCCCGCGACGGTGAAGACCGAGTTGGCCTTGACGTGCAAGTCCTTCATCGCGCGCTCTCCGGCGGCGGCCTCCGACTCGACGTTGGTGAAGAACTGCCCCGACAGGCGGCGCAAGCCCGCGAGCGTCATGTTGTTGAGAATCGTCTGTTCGAGGACGAGGCCGAAGCGCTTCCGGTCTTCCGTCACGAAGCCGATGCCTTTGCGAATCGCGTCCGACGGTCGCTTAATCTCGACGCGCTCGCCCTCGACATAGACCTCGCCGCTCGTCCGCCCCACGTGCGCGCCGAAGACGGCCATCAGGAGGTCGCTCCGCCCCGCGCCCATGAGCCCCGCGACCCCTAAGACCTCGCCCTTACGCACCGAGAAGCTCACGCCGTCCACGAGCATCTTGCCGCGCACGTTCGGGTCTTCGACGCGCATGTCGCGGACTTCAAAGACGGTCGCGCCGCGCTCGTGCGACGCTTCGGGGAAGATGTCGCCGACCTCGCGGCCCACCATCCGCGCGATGACACGGGCCTCGTCCAGTTCCGACGTTCTCTCCGTCCCGACCGTCCGCCCGTCGCGCAGGACAGTGATGCGGTCGCTCATGCGGAAGACCTCGCCGAGCTTGTGCGAGATATAGACCATGCCGACGCCGCGCTTGCGCAAGGAGGTGAGGATTCGGAAGAGCGTCTCGACCTCGGCGTCGGTGAGCGCGGCGGTCGGCTCGTCGAGGACGAGGATGCGCGCCTCCTGCGAGAGCGCCTTCGCAATCTCGACCAACTGCTGCTGCCCGATGCCGAGCTGCCCGACGGGCGTGCGCGGGTCGAGCGGCAGGCGCAACTCATCGAGGAGCTTCTGCGCGCGGCTGTACAACTCCTCCCAGCGAATGACGCCGAAGCGGCGCGGCGCGCGACCCATGAAGATGTTCTCGCCGATGCTCAGGTCTTTAATCAGCGAGAGTTCCTGAAAGATGACGGCGATGCCTGCGGCCTCGGCCTCGCGGACGCTCTGGAAGCGCCGCACCTCCCCGTCAATCAGAATCTCGCCGCCGTAACTCCCGTGCGGATAGACGCCGCCCAAGACCTTCATCAGAGTGGACTTGCCCGCGCCGTTCTCGCCTACGAGCGCGTGCAACTCTCCGCGACGCAGGTCGAACGAGACGCCGTCGAGCGCGCGCACGCCCGGAAACGTCTTCGTAATCCCGCGCATCTCCATTAAGGACATAGTTCAAAGCTCGAAGTCGGAAGCTCAGAGTTTGAAGGCGAGAACGAGCAGGCCGAGGCTCAAAGCAAAGATCGGACTTTGAGCCTTGAGCCTTGAGCTTTGAGCCTGTGCTTTCGGCCACTGGTCGCGGGGGACTTTTTCGTAAACCTTCTCTAAGGGGTGGTAGCCGTCTTTGACGACGGTGCTCATGAGGTTGTCTTTGTCCACGGCCATCGGCTCTTGGAGGATGGCGGGCACGTCTATCTTACCGTTGTTGATGCGGTCGGCGGCGCTGATGGTCTCTTTCTTCGCGAGCTTGATGGCGTTGTCCACGGCGCTGAAGGCGAGCGGCTGGATGGGCTTGTAGATGGTCATCGTCTGGCGGCCCTCGGCGATGCGCTGGATGGCGTCGAGCTGCGCGTCCTGACCCGTGACGAGCACCTTGCCGCCGCCGAGCTTCGCCGCTTCGAGCGCCGAGATCGCGCCGCCTGCCGTCCCGTCGTTCGAGGCGACGACGGCCTGTATGTCGTTGTTCGTCCGCGTCAGCGCGTCCTCCGTGATGCGCATCGCCTCCTCCGGCTTCCACTCCTTCGCAAACTGGTCGGAGATGACCTTCACGTCGCCCCGGTCAACCGCCGGCTTGAGGATGTTCATCTGCCCTTTGCGCAGGAGCAGGGCGTTGTTGTCGGTGGGCGCTCCGCCGATGAGGATGTAGTTGCCTTTGGGCACGCGCTTGAGGGCGTACTCGGCCTGCATCTCGCCCATCTTCTCGACCTGATGCGAGACGTAGAGGTCAACGTCCGAGTTCTTGATGAGACGGTCGTAAGCGATGACGGGCACGCCCTGCCGGTGCGCGGCCTCGACGATTGAAGCGGCGATCTCGCCGTTGTGCGGGGCGACGATAAGGACGTTGACGCCGCTCGTCAGCATGTTCTCGCACTGCTTGGTCTGCGCCGCGTCGTCGCCGTTGGCGACCTGCACTTCAACGCTCGCCCCGACCTCTTTGGCCCGCTGCTCGACCAGAGCCTTGTCGCGCTGCCAGCGCTCCTCCTTGAGCGTGTCCATCGAGAAGCCGATGCGCACGGGGCCGCTCTTCCAGGCGTTGCCGCCCGTCCCCGACGCGCCGCCGCCCTGCTCCGGCGCGCTCACGCACGCGCCCGCCGCCGACAGCGCACAGGCCGCCAACACGAAGAACACAAACCTTCTCAAGTCTCGCATCACAGTTCAGCTCCTTTATTTTTCCGCGGGCGTTTTCGACGGCGTGCCGGGTCGGCGGCCTTCCCGAAAGACCGCCCCGACTCATTCGAGAGGGGTTCCCGGCGAACTACTGTTGGTCGTCTGAGATTGACTTGCTTGGACGGGACTAAGATACCAAAGGCTTGTCGAAGATTTCCATTGAAAAAAAGCGTGGCGAGTGTTATTTGTTTCTCAACGAGCAACACACACATAGCTGACGATCCCCCCGAGAGTCACCGGCTCTGTCTTTCCAGTCCGCGAACACCAACAAAGTCGCGGGACGCATCACTGGTTGCGAGTGTCTGGTGCGCCCACTTTTTCACCTCAACGGGATGTTTTGAGCGCGGCCCGCAAGCTGCGCCGATGACGCTCAGGAAGGCCACAAGTCCATGAAGAGAACTTCCACAACCATCAGCCGCGCGTCCGTGCTCGCGCTGCTCATTTTGTGTTGCGCCGCATCCGCTCACGCGCAGTTCCGCGCGGGCGTGCAGGGGACGGTCACAGACCCGGCGGGGGCCGTCGTCCCCGAAGCGAGCTTGACGCTGACGAACACCGAGACGAACCGCTCGCAGCAGGCCACGAGCAGCGAGGAGGGCTTCTACAGCTTCAGCAACCTCGCGCCCGGTCGCTACACGCTGACCGCCGAGAAGGCGGGCTTCAAGAAGACCGTCTTCGACAACGTGACCATCAACGCCGAGAGCGTGCAGGGCGTGGACGTGGTGCTGACGACGGGCGAGGTGGCCGAGACCGTCACGGTGACGGGCCAAGTCGCGCAAGGGTTGGAGACCGAGAACGCCAACATCAGCAAGGCCATCACGACCGAAGAGGTGCGGCGGCTCCCGCAGTTCGGGCGCGACCCTTATGAGCTTCTGCGCCTGACGCCGGGCGTCTTCGGCAGCGGCGCGCGCAGCGGCGTCGGCGAGTCCGTCAAGCTCCCGAACGCGACGGGGCCGGGCGGTTCGAGTAACTCGATTTTTCAGGCCGAGAACCAACCGCAGATTACGGCCAACGGGCAGCGCATCTCGGCCAACAATTTTCAGATTGACGGCGTGAGCGTCAACAGCCTCCAGTTTGGCGGCGCGGCGGTGGTGACGCCGAATCAGGAGGCCGTCAAAGAGGTGCGCGTCGTCTCGTCGGCCTACTCCGCCGAGTACGGGCGCAACTCCGGCGCGCAGGTGCAGGTCGTCTCGCAGAACGGGACGAACGCCTTCCACGGCAGCCTCTTCCTCAAGGCCAACGACCCGCGCTGGAACGCCTTCAACAAGTACGGCCCGGACTTCAACCGCGCCGGGCCGGAGCGCGTCAACAGCCGCTTCAAGCAGTTCGGCGGCTCCCTCGGCGGCCCGCTGCCGCTGCCGCGCTTCGGCGAGGGCGGCCCTTCGACCTTCGGCGGGCGCGACAAGTCTTTCTTCTTCTTCTCCTACGAGGGCTTGCGCAGCAACTCGGCGGGCTCGGCGGTCAAGTTCGTCGAGACGCCGGAGTACCGGCAGCAAATCATCGCCGCGCGACCGGGCAGCATCGTCTCGCAAATCCTCTCTTCGACCGGCATCCAGCCGCGCATCGTCTCGGTGCTGCCGCAGACCTGCGAGCAGTTCAACAACGACCCGAACCGTTGCCGCGTCGTCGCGGGCGGCCTCGACATCGGCTCGCCGACCGGCGCGACCGGACAGTACATCAACACCGGCAACGCCGTGGGCGGCGGCTTCGACGGCATCCCCGACATTCAGCGCGCCCTGATTGCCACGCCCCGCACCATCAACTCGAACCAGTACAACCTGCGCCTCGACTTCACGCCGACGCAGAACGACCAGATTGCTTTGAGCACCTTCCTCACGCGCAACGACATCCTCGGCAGCGACGAGGGTTCGGGCGGTCGGCCTTCGAGCGACATCCGCAGCACGCCCTTCAACTCTTCGGGCGCGATTACGTACATCCGCACGCTCTCGAACTCGATGGTCAACGAGTTGCGCTTCAACGCCACGCGCTTCGCCCTCAACGAAGTCGAGTCGGCGGTGGAGACCAACTTCGGCATCCCGCGCATCGAGATTGAAGGCTTGCCGTTCGACCGTATCCGCTTCGGCGCTCCGCAGGGCGAAACCTCGCCCGGCATCTTCGCGCAGAACACGTTCGAGCTGCGCGACGTTTTGAACTGGGTGCGCGGCAGCCACGCCTTCAAGTTCGGCGGCGAGCTGCGCTGGGAGCAGGACAACAACAACCTCAACGGAGCTTCGCGCCCGCTCTATACCTTTAGCGGCCTCTTCAACTTCGCCAACGACGCGCCGCTCTTCTATCAGATCAACGCCGACCCGCGCACCGGCGGCCCGGCGGACGCGCAACGCTACTTCCGCTCGAAGTACTACGGCCTCTTCGTGCAGGACGACTGGAAGTACCGGCCCAACCTGACCTTTAACGTCGGCCTCCGCTACGAGTTGTTCACGCCGCTCAAGGAGAAGCGCGGGCAGTTGAGCAACCTCATCCTCGGCACGAACGGGCTGACCGACGCGCGGCTCGAAGTCACGGACGAGTTGTTCGAGGCCGACCGCAACAACTTCGCGCCGCGCCTCGGCTTCGCGTGGAGCCCGAACTACGGAGACTCTTTCCTCGGCCTCTTCCGCGAGAACCGCGCCGTCGTCCGAGGCGGCTTCGGCATCTCCTACAACCGCACGCCTAACGTGCTCTTCTCGAACACGCGCGGCAATCCGCCGTTCTTCGCGCGCTACCAGATTTGCTGCGGCACGTCCGCCGACGAGTTCAGCACGCCTTTCAACAACGGCCAGATTCTCTACGCGCTCGGTTCGAGCAACTCGCCCTTCAGCTACCCGGCGAACCCGGCGCTCGCCGTCGGCATTGACCCCTTGACGGGCTCGGCGCGCGGGCGCTCCGTCGAGGTTTACGGCTCCGAGCCCGACGTGCCGAACGCCTACGTCTATACCTACTCGCTCGAAACGCAACTCGACCTGCCGGGCAACTTCACGGCGGAACTCGGCTATCAGGGAAGCTCCGGCCACAAGCTCATCCGGCTCGTCAACGAGAACTTCCTCTACCCGAACAACCCGGCCTTCTTCGCCGTCTTCTTCCCGCAGCCCGACGTGAACTCGAACTACAACGGGATGAACGCGCGGCTCGTCCGTCGCTTCTCCGGCGGGACGCGCTTCGACGTTTACTACCGCTTCTCGAAGAGCATTGACACGCTCTCGAACGAAGGCCCCGGCGCGGAGACCAACCAGACCTTCCCGCAGGACTTGCGGACGGAGCGCGGCCCCTCGGACTTCGACGTGACGCACTACCTCGTCACTTCGGGCGTCTGGGAGTTGCCCTTCTTCCGTGGGCGCAACGACGTGGTCGGCAAGGTGCTCGGAGGGTTCCAACTGAGCGGCATCATGACGTGGCACACGGGCTTTCCGTGGACGCCGAAGACGGGCCAGTGCGTGAGCACGCCGGGCGGCCCGACGCTCTGCCCTTCGCGCCCGCCGCGCTACTTCGGCGGCGCGCTCGAAGACACCGACAACGACGCCTTCATCCGCCGAGGCGGCAACTTCCCCGGCATCCAGACGAACGGGTTGCCCTACTTCGACATCAACAATCCGGGCGGCGTGCTGCGGCCCGGCATCGGGCGCAACTCCTTCCGAGGGCCGCGCTACTTCAGCCTCGACCTGACGGCGGGCAAGCGCACGGGGCTCCCGGCCTTCATGGGCGAAGGAGCCTTCCTGGAGTTCCGCGCCAACATCTTCAACGCGCTGAACAACCTCAACCTCGCGCCGCTCCGCTTCTTCGCCCCGGTCATCGAGAACCCCGACTTCGGGCGCTCCGACCGAGGTCAGGCGGGCCGCGTCATCGAGCTGCAAGGGCGCATCAGTTTTTAAGGCGGGACGAAAATAGAGGGCCGGTTCAGATCGGCCCTCTTCAAAACTGCCGGGGCGGCGTCTGCTCCGCCGCCGGTTGCGGCAAGGTGTCTTCGACCTGCTCTTCGCCGCCGCCGACCCTGCGCGCCTTGCGCTCCTCTTCCAGTCGCTTGAACAACTCAAGCTCGCGCCGCGCCTCCTCCGCCCGCTTCAGGCGTGAGTAAGCGATGAACAGTTGATAACGCACGCCGGGGTCGCGTTCGCGGATGAGCGCGCCGGTGCGGAGCGCCGGTATCGCCTCTTCGTACCGGCGCTCTTTGACGAGCAGCCGACCCAGATCGTAATGCGCGTAAAAGTGCCTGCGGTCGAGCGACGCCGCGCGGCGCAAGGTTCGCTCGGCTTCCTCGACGCGCCCGCGCTCGCCCAGAACGAAGCCGAGCTGGGCGAGCGCGTCAACACTTTCGGGGCGGAGCTTGAGAGACTTTCGCAGCGCGGCTTCCGCCGCCTCGTAGTCTCCGAGCCCGCGCGCCGCGATGCCGACGAAGTAATGCGCCTCAGCCGACGAGGGGAACGCCTCGGCTGCCCGCCGGAAGGCCGCGCGCGCCTCCTCGTAACGCACGAGCAGCATCAGCACGCCGCCCAAGCGGATGTGATAGACGGGCTTCGACGCGTCCTGCGCGAGCGCGCGCGCGTAGAACTCAGCCGCGCCCTCATACCGTCGCTGCTTCCGCAACTCTTCGGCGAGCGCGAAGTTTGCCTCCGGGAAATTCTCGCGCAGCGCCAGCGCGCGCAGCCAATGCTCCGCCGCCTCTTCGCCACGCCCGCGCGCGGCGGCAATCTGTCCGAGGTAGTAATGCGGCTCGGCTGCGACGGGCAGAAGACTCGCCGCCGCCGAGAGGGTTCGCTCCGCTTCGTCGAAGCGCCGCAGATGAAAGAGCGCGACGCCGAGGTTGAGCGTCGCCTGCGGGTGGCCGGGCGCGTCCGCCAAGACCGACTCGAAGAGCCGCACCGCCTCCAAGTGCCTCTGGCTGCGCGCCAGCAGGACTCCGAGATTCGCGCGCGCCGAGACCGAACGCGGGTTGAGCCGCAAAGCCTCCCGGTACTCGCGCTCGGCCTCTTGCGCTTTGCCGCCCTGATCCAGAATCAGTCCGAGCAGCGCGTGCGCGTCGGCGCTCGCGGGCTCTGCGCTGACGGCGCGGCGCACCAGCGGCTCGGCCTCCGCGCGCCTGCCCGCACGCAAGAGCGCCAGCGCGTCGCGCAGCAAAGCGGCCACGGCCTCGTTCTTCGCCGCCGTTTCGCTCCGAGCGCCGACCGGCGACGACGACGGCGGCGGCGGTCGTCTCTGCCGCCTCTGCGCGGTCGCCGGCGATGCCGACAAAGTAACCAAGACGAGCGACACCACGAACGCTTTCAAGAGTACGCGCGCCCGCGCCTTCGCCCCGCGCCCGAAGAACAGAGCGCGCGCCCGGTCGAAGCCGCACCGCCGTCTTTTCCGTGAAATGATTCCGCTCGGTGTGCTCATCTGCTCGCGCTCGGCCAAAGTTCTATTATAATCAACGCGCCCGCAGGGACGGGCACACAATTTTTCTCCATCTTCGTTCATCCGAAAAGAGAGCGCGCGCCTTCGTCGTCTCGCGCCGCGCGCCGCTTCGTGCCGGAGGGGTTTCAAATGAATCAAGCAAGGCGAATGAGTATCGCCCTCGTCCTCGCGCTCTGCACTCTCGCGGCCCCGGTCGCCGAGGCGCAGCGCGCGAGCCGCGACATCGAGCGCAGAGTCGAAGCACTGCTCGCGCGGATGACGCTCGAAGAGAAGCTCGGACAACTCCAACAGCTCGACGGCCACGCCGACGGGCGCTTCAAGGACGAGCACCCGGAGCTTGTGCGTAAAGGTCTGCTCGGCTCGACCCTGAACGTGCGCGGCGTGCAACACACGAACGCTTTGCAGCGCATCGCCGTCGAGAGTTCGCGTCTGAAAATCCCGCTCATCTTCGGCTTCGACGTAATCCACGGCTACCGCACCATCTTCCCCGTCCCGCTCGCCGAGGCGAGCAGTTGGGACACGCGGAGCGTCGAGCGCGCCGCCGCCGTGGCCGCCGCCGAGTCCAGAGCCGCCGGAGTCCACTGGACTTTCGCGCCGATGGTTGACATCGCGCGCGACGCGCGCTGGGGCCGCATCGTCGAAGGCTCCGGCGAAGACTCGTACCTCGGCGCGGCTCTGGCGCGCGCGCGAGTCCGAGGTTTTCAAGGGACGGACTACAGCGCGCCCGACCGCGTCGTCGCCTGCGCGAAGCATTGGGTGGCTTACGGCGCTGCCGAGGCGGGGCGCGACTACAACACGACGGAAGTGTCTGAGACGACCTTGCGCGAAATCTATTTCCCGCCCTTCAAGGCGGCGGTCGAGGCGGGCGTCGGCACGTTCATGAGCGCTTTCAACGACCTCAACGGCGTGCCGACTTCCGCCAACCCCTTCACGCTCACGCGCGTCCTGCGCGGCGAGTGGAAGTTCGACGGCTTCGTCGTCAGCGACTACGAGTCGGTCAGAGAATTGATGAATCACCGGCTTGCCGCCGACGAAGCCGACGCGGTGCGCCTCGCCCTCCCGGCGGGCGTGGATATGGAGATGGTCAGCCGCCTCTACAACAAGCACGGCGCGGCGCTCCTTGCACGAAACGAACTCAAGCGCGCCGAGATTGACGAGGCCGTCCGCCGCATCCTCCGCATCAAGTTCCGCGCCGGGCTCTTCGAGAACCCTTACGCCGACGAGTCGCGCGAGCGCGCGGCGCTCCTTAATCCCGAACATCTCAGGGCCGCGCGCGAGATGGCGGCGCGCTCGCTCGTGCTGCTCAAGAACGAGCGCGAGACTTTGCCGCTCAACAAGAATCTTCGCTCTTTGGCTGTCGTCGGCGCGCTCGCCGACTCGCAGCTCGATATGATCGGCTCTTGGTCGGGCGACGGGCGCAAGGAGGACGCGGTCACGCTCCTCGCGGCCCTGCGCGCGAAGCTCGCGCCGCAAGTCAAAATCAATTACGCGAAGGGCTGCGACGTGCCCTGCGCTGCGGACGAGGGTTTCGGCGAGGCCGTCCGCGCGGCGCGCGACTCCCAAGCCACGGTCGTCGTCCTCGGCGAGTCCGCCGACATGAGCGGCGAGGCCGCCTCGCGCTCCTCGCTCGATTTGCCGGGCAGGCAGAACGACTTGCTCAAGGCGATTCACGCGACGGGCAAGCCTTACGCCGTCGTGCTGATGAACGGTCGTCCGCTGACCATCAACTGGGCCGCCGAGAACTCGCCCGCCATCCTCGAAACGTGGTTCGCGGGGACGCAGGGCGGCCCGGCCATCGCCGACGCGCTCTTCGGCGACGTGAACCCCGGCGGCAAACTCCCGGTCACTTTCCCACGCGCGGTCGGGCAGCTTCCGCTCTACTACAACCACAAGCGGACGGGCCGCCCGCCCGACGCCAACAACAAATACACGTCGAAGTTTTTGGACGTGCCGTGGACGCCGCTCTTCCCCTTCGGCCACGGCCTGAGCTATACGCAGTTCCGCCTCGCGGGGCTGCAACTGAGCGCCGCGCGCATCGCTCCGGACGGGCGTCTCACCGTGAGCGTCGAGGTCGAGAACGCGGGACGGCGCGCGGGCGACGAGGTCGTGCAGCTTTACCTGACGGACACGGCTTCGAGCGTGACGCGCCCCGTCAAAGAGCTGAAAGGCTTCGAGCGCGTCACGCTCCAACCCGGCGAGAAGCGCCGCGTGCAGTTCACGCTCGCGCCCGAACAACTCGGCTTCCACGACCGCGAGATGCGCTTCCGCGTCGAGCCGGGCACGTTCAACGTGACGGTCGGCACGAGTTCCGAGGGCGGGCTCACGGCCTCCTTCGAGGTCTTCGAGCAGAGAGCGCCGAGGCGTCGCAGGTGAGACGCGCCTCACTCCTGCTCGCCTGCGTCCTCGCCGCGAGCAACGTTCTTCCCGTCCCGGCGCGCGCGGCGGGAAATTCTCACGCGCCCGCGTCGCGGACACAGACGCGCCTCACGGCGGACGAAGACGCCTTCCTCGAAGACCTCTCGCGCCGCGCCTTCCTCTATTTCAAGGAGCACGCCGACCCCGACACGGGCCTCGTCCTCGACCGCGCGCGCGCGAGCGGCGAGGCTCACCCCGCAAGTCATCACAGCCACAACATCACGAGCAGCGCGGCGACCGGCTTCGGCCTCACGGCCCTGTGCATCGGCGCGGAGCGCGGCTGGATTCCGCGCGCGGAGGCGCGAGAGCGCGTCGCCAAGACGCTCCGCTTCTTCGCCGAGCGCGCGCCGCATGTGCAGGGCTGGTTTCCGCACTGGATGAACAAGACGGACGGCGCGCGGCGCTGGGGCAGCGAGTTCTCCTCGATTGACACGGCGCTCCTGCTTGGCGGCGTCCTGACCGCGCGCGGCTACTTCCGCGAAGACGCGGAGATCAGAAGGCTCGCCACCTTCATCTACGAGCGCGTGGACTTCCGCTGGATGCTCGACGGCCACCCGACGCTTCTCTCGCACGGCTGGAAGCCGGAGACGGGCTTCCTCAAGCCGCGCTGGGACACTTACAGCGAGCACTTGATTCTGCAACTGCTCGCCGTCGGCTCTCCGTCGAAAGCAATCACGCCGCGCGCGTGGCGCGCTTGGAATCGTAAGCGCATCACCTACGCGGGCCGCACCTACCTCAACGACGGGCCGCTCTTCACGCACCAGTATTCCCACGCGTGGGTTGACTTCCGGGGCTGGCGCGAAAGCTGGTATCCCTTTACCGACTACTTCGAGAACTCGCAGGCCGCGACGCGCTCGCACAGGGATTTCTGTCTCAGTCTTGCGGGCGAGTTCCCCGGCTACACCGAAGACGTGTGGGGCATCACGGCTTCCGACAGCGAGCGCGGTTACGTCGCTTGGGGCGGGCCGCCGCGCGACCCTTCGATTGACGGCACGGTCGTCCCGTGCGCGGCGGGCGGCTCTCTGATGTTCACGCCCGACATCACGCTTCGGGCCTTGCGCACGATGAAGGAAAAATTCGGGGAACGCCTCTCCGGTCGCTACGGCTTCGCCGACGCCTTCAACCCGAACAACGGTTGGACGAACCCCGACGTGATCGGCATCAACGTCGGCATCACACTCCTCAGCGCCGAGAACCTCCGCAGCGGAAACGTCTGGCGATGGTTCATGACTAACCGCGAGATTCCGCGCGCGATGCGTCTGGTCGGGATGAGGAAAGAAGGGAGAAGAGGGTAAAGGGATAAAAGGGTAAAAGGGAAAGAGCGAACCGGACGAGTAGGAGTTTGCTTTTACCCTTTACCCTCTTCCCCCTTCGCTGTTCACCTCTGTCTCTTGAATATCCGATATCCCCACGGGTCGAGCGCGACGGCGGGGAGGCCGGGCGTGCGCGCGCGCGCGGCGCGTTCCTGCGCCGTGGCGTCGGGCTTCAGGGGCTCGCGCGTGTCGGGCGTGATGTCGGCGTATGACGCGCCGCCGGGAGCTTCGACCGTGCCGACGAAGGCTTGCGTCGAGAAGTTGATGGCGACGACGACCTCTTCCGCGCCGTGACGACGTGCGAAGGTGACGACGCGCGACTCGTCGGAGTTGCGGAGCCAGACGGTCTCTCCCTCGCGCAAGGGCGCGTGCGCCTTGCGGAGCGCGATCATCCGTTGGTAGAAGCGAGGAAACTCCGGCCTCCGCTTGACGATGGGCCAGAAGATCATGAGCCGCTCGAAGAGCGCCGGGTCGCCGGACTCGGCGGTGTCGCCGACCTCCATCCCGTTGTAGAGCATCGGCACGCCGTCGAGCGTGAGCATCAAAGCCGAAGCCGCGAGCGCCGCCGGCTCGCCGAAGCGCGCGACCGCGCGCCGCTCGTCGTGGTTGTCGGTGAAGCGCATCCGCAGAGCACCGCGCGGATACTTCGCCGCGTCCGACTCCCAAGTGGCGCGGAAGGCCGAGGCGGGCTTGCGCCCGTGCAGCACGTCATTGAGCGTGCCGTGCATCGGCCACGCGTAATCGAAATCGAAGGCGCGCACCAGAAGCTCCGGCCTGTCCGACTCGGCGAGCAGCGCAATATCCGGCTTGACGCGTTCGAGCGCTTCGCGCGCCTGCTCCCAGAAGTCGGTCGGCACTTCCGCCGCCATGTCGCAGCGGAAGCCGTCGAGGTCGAACTCGCGCACCCAGTGGACGAGCATGTCGGTCATGTACTTCCGCAGCGCCGGGTTCTCGTAGTTCAGCTCGGCCACGTCCGTCCAGTCGTGCGGCGAATTTATCCTCCCCGTCCGCGCGTCGCGGACGTAGAACTCCGGCGTCTTCATCATCACGTTGTCCCAAGCGGTGTGGTTGGCGACGATGTCTATGAAGACCTTCATCTCTCGCCGGTGCGCCTCGCGCACGAGCCGCTTGAAGTCCTCCGCCGTGCCGTAGTCCGGGTTGATGCCGTAGAAGTCGCGCACGGCGTAAGGGCTGCCGATGGTTCCCTTCTTCTTCTCCTGTCCGAGCGGGTGAATCGGCATCAGCCAGAGGATGTTGACGCCCAACTCCTTCAAGCGGTCGAGCTGCGCCGTGACGCCGTTGAAGTCACCACCGGCAGAGAAGACGCGCGGGAAGATTTCGTAAACGACGCCGCCCCGCAC
Source organism: Pyrinomonadaceae bacterium (assembly GCA_035761505.1). Lineage (GTDB taxonomy): Bacteria > Acidobacteriota > Blastocatellia > Pyrinomonadales > Pyrinomonadaceae > JAIVJM01. The sequence goes on from DASTQX010000272.1 coordinate 24,162, forward strand.
CCATGCGGGAATGTCTGAGCGCGCCGACTCTTTCGACACGTCGCGCGCCTGCGCTCGCGCCGTCACCGCGGGTTGCAGGGCGCAGGCGGCGAAGGCGAGCGTGACGAGCAGGCGACTGAGCTTCGCTAACATCAAGGGACGTGACCTTTCTCCCCCTCGCTCTGAACTCGAACCGCGTCCGGGGGCGTTGATTCTTTAGCGCCTTTCGTCTTCCCCGTCGCCCTCTTCGTCCACCAGCGCGGTGCTTGGGACGGGCTGCGCCGTCAGCGTCGGGCTGAGCGGCGTGTGCTCGTCGGCGTCGAGCACCGCCCCGACCGGGACGTCCCCCGCCGTGTCGCGCACGATGACGACCGAGAGCGCGGCCACCAGAAGGCTCGCGCCGCCGAGCATCACCACCCGCAGAGGGCTCTCGCCGATGACGTGGTTGATGAGCCACGGCATGACGAACGACATGACGATCTGCGGGATGACGATGAAGAGGTTGAAGACGCCCATATAGACGCCCATCCGCGCCGCCGGGACGGCGGTCGAGAGCAGCACGTAGGGCATCGAGAGGATCGAGGCCCAAGCGATGCCGACGCCCGTCATCGAGAGCCAGAGCAGATACTTGTCCTGAATGAAGTAGACCGAGAGCAGGCCGAGCCCGCCGCAGGCGAGCGCGATCATGTGGACGGCCTTGCGGCTCGTGAGGTCGGCGAGCTTCGGGATGAGGAAGGCGACGACGAAGCAGACGACGTTATAGACGGCGAAGCAGAGGCCGCCCCATTCCGTGCCCTCGCGGAAGAGCGGCGAGCTCTCGTCGGGCGCGCCGAAGACGTTGCGCGCCACCGTGAGCCCGAAGAACTGCCACATGCACGGCAGCCCGAACCACGTGAAGAACTGGACGACCGCCAGTTGCTTCATCGTCGGCGGCATCTCGCGGATCGAGTGGAAGATTTCCCCGAAGCCCGCCAGCACGCCCCTCCGCTCGCGCTTCATCCGCTCAAAGGCGGCCATGTCTTCGGGCGGATACTCCTTCGTCGAGAAGACCGTCCAGAGGACGGCGAGGAGGAAGGCGAACGCGCCGACGTAGAACGCGTACTGGGTCGAGAGCGGGATGCCGCTGGCGAGGACGCCCGTCACGCCCGCCGCCGTGAGGATGAACGGCAGCGCGTTGGCGAGCGTCTGGCCGACGCCGATGAAGAAGCTCTGCGTGACGAAGCCGACGGTGCGCTGCTCCGCCGGGAGCTTGTCGGCGACGAAGGCGCGGAACGGCTCCATCGTGATGTTGATGCTCGCGTCCAGAATCCAGAGCAGCCCCGCCGCCATCCAGACCGTGCCGGAGTTGGGCATGAAGACGAGGCAGACGCTGGCAAGGATGGCTCCGACGAGGAAGTACGGG
>DASTQX010000273.1:0-2300 GCA_035761505.1 Pyrinomonadaceae bacterium
CGGCGTGTCGAGGATGACGTTGGCGGTGCGGACGTGCGCGCCCGTCTTGTCTTTAATCTCCGCCGGAGTCCCGGTGAAGGTAGTGTCAAAGAACAGACTGAGGTCTTCGGCGAAGGGCATTGCTTACTTCTTCGCCACGGGCTTCTTGCCGGCAGCCTTATCGTCGGCGTCCTTCTCGCTGGCGGACTTCTCGTTGCCGAGTCGGCCTGCGTCGCGTGCCGAGTCCTCGACCTCCTGCAACTCTTCGTCTTTGTCTACCGCCTCGGCGCGGCCCTGCCGGATATAGCCCGCCGCGCGATGAAAGGGAACCTCCGCCACCTTCTTCGGGTAGTCGGGGCCGTAGTCCACGCCGTCGTCGGTGGTGTTGCGGACGAACTTGATTTTGACCAGCCGCGTGCGGTCGTTGTTGTCGCGTTTCGTGTCAAGCGCCATCTCACCTTCTCCTTGTGCCGCGCCTGCCGCGCGGCGTAACTGCTCAACGCTCTGCTCGATGTAAGTCACGAGGCCACGCACCGTTAGCTGACGGTCAGACCCGTGCCCTTGCTGAACGCCTCGGAGTGGCGGAGCGCCATGTCCGCCATCAGGAACAGCACGAGGCGGATGAGGCCCTTGCCCGCGAGCGTGTACGGGTCGGTCAGGATTTCCATCGCGCCCCACTCGCCGACGACGAGTTCAGGCCACACGCCGAAGGCGATGCCGTGCTCGTTCGTCCCCGCGCCCATGTTGCTGCGCACCTGCGTCGAAGCCTCGGCGCGGTAGCCGTTCATCTCGTTGTCTTCCCAGACCGCCGCGCCGTTCGTGCCGGTGAACTTCTGCGTGGTCTTTGCGGCCCCGCGCACGCCGGGCGTCGTCAGGTAGCCCATCTCGCCCACGTCGGCGTCGGACTCGGCGATGACGGTCTCCATCTCGACGACCTTCGGGAAGGTGATTCCGCCGCCGAACGCCACGGGGTTGACGCCCGAAGCGACGTAGATGCCGGTCGGCTCGTTCGAGGAGCCCGCCCCGTGGAGTGCCGCGCGGTCGAGGCCGAGCGCCGCCGTCCTGCGCAGGTCGTTGGTGACGAGCGTGTCCACGACCCCGGCGGACTGGCGGAGCAACTGGCGGGAGTAAGCCTGCTGCGCCATCGCCGTCTTCGGCGAGAGCACCACCTGGTCGAGCGCGATGTTCGACTCGGTCACGTCCGAGCCGGGGTTCTCGCCGACCCAGTAGAGAGTGCCCGCGCCGGTCTGCTTCGGGAACGCGACCGCGCCCGTGAGGCCCGGCAGGAGCGTCGCGCCGAGTTGGAAGACCTTAGCCCGCGCGCGGAGCATGTCGATGAACGAGCCCGGCTCGGTGAAGAGGATGTCCGCGCCCGTGGTCGCGCCGCCCGTCGTGAGGGGCGTGCGCTTGAACTCCGGGCCTCCGTAGAGCGTGACGCCCGTCGGCACGAAGATGGAATTATTGTTCTGCGGCGTGCGCTTGAGCTTCTTGCCGATCTCGGTCGAGACCTCACGCTCGAAGCCGTCCCCGCCGTCGGCGGCGAGCATGATGGCGCGACCGATGGAGTAGCGCTTCTTCTCTTCCGGCGTGAGGTCAACCGGGGACTGGCCCGGCTCGACCGTGGGCTGGTTCTCACGCATCCGCTTGAGCGCCTCGGCCTTGAACTCGTCGAGCGACTTGTCCGCGGCGATGAACTCGCGCGCGAGCGCCGTCTGGTCAAGCATCTCGCCGAGCTTCAAAATCTCTTCTTGCACTTGCATGGTTCTCTCCTTCGGTGTGGTGCTCGCGGCGCTTGTGACGGTCGCCGGTTCGGGTTGAATCTGCCGCTCTTCTTCCTTCGGGGCGGCCTTCGCGCACTCGGCACAATCCTCGACTTCGCAGGTCTCAGGGTCGTGCGCGGCCCGCGCGCCTTCATCCAGCGCGCGCCCGATTCCGGCGGCGAGGTCGGCGGGGGCGCTCACGACCGAGCCCTCGACCGGCTCCCAAAGCGCGGCGCGATAAACCGGGTAGTTATCAATCTCGCCTTCGGGCTGCGGGTCGAACTTGTGGACGATGAAGACAGCGGAGGTCGGGGTGAAGTCGCCCGCCTCCAAGTCGTCTTTCACCTCGTCGAAAATCTCCTGCGCGTAAGGGCGCTTGGAGAAGCGGGCGCGCACCCGCAGCGTGTGGCCGTCCGTCTCAGGGTCGCGCAGGCGGCCCAGGCGGCGGTCGGGGTCGTGGTTTTCGAGGAAGGGCGCGGACGAGCGCAGGCGGTCGAGCTTGATGGCTTCGGGCGAGTGGTCGAGCTTGATGAAGGCGAAGCCGTGGAAGATGGGACGGTC
>DASTQX010000274.1:0-1066 GCA_035761505.1 Pyrinomonadaceae bacterium
CGCGCAAAAGTTTTCAGCCGCCCCGGCGACCTCATCCCGCGCCGCATCCTCTCGCCCGTCGGCGAGAGTCTCCGAATCATCAAAACACTTGGAAAAACCACGAACTTCCTGCCTTCAGGCCGCAGGCACGCGGCGGGGGAAGTCGAGCGCCTCACGGAAGTCCGCGCGCAGGTCGAGCGCAACATCGTCGAGCGGAGAGAAGCACTCCAATCCGAGCACTCCCAGGCCGCGAAAATGACCTCCACGCTGGAGCAGCTCTGGGATCGCGAAGCCGCGTCGCGCGGCGCGCGCGGTCAGGGCGTCCCCGCGCCGGTCATGAGCAACAGCGAATTGAACCGGCTCGAAGCCAACGCGCACCTGACCGGCGACCCGCAGATGCTCCGCCTCTTCCAGACTCTCGAGGCCGAACAGATCGGCAGAATGTCACTGGAAAAACAGCCCTCACCCGAGCAGGTCGCCGGCCGTGCGCTGGCGCGTGAAATCGTCGCGGAAGTGGCCGCCTTCGAGTCCGAAATCAAGCTCCACGAATTCGAGGAAAGGATGGAGTTCTCGCCCGTCGTCTTCGCGGACGCGCAGGGGCGCGACCGCACCGGCTCCCTTTACGAGTTCCGCGAGCCGCGCCACCTCACTCAGTACATAGCCGAGAGGGTGTTGGAATCGGAGGAAACCCGCGAATTCCGGCTGGCCGTCGAGGCGGGCGTCGTGGCGCAACACGAGCAAATAAAATCCGAGTTCGACCGCGCCCTCGAATGCCTCCACGTCGCCAAGGGGGCCGCCGATGGCTTCCGCGCGGACTACGAGAGACAGGGGCAGGAGCCACCGGCTCCCATCTTCACCCGGAAGGAAATTAACCAGCTCGAACTTTTCGCCGAGCGGCAGACCGACCGCGAGATTTTCAGGCACTACGACCGGATAATAACCGGCACCGAGCGGGACATGCGCGTCATCGAGGCGCAGCAGGAGGACCGCGCCAAAATCGAGATGCAGGAGCAGCCGCGAGACGAAAGGGGCGTGCTCGAACGCTCGGCGGGCGGCACGGGGGCCACGCCACAGACCCACGATGCGC
>DASTQX010000275.1:0-3103 GCA_035761505.1 Pyrinomonadaceae bacterium
GCCGCGTCCGCCGACGCATCCTGCGCGGTCTGGGACGGCGCGGAAACACCCAAATCTACGTCACGCGCGGCCTCGGCACGGTCGTCCTGCCCGTGCGCTACGGCTGCCCGCCCGAAGTCTCGCTGCTCCAACTGCGCTGCGCCGAATAGTTCAGAGTTCAAAGTTCGAGGTTCAAAGTTAAGAACCGTTTTCGACTTTGAACTTTAAACTTTGAACTTTGAACCCTTTTTATGGCCTCCCGAATCGTCACGCTGCCCAACGCCCTGACCGTGGTGAGGATGGTTCTGATCCCGGTCTTCGTGTCGGCGCTCTACTACCAGCGTTTCGGCTGGGCGCTCCTGATTTTCGTGCTGGCGGGCGTCACCGACGGGCTCGACGGGCTCTTCGCGCGCAAATTTAATCAGGGCTCGCAACTCGGACAGATTCTCGACCCCATCGCCGACAAGCTCCTCCTCGTCACCTCGTTCGTGACGCTCTCGCTGCCGTCCGTGATGGAGCCCTCCGCCCTCGTCCAGCCGCACCCCAGACACCTCCCCGTGCCCTTCTGGGTGACGGCGGCGGTCATCAGCCGCGACATCTTCATCGTCGTCGGCGCGGCGGCCATCAACATCGTCACCGGATTCCGGGGCTTCCGGCCCTCAAGGCTCGGCAAAATCAACACCTTCGTCCAGATCACGAGCATCGTCCTCGTCCTCGTGGCCGCCAGTTTCCCCCCCTTGCGCGGGTATCTCCCGACCGTCTATACCACCGTCTTTTCCTTCGCCGTCGTCTCCGGCGCGCACTACGTCTTCTGGGCCGCGAGGCTCCTGAACGAAGACCGCGCGCGCGAGCGCGAGACCTCGCAGTAAGTTCGACGCTGCCTTAAAGTGTTGTCATCTCACGACTTGAGTCGGGCAACCGAGGGGGCGAGGTGTGCTACTAAATAAGTTGACAATGGGACACTCAAGTATTATCCTGTGCTCGTATTCAAGTCGTCGGGCGAGGCCGGGTCGAGAGAGCCCGGCCCTCGGCTTCCGAGGGCGAGGACAGGCGACGGAGTCCGGCGCTTCAGCGCTTCGACGCGGCCCGCAAGGGGCTGCGGTTTGGCGGAGCGGGCGGCCAATAAATGTGGGGAGAATGAGAAATCAATGAGTAAGATAATCGGTATTGACTTGGGGACGACCAACTCGGTCGTGGCCGTCATGGAAGGCGGCGAGCCGACGGTGATTACCAACTCGGAGGGGGGCCGCACGACGCCCTCCGTCGTGGCCTTCACGAAGGACGGCAATCGTCTGGTCGGGCAGGTCGCCAAGCGGCAGGCCGTGACCAACCCCGAAAACACGGTCTATTCGATCAAGCGTTTCATGGGGCGTCGCTTCGACGAGGTTTCGGAGGAGAAGAAGCAGGTTCCTTACAAGGTGAAGTCCACCGGCAACGACGTGCGTATCGAGGCGGGCGGCAAGGATTGGAGCCCGCCGGAGATTTCCGCCATGATCCTGCAAAAGCTCAAGCAGGCGGCGGAGGACTACCTCGGCCAGAAGGTCGAAAAGGCGGTCATCACCGTCCCGGCCTACTTCAACGACTCGCAGCGGCAGGCGACGAAAGACGCCGGTAAGGTCGCGGGCCTCGAAGTGATGCGCATCGTCAACGAGCCGACCGCCGCGGCTCTGGCCTACGGGCTCGATAAGAAGAAGGAAGAGACCATCGCGGTCTTCGACTTCGGCGGCGGCACGTTCGACATCTCCGTGCTCGAAGTCGGCGAGGGCGTCGTCGAAGTCAAATCCACGAACGGCGACACGCACCTCGGCGGCGACGACGTAGATGAAGTGCTCATCAACTGGATCATCGAAGAGTTCAGGAAGGATCAAGGGATTGACCTCTCGAACGACAAGATGGCCTTGCAGCGCCTCAAGGAGGCGGCGGAGAAGGCGAAGATCGAACTCTCCTCGACGATGGAGACGGAAATCAACCTGCCCTTCATCACCGCCGACCAATCGGGGCCGAAGCACTTGGTGATGAAACTCACGCGCGCGCGCTTCGAGCAGTTGATTGACCCGCTGCTCAAGCGGCTCATGCCGCCCGTCGAGCAGGCGCTCAAAGACGCGGGGATGGACCCGAAGAAGATTGACGAAGTCGTCTTAGTCGGCGGCTCGACCCGCATCCCGAAGGTGCAGGAGATCGTCAAGAACTTCTTCGGCAAGGAGCCGAACAAGTCGGTCAACCCGGACGAAGTGGTCGCGGTCGGCGCGGCGGTGCAGGCGGGCGTGCTGTCGGGCGAGAAGACGGACATCCTGCTGCTCGACGTGACGCCCCTCTCGCTCGGCATCGAGACGCTGGGCGGGGTCAACACGGTGCTCATCCCGCGCAACACGACGATCCCGACGCGCAAGTCGGAAATCTTCTCGACCGCCTCGGACAACCAGACCTCGGTCGAGGTTCACGTCCTTCAGGGCGAGCGCCCGATGGCGGGCGACAACCGGACACTCGGCAAGTTCCATCTGGTCGGGATTCCGCCCGCGCCGCGCGGGATGCCGCAGGTCGAGGTCACTTTCGACATTGACGCCAACGGTATCGTCAACGTCTCGGCCAAAGACATGGGCACCGGGCGCGAGCAGAAGATTACGATCACCTCTTCGTCGGGTCTGTCGAAGGACGAGATTGACCGGATGATGCGCGAGGCCGAGTCGCACTCGGCGGACGACGTGAAGAAGCGCGAGGAGATCGAGTCGCGCAACCGTCTGGACGGGCTGGTCTATCAGATCGAGAAGACCTTCAACGAGAACAAGGAGAAGCTCGACGGCGCGACCACGACGCAGGTCGAGACGGCCATCGCGGACTCGAAGAAGGCGCTCGAAGAGGGCGGCGTCGAGCGCATGAACGACGCCTTCAACAACCTCCAAACTGCCTCGCACAAGCTGGCCGAAGCGCTCTATCAGGGCGCGGGCGCGAGCGGCGCGGGCGGCGGCGGCGCGGACGAGCAGGCCAACGCGGCGAACGCTTCGGGCGGCCAGACCGGCGGCGCGGCGGGCTCCGGCGGCGACGACAACGTCATTGACGCCGAGTACGTTGACGTGGACGAGAACAAGTAAAAAAAAGTAAGCAGTGAGCGGTGAGCAGTAAGCAG
>DASTQX010000276.1:0-1938 GCA_035761505.1 Pyrinomonadaceae bacterium
TTCTTACTTCGTCACCGAGGATTATTTACTCAGGGAGGGGCAGCTCGGAAATTTCATCTTCGAGATCGAGCCGGAGATTCAGCGCCTCGACCTGATTCTGGAATACCTCTACACGCTCGACGAAAGGGTGGCGCTTTTAGAGTGCGACTTCTCGGCGCTCTCCGACATCACGCCCGACGGCCTCATCCTCGACCACCGCGCGCCGCTCGAAGAGTGGGTCAGGGCGCTCGAAGGGTGGTTCAACTTCGACATCGTGCCGCGCGGCGGCAAAATCACGGCGGTCAAGCGCGGCGGTTCGGTCGTCACGCGCCTTTACGAGCGCGAACTCCGCGCGCACCTCGCGGGCGAAGAGCGCCCGCGCGCCGCCGTCAAGATTACGCACGAAGACCCCATAGACCTTCCCGGCTCGGTGGACGTGATTTACCTCGACCCCTCGCCCTCCAAAGACTTCCACACCGGCAACCAGACGGCGCAGAAGCAGGTCGGCCACTCCTTCGACCCTGAGACGCTGGCCTTCCCCATCGTCGGCGACGCGAACACCGCGCAGGCGGTCGGCCAGCGCTACCTCGACGCGCGCCACCTCGCGGCGAAGCCCGGCCAGATGGTCTGCGGCTTCGGCAAGCGTCACCTCATCCCGACCGACGTGATAGAAGTCGAGATGGAGTCGGGGACGCTCCACACGTACCGGATAGTCCAGAAGCAGGCCGACCTCCAATCCCTCGTCAGGTTCAGCGTCGTGCCCGAACGCGCCTCGATCTACTCGCAAGGCGGGGCCGGGGTGCGCGGTCGCGGCGGCGACGTGCTCTTGGTCGGCCCGCCCGCCAACACCCTCGTCGTCGTGGCCGACAGCCTCCCCGTGAGACAGGTTGACGTGGGCCGACTCGTCCTCATCGCCGCCGGATGCCCGCGCGGGCGCGGCTCGTGGCCGGGCTACCACTTGAACAAGCGCGACCAGAACGGCGAGCTGGAGAGGGTCGGAGGCTTCCAGGCGGCGGCGACCATCGGCGTCGTCGAGGCGGCCTCCCAGAGCGCCGCCGGGTTCGGCTTCGAGCCGACGCGCGAGTTCGTCGTCAAGCTCTACTACGGCACGCTCGAATCGCGCACCGAGTCCGAGGTCAGGGCCGAGCGCTTGAACCTCGCGCTCTACGGGCGGGGGAGCGTCTGGGAGGTGCTCCAATTCCTGAGCGTGGAGGCGCAGACGCCCTCAGAGCCCTTCGTCGCTCAGTACAAAGTGACGGGTGTTATCAGCGGCCTCTACGGGACGGAGTGGGCGTCGGTCGCGCATCAGGCGAATGATTACTTCGTGCTCGTGGACGGGGCGCTCGAATCCTTCCCCATGCGCCCGGCGGACATCACTCTCCCCTTCGACTTCATCGCGCAGACGGCGGGGCAGGCCGTCGCCGACGCCGAGGCCGCGGGCACGTCGTCGCTGACCTTCCAAGGCAATTCGATGAAGCCCCTCGCGGTCGCGCGCGTCCTTCTGGACGAGACAACGCAGCTCGCGCCGCGCGACTCGACGGGCGCTATCCTAACGACCGTGGAGCCGCGCACGAACGTCGAGACCATCGGCGACGAGTACCTGATTCAGTACCTCACCGACGACCGCTCTCAGGTCTTGCACGAGCAGGAGTTCGGCGAGGGCCTGCCGACTCCGGCGGTGCTGCACGCGCAGGTGGAGGGCTTCGTCGGCAAGTTCACCTCCATCTCCGGCGGTAACACCTTCTCGCTCTCCGGCGCTTTAGGGTCAGGGCGCGCGACGGCGCTCCAGCAGATCGCGGGGCAGGGCGCGTTCGTCGAGGCGGAGCTACGGGCCTTCGGCTCGACCGTCACGCTCGGCCTGATAGCCGCGGGGAAGGACTGGCGGACGGCCACGCCCGACTTCAGCATTGTCCTTAGTGGCGACGGCCTCGCCAGCCTCGAATGCTTCGAGGGCTCGAC
>DASTQX010000277.1:0-5180 GCA_035761505.1 Pyrinomonadaceae bacterium
CGTCGAGGCGGGCCTGCGCAGCCGCGACCGCACGATGCCGGAGGAGATCAACCGCGTCCTCACCGACCAAGTCTCCGACCTCCTGCTCACGCCGTCGGCGGACGCCGACCGCAACCTCCTCGCCGAAGGCATCCCGAAGGAGCGCATCCGTCTCGTCGGCAACGTGATGATTGACTCGCTCTTCAAGCAGTTGGAGCGCGCCGCCCGCTCGAACGTGCGCGAAGACTTGGGCGTGGCGGGCAAGGAATACGCCGTCGTCACGCTCCACCGCCCGTCGAACGTGGACGATGCGGGAGTGCTCGCGCGCATCATCTCCGCGCTCGCGCGCATCTCGGAGCGCGTGCCCGTCGTCTTCCCCGCGCACCCGCGCACGCTCAAGAACCTCTCCGAGTTCGGCCTCGATGAAAGGCTCCATCGCCTGCCGTCTCTGCGCCTCGTCGAGCCGCTCGGCTATCTCGACTTCCTGCGGCTCTACAGCGGCGCGGCGCTCGTGCTCACCGACTCCGGCGGCATACAGGAGGAGACGACGGCGCTCGGCGTCCCGTGCCTCACGCTGCGCGAGAACACCGAGCGGCCCGTCACGGTCGAGTTGGGCACGAACCAAGTCGTCGGCACGGACGAGGAGAGAATCGTCCGAGCCGCCGCGCGCGCGCTCGACTCAAAGCGCACGGGCGAGCCGCCGCGCGTCCCGCCGCTCTGGGACGGGCGCACCGCCGAACGCATCCTCGACGCCATCCGGGAGAGGACTTAAGGACGCGAGATGAGAGAGAGGGAAAAAGTGGAAGAGGCGAAGAGGCGAAGAGGCGTTGACGAATCGCCTTTCGCCTCTTCCACTTTTTGGCCTTTCCGTCTGGCCTCTAAAATTCGCGGCGCGTTTCGCGGAGAGGTCACGATGCGCGCCGCCGCGCTCGAAGCGGCGAGGCGCGCGCGCGTCGTGCTCTCGCACCGGAGCGAGCTACAGATGCTCACGCGCGCGCGGGGCGAGCATGCTCCGGCGCGTCTCGCGCCTGAGTTCGCACGGCTCGGAGCCACGGAACTGCTTGCGCACTTCCGCACGCGCGAGAGCCCGCAGTTCCCGCCCGGCTTCGACGACGCGGGCGACGCGGAAACTTTCAGAAGCGCCTTGCGCGAGAGGTTCGCGTCGGAGACGGCGGCGCTCGTCGAAGAAGCTGAAGAGATCGTGAGCGCGCATCGCTGGCCGCTGCTCGGCTTCGGCGCGCTTGAGTTTTCGGAGTCGCCCGACTGGACGCGCGACCCCGTTTCGGGCGCGCGCTGGCCGCTCGAATATCACGCCGACCTCCGGCTCGTGCGCGCGGACGGCGGCGACGTGCGCGTCTTGTGGGAGTTGAACCGCCTCGGCCACCTCCTCACGCTCGCGCGCGCCTACAGCGCGACGGGCGACGAGCGCTTCGCCGAAGAGATGCTCCGGCAGGTCTTCGACTGGCGAGAGGAAAACCCCGTCGGCTTCGGCCCGAACTGGGCCTGCGCGATGGAAGTCTCCTTGCGCGCCGTCAATCTCCTCGCCGCCTTCCAACTCGTCCGCCGCTCGGAGCGGCTCGACGAAGCGCGGCTCGCGGCTCTCCTCTCGACCTTCGACGAGCACGGCGCGCACGTCCGCCGCAACCTCGAATACTCCTACATCGCCACGAGCAATCATTACCTCTCCGACGTGGCGGGCCTCTTCTGGCTCGGCGTCTGCCTTCCCGAACTCGAAGCGGCGCGCGAGTGGCGCGAGTTCGGCCTGAGAGAGTTGCTGCGCGAGATGGAGAAGCAAGTCCTTTCGGACGGCGCGGACTGTGAGGCTTCGACCGGTTATCACCGCTTCGTCACGGAACTCTTCCTCTACTCCTTCATCCTCGCGCGCGCCAACGGAATCGAGATTGACGAGCGACACCGGCAAGTCTTGCGCTCGATGCTCGAATACCTCCGCGCCTACCGACGCCCCGACGGGCGCGCGCCCCTCGTCGGCGACACCGACGGCGGCCAGTTCCTCCCCGTCAAAAAACGCGACGCCGACGACCACGCTTACCTGCTCGCCGTCGGCGCGAGCTTCTTCCGAGAGCCGCGCTTCAAGCCCGCGACCGCGACGCCCGTCGAAGTCTTCTGGATGACCGGAGCCGACGGCCTGCTCAAATACGAAGCGCTCGACGCCCCGGAGAGAGAGCCCGCGTCGCGCGCCTTCGAGCAAGCCGGGACTTACGTGATGCGAGTGGGCGACTCCTTCATGCTCTTCAACGCGAGCGGCGCGGGCCTCGCGGGGCGCGGCTCGCACGGCCACAACGACGCGCTCTCGGTCGAACTCTCCGCCCTCGGCACGTGCTTCGTCCGCGACCCCGGCACGTACCTCTACACCTCCGACTTGCGCGAGCGCCACCTCTTCCGCTCGACCGCCTATCATTCGACCGTCGAGGTGGACGGCGAGGAACAGAACACGACCGACGCACGCCTCCCCTTCCGCATCGGCGACGAGGCGCACCCGCGCGTGCTTCGCTGGGAGAGCGACGCGGCGCGCGATCTCGTCGTCGCCGAGCACCGGGGTTACGCGCGCCTCAAGTCCGGCCCCGTCACGCACCGCCGCTCAGTCCTCTTCGACAAGCACGCGCGTCTCTGGCTCGTCGAAGACGCGCTCGCGGGCGCGGGTGTCCACACCTTCCGCTTCTTCTTCCACCTCGCGCCGGGGCTCGACGCGCGTCTAAAAACTGACGCCTCCGTCGAAGTCTGCGCTAGAATCAACGCCGCGCGACTCCTTCTCGTCCCGCTCGAAGACGCGGGGCCGCCCACGCTCGAACCGCGCCGCAGCTCGCGCGACTACGGCTCGAAGCAGGACTCGCAGGCCGCCTGCTGGACGATTCGCGCGCGCCCTCCGCTCGTCGTTCGCTGGGCGCTCGTCCCCATCGGCGCGGACGAGTCGGAAGCAGAACGAATGACATTGATTGAGCGTCCGAAAGAAGAGTTGACGGCGGCCTCGCCCCTTGAGTTCTCCTGATTTCAGATTTGAGATTTCAAGTTCGAGATTTTGGATTGGCGATGTCGAAGCCGAGACGGACTTCTTCCAATCGCAAACCCAAAATCTAAAATCGCTTATGTGCGGCATCTGCTCGCGGACTACGCGACAAGATGCAGCACCCCGCCAGACCTCACAAAATCAATCACAATTGCAGCCGTCACACGGGAAGCAAGACGAGAGAAGGGACGGGCAAGATGAGCGAAGAATCGTTCCCGAATCGTTCCGCACGCCAGAAGCCGAAAGGCCGAAGGCGGAAGGATGAAGACGACGAGACGGCGTCGGTTTCGCCGACACCCTCGCCCGCGACGAGCGAGCCCCTGAGCGCGCGACCGGGCACGCGGATGATTGAGCTGTCGCCGGGCATCGGCGACCCCATAGAGCAGGCCGCGTGGCAGATCGAGAACTTCGTCGAAGACTTGAAGCGGGCGCAGCGGCCCCGCCCCCTGAAGGAGAAGCATGGCAAAGACTGACCCTCTCAAAGCCGTTGACCCCGCGCGAAGTCTGAGCATCGGACGCTCTCGCCAGTGGCGGGGCAGCAGGGTTTCTGTCCAGTATTCTCTTTCTTTTATTTACTGGACAAAAAAAGGAGTCCCGATTGAGGAGAGAGGGACTGAAAGTTCTGCACTTTCTAAGGTACTGACCGAGGATTAGAAACTGAGGGTGACGCCGGAGCCTCAACTCCCCTCTCGGGTCAGGAGTTTTATGAAAATCATCATCAAAGGAATGGTGAGCTAAGGGAGGGTCTGTTAGCCCCCGTGGTCTCCACGCAATCAACACCCCGGCGATGTGACCGGCCCCGCGCCTCGGCCCCGCGCACGAAGAAGTGCAGCGGCGAGTGCGGGCGGACGCTGCCCCCTTCTATGTTTCTCCCCGACCGCACCCGAAAAAGCGGCCTGCGGAGTGACTGTAAGGATTGCTACCGCAAGCGTCGGGGGCCACGTAGTAAGGAAGGCCAACAGGCGCTCGCCCTCGAAAAAGAACTCTCCGCCCGCCTCGCCTCCGGTTCGTACGACTCGCCGTCGTTGACTGACGTTCTGACCCGTGCCATCGCCGAGCTTCGGCAGATTAGCGCGAGCGGCGCGGACTTCACCGCTCAGGTGAGCGCCGTCCGAAAGGCCATCGAACAGGAGGGGTGTACTACGGTCGCCGAGATCGTGGAGGAAGCGAACCTCTCGCCGTGGGCGGTCAGGAAGGCGATAAAGAAGCTGCTTGAGGTTGGCGCGATTGTAGAGTCGGAAGGGTTTCAGCTAGACGCCGAAGAGTCGGGACGCCCGCCCGTCGAGTATTACCCCGCCCACCTCCCCCGCCGCGAAGACTTTGTCCACCATCACCTTAAACGGGCCGCCGAAGACAATCTCCTCTGAGTGCCGCCCGCAAAATAAACACCCGCCTCTGCCTTAATCTTCTGGTCGTGGAAGACCCTGCCGCTTTCAGAGTCCATACGAGCCGAGAAGAAAGGTTGACACCCACAGTGCACGCCGTCCTGTTAGCAGTCTCACACCTGCAAACCCCGAAGGTCGCCGCCGCGGGCGCGGCCCTGATGACCTTCATCATCGCCGACCTGACGACGGGGCAGGCGCTATTTGGCGCACTCTGTGCCCTCGTCTCGGCGGCCCTCGCCGCCTACCTCGCCAGTCGGCCCGGCCTCCGGCAGGCCCGCGTCGCCGAAGGGCAGTTGCACAACACCGTGGAGACGCAGCTCGACGAGCGGAAGGACAAAACCCACGCCGCCGAGGTGGCCTTCCTCCAGAGTCGCATCGAGTACAACGCGCGGGTCGCGGCCCTCACGAGGGTCAGCAAGCACAACCTGCTCGGCGAGACGCAGCGGCTCACGTCCCATATCCACAAACTGCGCGAGTTGATGCGGGAGGCGAAGGTCGAGTGCCCGGAGTTCGAGTTTAAGTATTACGACGACCTGTGCGGAGATGAGGACAGGGGGCTCGCGCTCCTGACGCCGCCCGCCGAGTTCGAGGGGCGGGACGAGGCTCCGAAGAACAGGGAGAGGTAAGACTATGGCAACCGTCGAAGTCACAGGCGACGTCGTGGCGCTCACGAGCCTCCCGCGTCAAATCAACTACGCCGCCGCCGTGACGCTCACGCGGGCGGCGAAAGAAGGCCAGTCCGCTTCTATCCGCGCCATCAGGGGAACCTTCACGACGCGGAACGATTGGTA
>DASTQX010000278.1:0-5858 GCA_035761505.1 Pyrinomonadaceae bacterium
TTGTCCATCGCCGTCAGGAGGACGTTTGTCAACTCGGTGGTGATGCGCTCGACTTCTTCCTCCTCTTCGCCCGTCAAAGGCGCGGGCGTCGGAGAAGGAGAAGGCGTCGAAGTCAGAGACGGCGAAGGTGTTGGTGTGGGCGTGGGAGTTTGGGAGGGCTGAGCCTGTTCGGTCTGCGGCGGCGTGGCGCTGGTCTGCGCGCGGGCGGCGCGGAAGGCGCTGAGACAGAAGAGCGCCGTGACGGCGCACAACAGCGCGAGGGCTCGCGCGGACGGCTTTGCGGGGCGGCGAAAAGACATTTCTCTCCCGTGCTCGTAGAAAAATTTGGGGGAGTTGTTGTGATGCGTCAGGGCGCGTCCGAGGTCGCCGCGACGCCGACCGCCGGGCTCAGTCGCACCGACGCGTCGGGGCGCGAGACGCGGACGCGGACGCGCGCGTTGCGTCGCGCCGTGGCGTCCGACTCGAAAGTAATCGTGTAGGAGGTGCGGAGGTCGGCCACCACGTCGTCGTAAGCCTTCTGCAACTGTTCGAGGCGCGTGATCGGGTAGTAAGTCCCGCCCGAAATCTCGGCGAGCCTGCGCCCCTCTTCGCTCGCGCGCGAAGTGAGCGTGAGGAAGCGCGAGCGCACGGGGTCGAGCGCCGAGGCCGAGGGCGTCGCGCTCGAAGAAGGGATGAGGCCCGAAGGGACGTAGAGCGGGAAGACGACCGCGCCCGATTCGACGACGGCTTCGAGCAGCGACGGGAACGTGACGAAGGAGCGGTTGTCGTCGCCGTCCGAGAGGATGACTACGCCTGTGCGCCCGCCGCGCAAGGGCCTGAGCGTGTGGACGAGCGTGTAACCGAGGGCGTCGTAGAGCGCCGTCGCGCCTCCGGCCTGAATGTCTTTGATTCTCTTGGCGAGAAGAGTCCGGTCGGCGGTGAAGTCGGAGATGAGTTGCACGTCGTCGCGGAAGCTGATGATGGCGATGCGGTCTTGCGCGCCCGCGGCCTCGGCGAAGTTGAGCGCCGCCTTGCGGATGAAGTCGAGCCGCTCTTCGACGCTGCCGGAAACGTCGAGCAGGAGCACGAGGTCGAAGGGCGCGGTCGTGGGCGTGACTTCGCGCACGGCGCGCTCCACCCCGTCCTCGACGACCGTGAAGTCGCGCGCCGTCAGGCCCGCGAGCGCTCGCCCGTTGCGGTCGGTGACGCGCGCCTGCACGCGCGCCAGATTCCGGCCCGCGCTCGTCTTCACGTCGAACGGGTCGCCGCGCGTCTCCAAAGTCGGCCCCGAAGCGTGGGGCGGGAGCGTCTCGGCGTACTCGCCGACGAGGCGCGGCGCGATCTTGCGGATGGCGTCAATCAACTCGGTGTCGCCGCTGCGGATGATGGCGCGCGCGGCCTCGGTGAGCGCGCGCTCGCGGAGGTCTGAAGGGACTGCCGCCTCGTCCTTGACGCCGAAGAGGACGACGCCGCGCGCCGTCTCAAGCTTCAACTCGATGCGCTCCTCACGCTTCGCGTTCTTCTCGCCGAAGCGGCCCGCGATCTCGTAGATGCCGCCGCGTTTGGACTTCACTTCGGGCAACTCGACCTCGCTGAAGAAGCGCGGGCGGCTGAGAGTCCAACGGAAGCTGTAGCGCAGCGCGTCGAGCGGCACGTCGGCGCGAATCGTGCCCGTGCCCGTCCTGACTTCGGCGGAGGCAACGTTGCCGACGACATCCACCGCGCCGCCCTCGGTCTCGACGCGCACGCGCGCCCGCGCGGGCACATTCACTACGAGGTCAATGCGCTCGCGCTCCGCGCGCAGGAGGCTCCCGGTGAACCGGCCCTGAGAGTCCGAACCGCCGACGGGCTGCGCGCGCTCGACTTCGATGTGGACGGCCCCGCCGCCGTGCTCGACTTTAACGTCCTTCTCCGTCACGGTCGGCCCGGCGGAGGTGGCGCGGATGAAGACCTTCTTCTGCCCTTCGTCCGGCGCGGCGGTGACGGTCACGCGGCCCGTCCGGTTCTTGACGCGCAACTCCACGCCCGCCGACGCGTCCACCTCGCGCTCGAAGCCCGCCTCCTGCCCGCGCGCCGCGACCGGCGCACACAGGCACAGCAGCATGAGCGCGCAGGCGACCATAAATAGACGGTGAACGATGAACGCAAAACGCGAAACTGAAAGACGGGAGGCAGTTGTTTTTCGTTCACCGTTCATCGCGCGGCGTTCATCCTTTTCTCTTGCTGATGTACTCGTTGAAGGCGTCGCGGAGTTCTTCGACCTGTTCGAGGTCGAGCGGGCCGGTGACGACGTTGCCGTCCTGAAAGCCGATGATCGTCACGCGCCCGTCCATCTGAAAGTTGAAGGTGAAGGTGCTGCCGTTCTCAAGCTCCAACTTGATGTTCGGCGAAACGCTCGCCGCGCTGTTCGATTCAAGCATCCTGACAATCTCCGTGTGTTTTTGTCTGAAGGCGTCTGGCCGCGTGCGCCGGGCGGCTCCGGCGGCCCTTCGGAAAGTGTCTTGCCTCGCGCGCCCGGTTCGGGTAGTTTAGCAGAAGCCCGGCGCGGGCGTGCAGCCTGACCGTAAAGATTGCGAACAATGGGCGTCGCCGCCGGAGGGCGGGCGCGAATTGTGCCGAAAATGTCCCCCACCGTCGAACCGGGGGAGCCGCTCGCGCATCTGATTTAAGTCGCCGGGAAGCAAGCCACCTCACTTTAATTTTAGCCACTCACACATTCAGCGGAGAGGAATGAAGAAACACAAAACTTACGTCGTCGTGTTTGTGGTCGCCTGCGCCGTGCTGGCGGCTATCGCCGCCGTCGCCGCGAAGCCGGGTCAGGGCCGGCAGCAACAGCAGCAGTTGAGCGCCGCCGCCGCGCCCTCGTCGGACGAGAAGCCCGACGGGTCGAAGCTCGTGCGCCCGACCGCCGCCGTCCGCGAGCGCCGCGCCGAAGCCGCGCCCGCGACGCCCGCCCCGGCAGCCCTCTTCGCCGAAGCCGCCGAGCGCAACAACTCCCTCAAGTACGAACTCGACTGGGCCTTCGGCGGCAAGCGACAGCACGGCTGGTATCTCTACGTCCCGCTGATTTCGCGTCTCATCGAGACGGACGCCGCCGCCGTCCCGCAGGACTTCGCCGCCTCTCTCGCGCGCTGGCAGAAGTCCGAGGGCTTGCGCGCGAGCGGCGTGCTCGACGACGAGACGCTCTATCGCATGGTTTCGACGTGGCAGGGCTCAAGGCTCAAGGAGAAGTCGCCCGCCGAAGCGCACCAACTGCTGCTCGCGCCCGCCTCCGACTTCTACGACCCGACGCGGGCCGAAGAACTCCGGCAGGTCGAGCGCGAGACTTACGCCGCCTACAAGCGCATGGTCGCGGCGGCGGTCGCAGACCCCTCGCTCGGCCTGAGCGCGACGGCGAACGGAGAGCTTGCGCCGTCCGAGAAGTATCTGAAAATCATCTCCTCGTTCCGCTCGCGCGCCTATCAGGAGCGGCTGCGCAAGGCTTCGCCACATTCGGGCCGCGCCGGTCTCGCCGTCCACAGCCCGCACTTCACGGGGCGCGCGCTCGACATCTACGTCGGCGGCGAGCCCGTCGAGACGAAGGACTCGAACCGCGCGATCCAAGTCCAGACGCGCGCCTACAAGTGGCTCGTCAAGAACGCCGAGCGCTTCGGCTTCCGGCCTTACTACTACGAGCCGTGGCACTGGGAGTACGTCGGCGGAGTGAATGCCGACCACGCGAAGGTCACGGCCCGACACTAAGCCGCGCGCCCGCTCGTCCCGACCGACCGGAGTCCGCGTTTGAGGAATCTGATGCCTGACGCGATTTACGGCGAGACGTTCGAGGTGAATTTTCTCTGGGGGAAGAGGCGGCGGTTCCCGCGCTACGATCTCATCGTCCCGGTCGGCTTCGTCTTCGGCGAGTCGCTCACGCCGCACGTCGAGCGGGGCTTGTGCCGCGACATCGGGATGGGCGGCATCGGCGTCCTCTCAAGGATGGCCGCCGGGGTGCGCGAGCATGATGTGGTGAGCGTCCAACTCTCGGCCCACGGCATCGAAGAGACCCTGCGGCTCTATGGCGTCGTCGTCTATGCCGACCCCGCACAGGGCTTCGGCCTTCAGTTCTCCGAATTCACACCCCGCACGCGCGCCCGCCTCAAGCAACTCCTGACACTCCTCGCAACCTGACTCAAGGACAAACGCTGAACGCGGAGCGATGAGCTGAAAGCATCTTATCTTTCAGCTCATCGCTCCGCGTTCAGCGTTCATCGTTTCTTGCTCACCGTCCCGTGTTGGCGGTGGTGCGTCGGCGCGGGGCGGGTTTCTTGGTGGCGGGGCGACCGATGAGGGGGACGGCGCGACCGTCAACGAGGGCGCGACCGCCTTCGACGCTGCGGACTTCGACGACGAACTGCGTGCGGCGCGTGACGCGCTTGAGCATCCCTTGAAGCGTCTCGTCGTCGAGCGCGGAGGCGTCCGCGCCGCTCGCCGTCAGCTCGGCGCGCAGGCGCGCGACCGTGTTCGTGCCACGGTCGTACACGTCCGGGTAGATGTGCAAGACGCCGCCCTCGACGACGAGCGTGTCGTAGTTGATGTCAACGGGGACGGGCTCTTCGAGGTTGGCGACGAGTTGGCGGCTGCTGCGCTTCGCCGACTCGATTCTTTTCCGCGAGACGGGGACGGAGCGCGCGGCGATGATCTTCTCGGCGAGGTCGTAGAGGTCTGCGCGCAGCATCCGCACGCAGCCGTGCGAGACGAGGTTGCCGGGGTCTGTGGCCTTCGCCGCCTGATGGATAAGATAGGCGTCGCCGAGCGGGATTTTGAGTTTGCCGAGCGGGTTGCGCGGGTCGCTCGCCTTGATGACCTCGCCGACCTTGATGCCTTTGCTCGCCCTCACCCAAGTGCTCGCGGGCGGAATCCACGAAGGATTCCAGATGACCTGCGTCGCCTCGCGGTCGCCGATGTAAATCGGGTACTCCTTCATCCCGACGCCCACCGAGTAGGACTTCACCTCCTTGCCGTTCTGCCAGAACGTGAGGCGGAACGAAGGGACGTTCAAGGTCAAACGGATGTCGGGCTCGCCCGCGACGAACTCCGCCTGCTCGATGCGCCCGCCCGTCAGCCTGTCCGAGCGCTCCGACTCGTGACGGTCGAAAGCCGTCTGCGCGCGCGCGCCGGGCGCGGACGCCGACACGAGCAGCAGCGCCGCCGTCATCCATCTCACAGTCTTCAAGAATCGCCGTCTCATCATGGCGTAAAAATTTCTCCCTTAATCTTCAGTCCAAATAATTTTCCCGCGCGCGGGAGAGAGTGCGCGCGGCGTCGCTTCCGCCCGGCTCGAAGGGGTTCCGGGCTTCGGTGCTGTTATTCGGGGGATGTCTGAAACATAGACTACCACCTGCCCGCGTGTAATCTCAATTAAGGCCCGGCACTTATTCGTGCCCGCGAAGAAAGAGAAGGGGCGGACGGTCAGCGAGTGAACGTCCGCCCCTTTTTCGTCGCCGCCGGTTCGGAGGTCAGAGCCCGAACCTGCCGGTGTATTCGATGGACTCGATGAAGGCTTGCACCATCTGCGCGCGGCGGAAGTCGCCGCCAAACTCGTTGAGCTTGCCGAGCCAGAAGTTATAACCGCCGTAGTTCGTGTCCGGCAAGTCGTTCGGATTCCTCCTGAGATAACCGAAGAACTGCATCAACACGAACGCCTTGTTCGTCTCCATCGAGGCGAGGTCTGAGTCCTCGGCCACTTTCCGCAAGACCGAAGCCCTGCCCGCCGACGTGTTGTTCGCCGTCAACTCGGCGACGAGGTTGGCGCGCTCGGTGTCGGAGAGCACGCCGCCCGCGTTCGCGTTCAAGGCGTCCACGAACTGCTCCGGCGTCATGCTCGAAGGGAAGGCCGTCGT
>DASTQX010000279.1:0-5979 GCA_035761505.1 Pyrinomonadaceae bacterium
GCCGTGGGCTACATTCTTCCGCCCCTTTCAGGGGCTTCGGCATGATTTTCAAGGAGCCTCTTAATCTCATCATCCGGCCCGCACAGAGCATAAACAGGCGTGATTATGTTCTGTGCACGCCTGATTACGTCATAATCACCCATGATTATCTTTTGTGCAGGCGTGATTATCCTTTGCGCACGGGTGATTACTTAATAATCATCCATGATTATCTTCTATGCACGCGTGTTTATTTAATGTGCGCGCCTGATTATTTAATGTGCACGCGTGCGCGGAAGATAATCACGCGTGATTATGCTCTGTGCGCGTGTGATTATTAAATGTGCACGCGTGATTATCTTCCGCGCACGCCTGTTTATGCTCTGTGCACGCGTGCACAGAGCATAAACAGGCATGATTATCTTCTACGCACGCGTGATTATCTTCCGCGCACGCGTGATTATGTCGTAATCACGCGTGCACAGGGCTTAGCGGCGCGCGCTTGTATCGTAATCGAGCGAGATTAGGGGTTAATGCTCGCCGTTTAGTTATTTGCGGCGGCGGCGGGAAGCGAATTGGCGGCGGATTTCTTGATGGTCGGTCGGGCCGGGAAGGTGTTCGGGCAAGTCCAACTCATCGTCAACGAGAGCTTCCATCGGCACACCCGCGACGCGTGCGTAGCGGAGAAGGATTGGCAAGGGAGGCTCGCGTTTCCCTAACTCGTACTCGGAAATCCTGTTGTAAAGAATCAAATCCTCGGCGTCCAATCGCCTGAGCATCTCCGTCTGTGAAAGGCCGAACGTAAGCCTCACCTGTAGAAGCTTTTCCGCAAGACGCTCTGGCTTCTGACGCGACCTCGTTCCCATCAGAAGCCTCCTCCTGATGGGTGTGTCGCTATTTGCCTCTTGCCTTCATACTCAAACGAGTATAAAATGTACTTGCGTAACTGAATCGCCGTGAGTATGAACCTCTCATCTCGCACGGCGATGCTCATCACTCGGTTTTGAGGCTGAGGCGTGAGCTACGCATGACCGTTGCCGGGTTTTCAAAGATTAGAACGCGCGGAATATATCATAGGAGCCTCACATCAATGGGCATTTTAGTCTGCGACTATAGATAGAGGTGCGAGAGGGGAACGCACCTCTGAGGCACGCTCGTCGTCTCTGAGGGTGGCGGGCTGTGCCGCCGGGGCCGCGCGCGCGTGTCGGGTGGGCGCGTGCGCGCGGCCTCCGCGTCCTGAGCCCCCGGAGGGGCTGACAAATCCTTCGACGCGTTATTCCTTGCGCCGTGGGCTTTTCAAACAGCTTCTTGGTTTCGGCGGCGCGAGTTCAGACCTCGCGGCGGTTCGGGGGCCGCGACGAATTTGTTAACTTTCGGGGCCGAAAACTGAAAACCGGAAACTGAAAACTTTTTTCGTCTGTGCTATACCTGTAGGCATGGACTATCCAATCTGGGCGTGGGCCGGGTTCGGCGTCTTCATCCTGCTGATGTTGGCTCTGGACTTGGGCATCCTGAACCGGAAGGCGCACGCCATCACGTACAGGGAGGCGGCGACGTGGAGCGCCGTCTGGGTGTCGCTGGCGCTCGTCTTCGCCGCGCTCGTCTTCTGGCAGAAGGGCTCTCTGACGGGCAAGGAGTTCCTCGCCGGTTATCTCATCGAGCTTTCGCTCTCGGTGGATAACCTCTTCGTCTTTCTGCTCATCTTCTCGTACTTCAAAGTCCCGGCGAAGTACCAGCACCGCGTCCTCTTCTGGGGCGTCCTCGGCGCGCTCGTGATGCGTATCACGATGATCGCTCTGGGCGCGGCGCTCATCGAGCGTTTCCACTGGATTATCTACGTCTTCGGCGTCTTCCTCATCTACACGGGCGTCAAGATGATGTTGCAGCAGGAGACGGAGGTGCACCCGGAGCAGAACCCGGTGGTGCGTTTCGTGACGCGCTTCATCCCCATCACGCGCCACTACGACGGCGAGAAGTTCTTCACCATCGTCAACGGGCGGAAGACCGGGACGCTGATGCTGCTCGTGCTCGTCATCGTCGAGGTCACGGATTTGGTCTTCGCCGTGGACTCGATTCCGGCCATCTTCGGCATCACGACCAACACCTTCATCGTCTATACGTCGAACGTCTTCGCCATCCTCGGCCTCCGCTCGCTCTACTTCCTGCTCGCGGGCGTCGTCGAGAAGTTCCACTACCTCAAAATCGGCCTCTCGGTCGTGCTCGCCTTCGTCGGCGTCAAGATGCTCACCGAGGGCTTCGTCATGCAGAGCTTCGGCGTCTCGAAGGAGACCATCATCACCGCCTCGCTCGCCGTCGTCGGGCTCGTCCTCGCCGGTTCCGTCGTCGCCTCCATCATCTGGCCGAAGGAGGCCGAAACCGGCGTCGAGGTGGAACTGCCCGAAGGCTTCGACTCGCCCTTCGACGACGATCAGGGCCGACTCGGCGGCGAAGAGCCCGTCTGGCCTGAACCGGAAGGCAAAAGACAGGGGTAAAAGGGTAAAGGGGGAAGAGGGGAAAAGGGGGAAGGGCGACGCTTGAGAGGTTCGCTCTTCCCCCTTACCCTCTTCCCCCTTTACCCTTTTCCCCTGTCTTTTTCCCCTTTTGTCTTTATTCTTGAACGCTCCGTCCGCCGTGTGTTAATTTTGTGGTGGCGGCGATTCGCCGCCGGGAGCGCGGCCCGCCGCCATAGACTCCCACCGACCGCCGGAATTTCTGCACTACGTCTTTCCCCAAACTCCTCTCAGAAAGCTCGACATGGACACCAAAGTCACCCGCTTTAAAGACCTCGATTGGTGGATTGTCCCGAAGCGGCTCATCTACACCGTCGTCGCGCTCATCGCGCTCTCGCTCGTCGCGGGCGGCGCGGGCGTTTACCTCTGGATTAACGGCAACCCGTTCAAGGGCGCGGAGGCCGAGGCCGGAGCCCCCACGGGCGCGCGCTTCATCACCTTCGAGGGCGGCGTCCGCGTCGTCCGCGCCGACACGCGCGAAGTCGTGCTCGCGCGCTCCGACACGCGGCTCTTTCCCGGCGACATCGTGCAGACGCAGGAAGACGGGCGCGCGCGCATCTCGCTCGCCGACGGCTCGACGCTCTTCGTCAAGCCCAACAGCGTCATCACCATCGCCGAGAACACCGGCACCGAGAACGGCAAAAGCTCGAAGGTGCGCGTCGCCGTCGAGAGCGGCCAAGTCAACGTCCGCACCGAGCAGCAGCCCGAAGCCGCCACCAACATCGTCGCCACCCAACTGACCGAGAGCCGCCTCAACTCCGAGACGGACGCCAGCTTCGACGTGCGCGGCGACAAGACCGAGGCCATCCGCGTCTCGACCGGCAAGATCGAGACGAGCACGCGCAACGGCGACGTGACGACTTTGCAGAACGGCGAATACGTCTCGGTCAATCCCCTCGGCAGCATCGCGCAGAAGGAAAGGCTGCTGGCGGCGCCTTCGCCCTTGACGCCGCGCAACCTCGAACGCATCGCCGCGCGCAAAGGCGACGCGACGAGCGTCCCCTTGCGCTGGCAGCGCCCGGCGGTCGGCGCTCCTGCGCACTACCGCGTCGAGGTTGCCACCTCGCCCTTCTTCGTCCCTTCGGGAAAACTGATCGAGCGCGACCAGTTGCAGGCCACCGAGTTGACCGTTGACTCTCTGCGGCAGGGCAACTACTTCTGGCGCGTGCTCGCCGTCGCGCCTTCGGGTCAGGCGAGCGATTGGAGCGAGCCGCAGAAGTTCGCCGTCGTCCCCGAAGGCGGGACGGGCGACAGCGTCGGCGTCTCGAACATCTCGGTGGATTACGTGGCCGGGAGCATCTACGTCATCCGAGGGCGCACGCAGCCCGGCAACACCGTCCGCGGCGCGGGCAAAGAGACGCTCGCCGCGCGCGACGGCACCTTCCAACTCCAAGTCAACGCCCCGAAGGGCGCGCGCGACATCGAGGTCGAAACTGCCGACACGCAGGGCAACCGCAGCACCGCCCGCATCCCGCTCACTCCCGGCACGTGGCAGCCTTAGAAGGCGGTCATGAGTGATGAGTGATAAGTGATAAGAGAATCCGTCAACCTCTTTCTCATCACTTATCCCTCATCACTCATCACTTGTTATGAAACACGTCATTCTCTTCAGCGACGAGGACGCGACGGCGCGCGGCGTGGTCGAGACGCTGCGCGGCGAGGGGATTCCGTCCGCCACGATTAGCGTCTCGGACGGGTCGCTGGGGGGACAGTTTTTTCACTCGTCGGGGCCGGAAGGCAACGGGGCCGCCTCGCCTCTGGCGGTCGTCTTCGACCTCGCCACCGGGGCGAAGTTGGAGACGCTGCACGCGCTCGCTTTGCGCGCCGCCGCCGCGTGGCCGGAAGCGCCGTTGGTGGCTTGCAGGCGCGAAGCGCCGGGCAGGGAGTCGCGCGGCGCGTCCGAACGGCTCGACGCGCCGACGCTCAAGCGTCTCGGCTTCCACGCCGTCGCCAACGAGCCCGCGCAACTCCCCGCCGTCCTCCGCGAAGTCGAGGCGATGGGCTCGGTCGCGCGC
Source organism: Pyrinomonadaceae bacterium (assembly GCA_035761505.1). Taxonomy (GTDB): domain Bacteria; phylum Acidobacteriota; class Blastocatellia; order Pyrinomonadales; family Pyrinomonadaceae; genus JAIVJM01. The sequence continues at coordinate 4,505 of DASTQX010000279.1, forward strand.
CGCACGACCTCGGACGAGCGCGCCGCCGCGCCCGAAGCCGCGCCCGCGAGCCTCCTCCTCCCCGAACGTCTCGGCACCGAGCGGCTGCGCGCGGCCTTCGAGTTGGTCGCCTCGCTCCACTTCGCCGCCGACCAGAGGGGCGCGGCCTCGACGGCGCTCGCGGGACTGGCCGCGCTCGTCGCCGCCGACCGCTGGACGATCTACCTCGTCAACGAAGCCGGGAAGGCCGCCGAAGCGCTCTTCGAGCCGCTCGCCGTGCGCGGCCTGACGGCGAGCGAGCGCGCCCTGCCCGAAGGCGACTGGCGCAAAGCCCTCATGGGCGACGCCCTCGCGCTCGCGGGCGCACAGTCGGGCGCGGCCCGCGCCGCCGTCCGGCAGGCCGAGACGGTGAGAAGGAAGGAGGGCGAGCGCCGCGTCGTCGCCGTCCCGCTCGTCAGCGGCGAGCGCGTGATGGGCGTCCTCGAAGCCGTCCGCGAAGGCGCGGAGGCGCGACCGTTTTCGACCGGCGACGCCACGCTCCTCTCGGCCCTCGCGCTCCCGCTCGCGGCGGCGCTCTCGAACTCGGTGCGCGTCGCCGAGGCCGAGCGCCTCTCGCAGACCGACGACCTCACCAAGCTCCACAACGCGCGTTACCTCCGGCAGTTCTTGACGAGCGAGCTGAAGCGCTCGCGCCGCTACGGCTCGACCGTGACGGCGATGTTCCTCGACCTCGACGACTTCAAGCAGGTCAACGACCGGCACGGCCACCTCGTCGGCTCGCACGTCCTGATGGAGATGGCGGCGGTCGTCCTCGCCTCGGTGCGCGACACGGACGTGGTGGCGCGTTACGGCGGCGACGAGTTCGTCGTCATCCTCCCCGAAACGCCCTTCGAGCAGGGGCTCTACGTCGCCGAGCGCGTCCGCGAACACATCTCGCGCCACGCCTTCACCGGCGGGCGCTCCCTTCGCCTGCGGCTCACGGCCTCCTTCGGCGTCGCCTCGTTCCCGCAGCACGCACAGTCGCCGCAGCAGCTCGTCGCCAGCGCCGACGCCGCCATGTACGAGGCCAAAGCCGCGCGCAAAAACTGCGTCCGCTCCGCCGTCGAGGAGGACAAGGTCGTTGACTGAAACGGAGCCCGGCGGCCCGCCGCCCGCTCGCGAAAGGCTTGACTTCTTTCGCCGCGTGGATATACTCGCACCGCTTTAAGTGCTTCTATCACGCTGGTTGGCGAGAGAAGTCTCACCCTCTATACCCCTCGCAGAGTCTGTCTCCCGTTGACTTCACATAAACCAAACCGCCCCGCGAAGAGTGAATCCGTATGGCGACCGAAGCTGAGCGTGCCATCGCCCTCGACGACCTGAGAGCCCTCCCGGCGACACGGCTGAGCGAAGACACCTCGAACAAGTTTCGGTTCCGACGCGGCCTCGCGAAGCATGACACCTCGTCATGCTTTTGTTCGTTTAAGGCGCGTGGGCGGTGAGCGAATCCCTGCGTT
>DASTQX010000280.1:0-5172 GCA_035761505.1 Pyrinomonadaceae bacterium
GCGCGCGACGCCGGAGAGGAGCCGGACTTCGTGCCGCTCGTGCGCGGCTGGGGCGGCGTGACAATCGCTTACCGCAAGCGCCTGATTGACGCGCCCGCTTATCGCCTGAACCACGAAGAGGTGGCGAAGGCTTTCGAGGAGGGCATCAACTTCGTCGAGAACATGTCGCCCGCCGAGGCCGTCCCCGACGAGTCGGGCGCGGTCGCCGCGCTCCTCTTCGAGCGCATGACACGCGACCCGGAAACGGGCAAGTGGAAGGCTTCGGGCGAGACTTTAAGGATGCCCGCGCGCACGGTCTGCGTCGCCGCCGGGACGAGCCCGAACACGATTTACGAGAAGGAGCGGCCCGGCACTTTCGCGCTCGACGAGTGGAGAGAGTTCTTCGCGCCGCACAAGATCGTTGATGAAGGAGGGGCTTTCCGCCTCGTCCCCGCCGCGAAGGGCGAGCGCGGCTTCTTCACCTCTTACGAAAGCGACGGGCGCTTCATCACCTACTACGGCGACAACCACCCGACTTACGCCGGGAACGTCGTCAAGGCGATGGCCTCCGCCAAGTTCGGCTACGAGCAGGTCGCGGCGCTCTTCGCCGGAGACATCGCCTCGGTCGAGAGCGGGAGCGCGTCGGACGAACGGCGTGAGCGAGAGGCGGAGTTCGAGCGTCTGATTGAGAAACTTGATGACGAGTTGCTGGCGCGCGTCGTGCGCGTCGAGCGCCTGACGGACACCATCGTTGATGTCATCGTCCGCACGCCGATGCAGGCCCGAAAGTTTCATCCGGGGCAGTTCTACCGCCTGCAAAATTACGAGACCGACGCCGCGACAATCGGCGACACGAAGCTCTTGATGGAAGGCTTGGCGCTCACGGGCGCGTGGGTGGACAAGGAAGAAGGGCTGCTCAGTCTCATCGTCCTTGAGATGGGCGCTTCGTCCCGGCAGTGCGCGCTGCTCCGGCCCGGCCAGCCGGTCGTCGTCATGGGGCCGACGGGCACGCCCACGGAAATCCCCACGGGCGAGACAGTCCTGCTCGCGGGCGGCGGCTTGGGAAACGCCGTCCTCTTCTCGATTGCGAAGGCGCTCAAGGAGAACCAGAACCGCGTCGTCTATTTCGCGGGCTACAAGGACGGCAAAGACCTCTTCAAACGCGAGGAGATCGAGGCCGCGACCGATCAAGTCATCTGGGCCACCGACACGGGCGTCCCGGTCGAGCCGCGCCGCCCGCAGGACGCGCACTTCCGGGGCAACATCGTGCAGGCGATGAAGGCTTACGCCGAAGGCGAATCGGGCTCGCCGCTCTTCGACCTCCGCGAAGTTGACCGCATGATCGTCATCGGCTCCGACCGCATGATGGCCGCCGTCAAGGCCGCGCGCCACGCCGTCCTCGCGCCGCACCTCAAACCCACGCACGTCGGCGTCGGCTCCATCAACAGCCCGATGCAGTGCATGATGAAGGAGGTCTGCGCGCAGTGCTTGCAAAGACACGTTGACCCGCAGACCGGGGCCGAGAGCTTCGTCTTCTCCTGCTTCAACCAAGACCAACTGCTCGACGAAGTTGACTTCAAGAACCTCAACGACCGCCTCCGCGCCAACACCGTGCAGGAGAAGCTCGCCAACCTCTGGCTCGACAAGCTGCTCAAAGAGGCCGACGGCGCGCGGACTTAGAGACTCATTCATTCTTTCGTGCGGGCGCGCTCGGAGACGAGGCGGCGGTAGGCTTCGTCGCGGGTGAGGCCGAGCGCGCGGGCGGCGCGTTTGAGGGCGGCGCGCGCGTCCAAGCCTTCGGCTTCGAGCGCGGCGACGAGTGCGGCGACGCTCTTCGTCCCCGCCCCTTCCTGCGTCGTCTCGTCCTCAATCACGCGGCGGTCTATGACGAGCACCATCTCGCCGCGCGCGGCCTCGCGCCCGGTCGAGAAGCGCTCGGCGAGTTCGCTCAGACGACCCCGGATCATCTCTTCGTGGACTTTGGTCAGCTCGCGCGCGACCGCCGCCTCGCGCTCGCCGAGGATTTCGCGGGCGTCCGCGAGGGCTTGGGCGATGCGGTGCGGCGCTTCGTAGAAGACGAGCGTGGCGGGGAGCGCGCGCAGGGCGTCGAGGCGCGTGCGGCGCGCGTGCGTGCGCGAAGGAAGGAAGCCGCCGAAGTAGAACTCGTCGGTCGGGAGGCCCGACGCGACGAGCGCCGCGACGAAGGCCGCCGGGCCGGGCACGGGCACGACTGATGCGCCCGCCTCAATCGCCGCGCGCACGAGGCGGAAGCCGGGGTCGCTGATACCGGGCGTGCCCGCGTCGGAGACGACGGCGATGCTCAAGCCTCGCTCAAGCATCGAGGCCAACTCGACGGCGCGCTCCTGCTCGTTGTGTTCGTGGTAGCTGACGGTCTTTGTCTTAATCGAGAAGCGTTCGAGCAGCCCGCGCGTGTGGCGCGTGTCCTCGCACGCGATGACCTCGACACTGCCGAGCACGCGCAACGCGCGCGGCGTCACGTCTTCCAGATTGCCGATGGGCGTGGCGACCAGATAGAGCGTGCCCTTCATCTGCGTCATGCGAAACATTATAAGGGCAAACGAAGAACGCGGAACGTTGAACTGAAAGACGAAGCTCTTGCTTCTTCAGTTCAACGTTCCGCGTTCTTCGTTTAAAGGGACGACGCGGCCCCACTCCGCGCCGTCCCTTGTTCGCCGGGGGCTCGGTCGGCCCGGCGGCGAGTCTTTAGTCCCACCTGCCGTTGTTGTAGCCGCCGCCGTCGTCGAAGTCGCGGAAGCGAAAGCCGTAGATGTCGGAGACGGTGCGGAGGTCGCTGCGAATCTGCGCCCAGTCGTTGGCCGTGCGCGAATCCAAGCGGAGCCGCCGCAGGTAGTTGCTGACGCGCGAAGAGAGTTGGAGGAGCCTGCGCGCCTCGTCGGCGCTGGGGCCGAGGTTGTTGCTGTCGCCCGCCGTGTCTCTGAAGCGCGCGGCGGCGTTGCGGAAGTCGCGGAAGTCGTCGTTGATTCGGTCTTCGCGGCGCGTGCCGTCCACGCGGCTGCGGTCGAGCGCGCGGTCAACGTGGCGCTGGAGGTCGCGCGCGCGGCTGTCAATGCGCCGCGCGGTGTCGCGGAGCAGGCGGCGCTCGTGGTCGCTGATGCGACCGTTGCGCCCGCGCCCGTAGTAACCGTCGTCGTCGCGTCGCGGGTCGCGCCGCCGGTCGCGGCGCAGGTCTTCTTCGCGCTCGCGGCGCATCTGCGCTTCGCGCGCGCGGTCGCGCATCTGCTCCCAGATGCTCTGCGCCGAGGCCGTGGAGGGTGCGAACAATACGCCGAGCATGACGGCGGCGAAGGCGAGAACGGTGAAACGTCTGATGGTCATCTTGCTTGTCTCCTTCAAAGTCTTGATCCGAGGCGACCGACGGGGAGCGACCGGCGCGAGGTTCGGGCGAGAACGGTCTGCCGCTTTCGTTGCCGCTTCCGTCCGGGGATGAAGAAGGACGGCACTATTCCGAGCCGTCATGTCGGCAACCTTCGTGCCGTGCGCGAGAGGGATGAAAGGGTCGGAGGGAAGAGTTTGAAAAAGAGGCGAGACCGTCAAGCTTTCACGTCCGAGCGCGAGCGCGTCGGGCCGGAGAGGATAGCGGGCGGCGTTCCAAAACGTGCAGGCCGCGCCGCAAATCGTCGGGAGTTCACACGGATGGATTGACGGAATGAGGGGGCGAGTCCGCGCCGAGTGGTTGATGAGTTGGAAGGAGACTGAAAAGGCTAACCGCCGTCCCCGAAAGGGCTCAGGCCGAATACTTTTCAGACGTCTTCTTAAATAAAGAGCTTGGTAAAATGTCGCTTGACTCTCTCGTCTCGGAGTTCGGCGCGCTCGCCGGTCTTCTCCAGCACGAGCCATCGGGGCGTGCCTTCGGGCGTCGGGATGAGGAGGAGTTCTTCGCCCGCCGCGCGGTTGCCGAAGTGGCCGACGAGGGCGCTTGCAAGCCCGCCGCCGCGGACGATGCCGTCGCGCGGGCCGCGCGGCCAGCCCGCCTCGACCGTGAGTTCGCGCAGGCCGACGCGGAAGACCATCCGCGTGCCGACCATCGTCGAGTTGCCGACCTTGAAGCGGTGCGCCTCGGTGCGCGTGACGTGGATGGCCGCGCCCGCGCGGTTCAACTCGCCCGCGTGCGCCGAGAAGGATTCGAGCAGCGACTCGATGCCTGCGGCGCGCAGCGCATCGTTCGTCGCGCGCAGGTTGAGATACTCGACCACGTCGCCGCGCCCGCGCGCGTGTGCCCGCGCCCGCGCCTCGTCCAACTCCCGCTCGTACTCCGCGTCGAAATCGTTCAAGAGTTAAAAGCCGTCCCTTCATCCGGGGCCGCGCCGCCTCGCGCCGCCTCGCGCGGCGATGGTATCATGCCCGCTCACTGGCCGTTAAGACAGCCCGACGCCGAAACCGGCTCCGTTCAGAATTTCAGACCAGAAGATTATGAAGCACTTCCCTCCGGCGCGTCTGAGCGCCGCCGCCGCAAGATTCGCGCTCGCGCTCCTCCTCGCCGTGCTCCCCCTCTCGGACTCGCCCGCGCGCACGAACGCGACTTCGCAATCGAACGCGCCGAGGCAGACGAGGCGGGCCGCGAGCGCCGCTTCGACGCCGCGACCGAAACTGGTGCTGCTCATCGTCATTGACCAGTTTCGTTTCGACTACCTCGAACGCTTCGGCGACCTGTTCGTGGCGGGCGGCCTGCGCCGCTTGCAGCGAGAGGGCGCGAACTGGGTCGAGGCCAACTACGACCACATCCCGACCGAGACCGCGCCGGGGCACGCCACTCTGATGACGGGCGCGTGGCCCTCGGAGACGGGCATCATCGCCAACGAGTGGTACGACCGCGACCTGAAGAAGCGCATCAACAACGTGCAGGACGACGCGGCCAAGCTCTTCGACGGGATCGAGGGCGAGCGCGGTTCGAGCCCGCGCAACCTGCTCGCCTCCACCGTCGGCGACGAGTTGCGGCTCGCGTCGAACAACCGCTCGAAGGTCGTCGGCATCTCGGTCAAAGATCGCGGCGCGATTCTGCCCGCGGGCCGGATGGCGAACGCCGCCTACTGGTACAGCTCGCGGACGGGCCGCTTCGTCACGTCCAACTACTACTTCACACAGATTCCCGAATGGGTGACGCGCTTCAACGACTCGAAGCCCGCCGACAAGTTCTTCGGCGCGCGCTGGGAA
>DASTQX010000281.1:0-3243 GCA_035761505.1 Pyrinomonadaceae bacterium
GCCGTACACGGGCGAGGAGGTCGAGTTCACTAACGGCGAGCAGAAGCTCGCGGGGACGCTCACGTTGCCGAAGGCGGGGAGCGCGCCTTTCCCCGCCGCCGTCATCATCACCGGTTCGGGCTCGCAGGACAGGGACGGGAAGGCGGTGGCGAACCTCTACCGGCTCATCGCCGAAAGGCTCTCGTCGAACGGCGTCGCCGTCCTGCGCGTGGACGACCGGGGCGCGGGCCGCAGCTCGCTGCCCGCGAAACCGACCTCGTACCGCGACCTCGTCGGCGACAGCCGTGCGGCCTTCGAGTACGTCTTGACGCGCCGCGAGATTGATAAGACGCGCGTGGCGCTCGTCGGCCACAGCGAGGGCGCGGAGACCGCCGCTCTCATCGCCGCCGGGGAGCCACGCGTCGCGGCGGTCGCGCTCCTCGCGGGCACTTCGAGCCCGATGGACAGAGTCGTCATCGAGCAGGCGCTCTTCCAACTCGCGCTCGCGGGGCCGGTTGACCCTTCGGACAGGATGAAGCTCCCGGCCATCTCGCGGCAGCTCGCCGAACTCTTCGAGCAGGTGAAGGCGAGCCCGAAGCCGGAGGGCGCGGCGGCTGCCGCAGACCAGCTCGCGTGGTTCCGCGAGCACGCCGAGAACGACCCTCTGGCGAACGTCAGGCGCGTGCGCGTGCCCGTCCTCATCCTCAACGGCGAGCGTGACGCGCTCGTCCTCCCGCATCACGCCGTCGAACTCGCCCGCGCGCTCGCCGAATCGGGGAACAAGCGCACGACGCTCCGCATCTTCCCCAACCTCACGCACATCTTCACGCCCTCCGGCCTCGACGCCTCGGCGCGCGACAAGGCGAGCGAAGTGAGCCCCGAAGTCCTCCAGACGATCCAGACGTGGTTCGCCGACGTGTTCAAGAAGTAGCTCAAGCAGCAAAAGGGAAGGGTTAAAAGGTGAAAAGGGGGAAGAGGGGAAAAGGAAAGAGGGAGCCGCCCCCTAATCCCTTTTCCCCTCTTCCTCCTTTCCCCTTTTAACCTTTCCTCTTTCCTCCCCGTTTGTGCCTGCGGGGAAAGACGGTTAAACTCTCCGTTTCGGTCGGTGAAGGAATTTTAAGCTGAGGAGTGCTGAGAGAGACTGTGACGCCTTTGGAAGCTTTTTTGAAAGAACACGACGAAGTTTGGGGAGAAACCGTCGCCGGGCTTCTGCCCTCGGTTCACGAGGTTGACCGGGCGGCAACCGAAATCTGGTTCAGCTTCTTCCCGTTGCCGCTTCTGCGCGCCTTCGAGCGGGCGGAAGACCCGGCGAAGTTGGCCGCCGAACTGCTCATGCAGGGCAAGTGGCTACTGAAGGAGCAGGTGGATTCTTCGCACGCCTTCCTCTACGGCCACCGCTTCTGGCCGGAGGCGAAGCGCGAAGTCGAAGCGCTCTCAGGGGCGGCCCCTTCATCAAAGTCCCTCGCGGAACTGATTCGCGCGACGGCGGCGCGCGTCGCCTCGGCGCGCAAAGTCGAGCCGTCGCTCACTCTCGGCATCACGGCGGTCGCCTTTATGACTTTGCGGCAGGCGGGCGCGGAAGCCTTCAAGGCCGCGCCGGGCAAGCTCTCGATTGACGCGAAGCACTTGAAGCGCTCGCCCGAAGAAATCCTGCGCGAGCGCGCGAAGGATGATAGTCAAGGGCTCTTCGGCTTCCTGCGGACGACCGACAAGCGCTGGACGGTGGTGTGGGACGAGAACCGCGAAGACCGGCGCTTCAAGGCGCTGCACCAACAGGAAGTCGCTTCGGGCGCGGCGACCGACACGCGCCCGTGGCACGAGACGGACGAGCGCTGCACGCCGGACGAGGGGCCGATTCCCGTCCAGTGCCGCTCGGCTTCGTGCGGGACGTGCTGGGTCGGCGTGCTCGGCGGCGCGGAGAAGCTCTCGGCGGTCGCTCCGCGTGAGCGCAAGCTCATGCCGCTCCTCGGCTACGTCGAGACGGACGAAGCGCATCCGCTCATCCGTCTTTCGTGTCAGGCGCGGGCCGAAGGCGCGGTCTCCATCGTCATCCCGCCGTGGAACGGGTTTTACGGAAAGTATTTGAAGCGGCAGGCCGGAGGCTCAGCCGACACCGCCGCCGGGACGGTCGGCGAGGCCGCCAGCGAGGCGAACGCGTAGAGCGCGCCGCCAGCCGGACGAACGTTATGCCCGAAGCTCAGACGAACATGAAGGCCGAAGCCTTTCAGCCTCCCGCGCTCCGCCGCGACGCCGAGGGACGCATCGAGCCGAAGTCTCTGGCCGACCTCATCCAGTGGTTCCTCGACTTCGACGAGCGCGTGGCGGTCGTCCGCTTCCCCGCCGTCGAGGCGCTCTTTCAGTGGAAGCAGCAGGCGACGCTCGCCGCCGAGCCCGAAGCCTACTCGTTCCCGCACGCCGAAGACCGCCTCGCCGTCGGCATCATGCAGGCGCTCGCCGAGCACGACTCGGAGCGCGAGCTGCACGCGTGGGTGAAGGAACTCTTAGGCGCGCTCGACGACGCTTCAAAGACGAACGAAGCCATTGCCGGGGCTTACAACCTGACGCCTTCGGGCGAGTCTTCGGTCATCGAAGAGGCGGCGAAGATTCCGTCAGCGGGCGAGCGCTCGGTCTATCTCACCTGCTGCTGGCTGGAGACGCTCTGCACCGCCGAGGCGCGCGTCCTCGGCTGGGTCTATCAGTCGCTCTACGGCAGACCTTTTCATCCGGAAAATTTTTGATAAGATGCGCGCCTGAAGAGTGAGAGGCGCTGAGAGACGAGACTGAAGGATTTATCAAGAGATGTCAAAAGAGCCAAATAATTATTCCAACAATTCGCAGACCGTGGTGGTTGACGCCGCTACCTTCAACTTCGAGACTCTGGAACAGCAGAACGGCAACGCGACGGTCGTCCGCTTCAAGGTCGAGAATCCGGACGTGCGCGCCGGGGACGTGCTGCTCGTCCTGTCGGGGAGCGACATCCACTTCCACGGCATGATCGGCATGATCGAAGAAGGCCACGCCGTTGCCACCGACCGCCGTGGCTCGCTCCTGCCCGCGACGGTGCAGTAGGCTGGTTCGACGGAGCAAGTCCGACGGCCAAACGGTCGGAGCCCTCAAAGGGCGAAAGACAATAGCCGGGGGCGGGGCAAACGAAAATTGCTCTGCCCCCGGTTATTGTCTTCATCCCCTTCGGGGATTTTGTCTGACACCGCCCGCGCACTTACGCTTCGTGCGCGGGTGCGGCGGGCGCGGCGGCGTGGGGCT
>DASTQX010000282.1:0-2821 GCA_035761505.1 Pyrinomonadaceae bacterium
CGCTGCTCTGCACGCCCGCCTCGCTGTCGCAGGAAGTCGGCTTGGCTCTGGGCGCGCAGGCGGGCGAAGCGCGGATCCGCGAAGTCGTCACCAAAGGCGGTTTCAAACAGTTCCGGCGGGCGACTGAGACGCCTTTCAATCTGGTCTATGAAGCGAAGCCCTGACCATTTCCGCCGAGGGCTTGAGCGGCCTCGTCGTCGAAGGCGCGGCGGGCGTGCCGCGCGTCAGTCCAGATCGAGGGGATTGCGGTAGGGCGTGTCGTCCTTCTCGGCGCGCTTCATCGCCTCGCGGAATTTCTCTTCGAGAAGGCGCTCGCGGTCTTTCATCGAGCCGAGTTCCTGCGAGAAGACCTGATCGCGCGTCTGCTTCTGCCGCTCCATCTCCTTCGCCATCTCCTCGAAGGAGGCCAGCGGCTTCGCCTTCTCCTGATGCGAGATGATGACGCCGGTCTGCGCATCTACGATGAGCGTCGCCTCGCAGCACGGGCAGACGACCGTCCAATTGTTGTCAGGCACTTTCCACTCTCCTTGACTCTTCGCGGCGTTCGTCGCCGGGTGAACCTCGCCCGCGACGAGATTTCCGGCCCGGACGCCGCCAAGTATAACACCTCAAGACGGAGACGAAGCGAGTGCCTTTTCCGCGCGACGCGCGCGAACACTTGAGCCGCTGAAACACGAAGGGTCGGCGACGCGCGGTCAGCCGACCCTTCCGTTTCCTACACCGATTCCTTCATCAACAACGCGCGGCGCTCGTCAGGGAATAACGTCCTTCACCGCGTTGCCGACTTTCTTCGCGCCCTTGACGGTCTCCTTGCCGACCTTCTTCGCGCCGGAGGCGGCCTTGTCGCCGACGTCCTCGGCCTTGTCCCCGACCTCGGAGCCGACCTTCTTGGCGCCCCGCGCGGTCGCCCCGGCGGCGTCCTCGGCCTTATCCGCCGCTTCCGCGCCGACATCCTTCGCCTTGTCGCCCACGTCCTCGGCCTTGTCGCCGACTTCCGAGCCGATAGCCTTCGACGCGTCAACGACCGTCCCGCCCGCGCTCACGAGCGCGTCGCCCGTCGCGTCCAGAGCCCGCCCGACCTCCGTGTCGGGAAGCTCCTTCACGGTGTTGTCACGGTAGTAAACGCGTGCCGTCCGCCTGCCGTCGCGCGTGGTGACGACGACGCGCTGGATGCGACTGTTCGGGTCGCTGAAGGTGCGCGTCTCGGTCGTCACGCCGCCCACGGTCTCAGTCCTGATCTCCGAGCCGTCGGGGGCGGTGCGCACCTCGCTGCCCGCCGCGGTCGTCGTCGCCGCGTTGGTGTTCGTCATGGTGTTCGTGTTGGTCGTCTCGGTCGCCCCGCCGCAACCAGCCGCGGCGAGCGCCGCCAGCGCGCATGCGAACGACAACGCAAGAGATTTAAGTTTCACCTTTCACCCTCCTCCGCCGAATGCGTTCTCAACCGCCGCCCGCGCCTCTGTCTTCGAGTCGGCGCGGGCTGCGAGTCGAGCGTCTCTTAGTTGAAGATTCTGCCGATCTTTTTCATCCCGCGACTGAACCAGTTGCCGGTCTTCTTCGCGCCCTTGACGGTCGCGTCGCCCGCATCCTCGGCCTTGTCGGCGGCTTCGGCCCCGACGCTCTTCGCGGCACCGGCGGCGACCTTCGCGCCTTTCGCGGCTTGGTCAGCCCCGTCCTCGGCCTTGTCGGCGGCCTCCGCGCCTACGGTCTTCGCGCCCTCGACGGTCGCGCCGCCCACTTCCCCGGCCTTATCGGCGGCATCCTTGCTGACATCCTTCGCCTTGTCGCCCACGTCCTCGGCCTTATCGCCGACCTCCGCCGCGCCCTTCTTGGTCTTCTTGGCGGCGGCCTTCGTCCCCTTGACGGTCGCGTCGCCCACGTCCTCGGCCTTGTCGGCGGCTTCGCTTCCGGCCTTCTTAGCCTCCGTGCCGACCTTCTGCGCGCCGTCCACGGTCGCCCCGGCGGCGTCCTCGGCCTTATCCGCCGCTTCCTTCCCCACGTCCTTCGCCTTGTCGGCGGTCTTGTCGGCGGCCTTCTCGACCTGATTCTGATCTTGACTGGTCTGACGCGCGACGGCCTGCTCGTTCGTCGCGGCCAAGAGCGCCAGCGCGCACAGCCCGGTTAATAGAAACTTACGCATGACAAACCCTCCCGATGTGCATCGAATTGAAACATTATTCAGCCTCTTTCACTCTTGAGGGCAAATCAGGTGCCAGAAGCCGCGAGCGGACGCGTTGCGCGCCCCGCGACGGCCTGCGCGTAAAAGAAAAAACCGGCGTGCTATCGCCGGTTCTTCGTCAGTTGAATTGTGAAGCGGGAGACGGGACTCGAACCCGCAACCCTTAGCTTGGGAAGCTAATGCGCTACCATTGCGCCACTCCCGCTCAAAACCAAGACAACAATCGTCGTGTCGCCTTGCCGTTGACAGGAGAAAGATACTCAAGCGGCAGCCGGGTGTCAAATGAGCCTTCAAGTCGTCGGCGCGAACTCTTCAAGGAAGGCCGCGCGACTCTTCCAGTGCGGCGACGAGGCGGGTGATGTCTTCCTCGTCATTGAAGAAGTGGGTGGCGACGCGGAAGCCTTCGGGCTTGAGGGAGACGGCGACGCCGCTGCGCGAGAGGTGCCTGACCACGCGGCGCGGGTCTCCGGCCTCGACGAGCGTCTCGGCGGAGCGCGTCGCTTCCCTTTGGACGGGCGAGAGCACGCGCCAGTTCGCCTCCTTTAATCTGTCGGTCAGGTGGCGATTGAGTTCGAGGGCGCGGCGCTCGATTTCGCTCGCGCCGATGCGGAGCAGGTATCGTGCGGCGGCACCGAGCGCGAAGAT
>DASTQX010000283.1:0-7848 GCA_035761505.1 Pyrinomonadaceae bacterium
CACACGCTCGTCCGCGTGTCGAGCGGCGTCGAGTGGGCCGCGAGCGTCACGCGACAGTCACTCCAAGAGTTGGAACTGGCGGAAGGAAAACCCGTCTGGCTCGCGTTCAAGACTTACTCGTGCCGGGTCTTCGACGCGGAATAAGAAAAGAAGCTGATTTATAGCCCCCGTCAGGGGGCGGAAGAAAGTAGCCCACGGCGTCAGCCGTGGGGGAGATGTGGTGGCAAAGAGTTAAGCCCCTGTAAGGGGCGAAAGACATCGGGCGTCGAAGTCTTTCGCCCCTTACAGGGGCTCTCAAATCTTATCGCCACGACTTTCCCACGGCGCGCGCCGTGGGCTACTTTCTTCCGCCCGCTTCGCGGGCTCACAGCTTCTAAGATTGCTCGGCCTCTCCGCCGTCCTCCCGGTCAGACAAAGTGCCCGCCGACTTTGCCTTCGAGCGGGACGTTCTCCATCGTGCGCTCCATCAGGATGTCAACGACGGCGGGGAGGCTGCCGGTCTCGGCGTAGATGCGTAGCTGCTCGTCGGCGGAGGTTCCGCGCTCAAGGATGGTGTGGATGTGCTCGACCTCTGTGCGCGAGCCGAGGTCGTCAACCACCTCATCTACGAATTCGAGCAGTTCGAGGATGAGGTCACGCACCGGCACCTCCTTCTGCTTGCCGAAGTCAATCATCTTGCCGTCGAGGCCGTAGCGCACGGCCCGCCACTTGTTCTCCTGAATGAGCGCGCGGCGGTAGAGGCGGAAGCCCAAGTTCTTCTCGATGAGCTTGTCGAGCTTGGCGACGATGGCCTGGAAGAGCGCGGCGATGGCGATGGTGTCGTCCACGCGCGTCGGGATGTCGCAGATGCGAAACTCAAGCGTCGGAAAGAAGGGGTGCGGGCGCACGTCCCACCAGATTTTTTTGCCGTCGTCAATGCAGCCCGTCTTGACGAGCAAGTCCACATAGCGTTGGAAGGCGGCGTAAGAATCGTAGTGGTCGGGGATGTCCGTGCGCGGGAACTTCTTGAAGACCTCAGAGCGGTAGGACTTGAGGCCGGTGTTGAAGCCGAGCCAGAAGGGCGAAGAGGTCGTCAAGGCCAGCACGTGCGGGAGAAAGTAGCGCGCCGCGTTCATGATGTGGATGGCGCGATCCTTGTCGGGCATCCCGACGTGGACGTGGAGGCCGAAGATGAGAAGCGAGCTGGCGACCATCTGAAGCTCTTCGACCAAGACGTTGTAGCGCTTGTCGTCGAAGATTTTCTGGTCGCGCCAGTGCGAGATGGGGTGCGTCGAGGCGGCGACGATAGCCAAGCCCTTCTTGCGCGCGAGCGAGGCGGTGATGGCGCGCAGGTTCGTGATGTCGGTGCGCGCCTCCTGAATGTTGTAACACTTGTCCGTCCCGACCTCGATCATGGACTGAATCATCTCCGGCTTGAACTGCTCGCCGAGGAGCATCTTGCCCTCGTCCAGAATCTCCGAGACGCGCGAGCGCAACTCCCTCGTCTGCGGGTCAACGATCTGGAATTCCTCTTCGATGCCGAGCGTGTAGTGTTCGGGCGTCACCATGACAACATCCCTCCTCCAATTACCGTCCCGTAGCCGTCAGGGTTTGGCGAGTTCGCGCTCCAGCAGCGCGCGGTCTTCCTCGGAGAGTCCTTGAAAGTTCACGCCGACGCCGCGCCCCGGATTGCTGTAGATGACCTCGGCGTTGCAGACCACGTCGCGCTCGCCAAGCGGGAGCCGCAAGGTCAGGAGCGCGCCTTCGGGTATCTCGGCCTGCGTGTTCATGTAGAGCCCGCCGGGGCTGATGTCCTGCGTGCTGGCGACGCCGGTCAGGTCGGCCCCGTCGAAGAACACGTCAATGATGAGGCGCGAGCGCTCGAAGCGTCGCCGCTCGTCCTGCGGAGTCTCGCTGTTGACAAAGTTCATGGCTACTTCTCGCTGATGATGAAGGTCGGAACCATCCCGCCGCCCGAAGAGACGTTGGCAAGTTCCGAGGACGAAAGCCGCGTGAAGGCCGAGCCGACCCTGCCGTTGAAGAGCAAGGGGTCGAGGTCAACGAGTTGCTCGGCGAAGACGACCGTGCCGTCCTCCTGCAAGGCCGGGAACATCTCGCGCGCCGTGCGGACGCGCTCCTGCGCGATGTAGTCGCCGTCGGCGAGCGCGACGCGGAGCGCCTCGTCCCAGTCCGCCTGTTCGCCGCTCCAACCGATGTAGATGCCGTGCCCGCCGTAGTCGTCGTTCGGCTTCAAGACCAGCCGCTCGCGGTTCGTCCTGATGAACTCAAGCAGGTCAACCTGCTCGCCGCCGCGTTCGGTCTTCCCCTCGCGCACCTTGCGCGTCCACGGGACGTGGCGGGCGATGGCTTCGCGCTCTTCGGGGTCGAAGAGCGAGGCGTAGCGCGCGTCGGTCAGGACGGCGAAGAGCGCCTTCTTATGAATCATCTTGGAGCGGAAACTGTTGACCATGCAGACGGCGCGCGCGCGATAGGCTTCGAGGAGCGCCGGGTGCTCGTCCATGATGGGCAGGTACTCGTTGACGAGGAGCCGCTTATAGACGATGTCAATCTCGGTGCCGAGCGCGCTGAGACGCCCGCCCGTAAACTCCAACTCGTCGGGCGAGCAGATGATTGAGGGATAGCCCGCGGCGTCGAAGTACTCTTTAAATAACTCGAACTCCTTCTGCGTGGGGAGCCCTTTGAGGTCAACGATGGCGATGGTCGGGTTGCGTTCGGGCGCGTGGCCGAGATATTCGGCGTAAGCCGCGAGCAGCGTTTCGAGCATCAACGGGCGGCCCTCGAACGTCCGCAAGGTGTAACGCTCGGCGAAGCGTCGCATCACGGGGAGGCGCGAGAAGATGTCGTAGGCGGCGTCGGCGTAGGCGATCCCGGCGGGGCTCTCGCCGTTGAGTTCGACGAAGTTGTAGTCGTCTTCGATGAGGAAGGAGTCGAGCCGCGCGGTCGGCGAGACGGCGCGGTAGCCGGGGTCAATCCGCACCAGCTCGCGCTCGATCTCCGTGAGGCCGAGTTCGTCCAGAAGCGCCTTGTCTTCGACCGCCGCGTCCTTCACTTTCTGGATGGCGCTCCACACGGTCTCGCAGATGCGCGTGACGCGCGCGAAGTCCTCTTCGGTGACGAAGTGCGGACGGAGGTAAGGCGACAGGCGGCGACCGCCGAAGATGAGTTTGGCGCGCTCCAAGCCTTCGTCGAGCATCTTCCGCGAAGTCTCGGCAACGTCGTCCTCGTCCAGCAGGCGGTGGTAGAACTCAACGGCTTTGTGCAGCATGCGCCTTCGGCTTCAACTTGTGATTTAAGACAACGAGCGGTGAAATAAGAGTAGCACAGATGCGCCCCGGTTTGAAAAAAGGGCGGCGCGCGGCGGTTCGAGGCCCACAGAGAGAGAGCGGGCGGGTTGAGCTAAAGGAGCATCAACCCGCCCGCGGTGCTGTTTCGTGCTTTGCCGCCCTTACCTGAGTTCGGGGCCGAGTTTGAGGGTCAGGCTCAATCTCTGTCCTTCGCGGACGACGCCGACGGGCAGGGGCGCGGAGCCCGCTTCGGCGAGCAGCTTTCTGATTTCGAGGCGCGAGAAGCTGCGCCCGTTGAGCGTCTCGATCACGTCGCCGGTGCGGAGGCCGCCCGCCGCCGCAGGGCTGTCCGGCGCGACCGAGACGACGAGCACCCCGCCTTTCGCCTGAAGGCTGGCGGCGCTGCGCGGCGTCAGCCCGATGACTTCGAGGCCGAGCGCGCGGAGCGGCCTGAGGACGGTCGTGCCCTTCGGCTCGAAGAACGACGGGCGCGCGGGCTCGTTCGCCTGCCGCCGCGCCTGAGCCATCCGTGCCTCGGCGGTTTCGGCCTGTAACCTCAATGCGCGCTGGCGCGCTTCCAACTCCTTCAGGTGCGCGGCGTTCGCTCCCTGCTGGTTGCGCGCCGCGAGGTAAGCCGTGCGCAATTCCAACTCAAGCGCGTAGAGGCTGGCGCGCGCCGCCTTCAGCTCGGCCTCGGCGGTCGAGATGGCCGGGCTCCTCGTCCCGCTCAGCATGACGGGCAGCTCGACGGGCGACTTTTCAAACGCGCGCCAGACCGTGAAGCCGACGGTCTGTCCGACGCCCGCCTCCCTGAGCAGGGGCGAGAGGTCGCCGACGCCGCGCACCTCGCGCCCGTTGATGCGCGAGATGACATCGCCGGGACGCAATCCCGCCGACGCCGCCGGAGTGCCCGGCGCGACCGAGGTGAGCAGAACGCCCTGACGGCTCTGGATGAGCGGCAGCGCCAGTTCCGGCTTCCAGCCGATCTCCTCCCACTGCTGGACTGAGAACTTGAACACGTCGTCGCCGCGCACGCCGAGCCACGGCTGCGGGACGCTCGCGCGCTGCGCCAGCACGCGGTCAATCGCGCCGCGCATCGTCACGGCGGGCACGATGCGCGTCTGGTTCGGGCCGCTCTCGGCGACGATGCCGACGAGCGCGCCCGTCTCGTCCATTGCGACCGCGCCCGTCCACGCGGGCGAGACGCGGCTCGCGTGGGCCGTGACCTCGAAGGGCTTGCCGGTCGAGGCGCGACTGACTTCGGTCAGGCGTCCCTCGGTCTGGTCAATGCCGAAATAGACGACGCCGAAATTCTGCTTCGGGGCCGCCTCGGCGAGCGGCGCGGGCGCGTAGAGGCGGACGAGTTGGCCGACGGTCGGGTCTTCGGTGTGGCCCTCGTCGCCGGTAATCGCAGACTTGAGCAACGGCTCGAAGGCTTCGAGCAGCGAGAGCCCGGTCGAGGCGTCGAGGCCGACGAACTTCGCGTCCACGCGCCTGCCGTCGCCGAGGATGAGCGTGAACTCCGAAGGCGTCGGCTGCTGCTGCATCACGGCGGAGTAGTAACCGTTCGGCGGCTGCGCGGAGGCCGTCTCAAGCAAAGCCTCGGCGCGCGGCAGACGAGCGACGACCGTCTTCCCGTCTTCGGCGACGAAGCCCGCGACGATGTTCGTGTGTACGTCGTTCGCCGAGGGGAAGCGGTCAAGCTCAAGCATCGGCGGCCCCGTGAGCGCGAGCCATGTGAGCAGCTTCCAACCGCTGAGCCGGTGGACGACCGTCACCAACTGCTTCGGCGCGGGCGCGGCGGGCGCAGCCTTCGGCGCTTGCGGCGCGCGCGGAGTCCTGCCGGAGCCTTGCGTCGCTTGCGGCGGCGCGCTCGTCGTCGCGCGCGGCGCGCGCGGAGTCTGCGGCGTCTGTGTCGGGCGGACGGCGGCGGCGGGCTTCGCCTGTGTCGCTGGCGGCGGAGGCGCGGGCGCTGTCTGCCGCGCGAAAGCGGAAGGAGTGAAAAGAAGAGATAGACACGCCAGCGCGAGGGGCGTGCTTTGCGACGTGCGCGCCCCCGCAGTTGACGGGTTGGATTTAAAGACTCTCAAAAACATCTCTTACCAGACGCCCTCCGTGACGGCGTGCGAGACGGGCATGGCGTTGTGCCCCTGCCGGACGAGTTCCTGCGCGCCGAAGCTGACGGCGCTCATCGGGACGACGCGCGCCGCGCCGCTCGCGTCGCGCAGGACGACTTGCAAAGGCACGGAGGCTGTCCGCAAGGCGACCGTCGTCATGGGCAGAGAAGCCACCTCGCCCGGCGTGAGCGAAGAGGCTTTGAGAATCGGCGCGGGGCGCGAGTCGAAGGTGGCGACGCCGCCCGCGCCTCTCTCGGCCCGCTCGCTTCCCTTCCCGTCAAAACGCGCGCGGAGAGTCGAAGCGCCTTGAGCCCTCACAACCCGTTGCGGCGTCGAGACGGAAGCGGTTTCTTCGCCTTCCCTCAAAGGCTTTTCGCCGGAGACGTTGGCGGCGGCGTCATTCTTTATCCCACTTTCAGGCGCGGGCGCGGGCGCGACCGTCGAGGCGAGCGACGGCGCGGCGGGCCGGTTCGACGCGGGCTCCCTCTTCAGATAAATCCACGCGGAGACGAAGACGAAGCAGGCGGCGAGCGCGACCGAAGCGGCGCCGGGGATGAAGCCGAAGCGGAAAGGCTTCGCGCGGCGCGCGCCCTCGGCGGCGGCCATTCGCGCGCGCAGGCGGAACTCGAAGTCGGCGGGCGCGGCGACCCTTTCGAGCCCGCCGACGAGTTGGCGCAAGGAGGCGCGCTCGCGCCGGAACTGCTCGCAGGGCGCGCAAGCCCCAAGGTGCTCGCGCAGGGACGCGCTCTCCGCCGGGCCGCCCGGAGCCTCTTCGATCTCCGCCCTGTGTGTCTCGCAAACTTGCTTGTTCATTTCAGTACTTCACCTCACAGGTACGCCTGCAACTTGTCGCGCAGGAACGTGCGCGCGCGGTTGATGCGCGACTTCACCGTCCCCTCACTCATCTGAAGGATGTTGGCGATCTCCTCGTAGCTCCGCTCCTCGACATCGCGCAGGACGAGCGGGGCGCGGTATTTTTCGGGGAGCGTGGCGATGGCGCGGGCCACCGCCGAGCGCCTCTCGCCCTCGACCACCGTCACGTCCTGCAAAGGGTTCGCGTCCGGGAGGTCGAGTTCGGTCATTTCGCCGGACGAATCCTGACTCTGGAAAAACCCCGTCAGGGAGACGAGGCGGCGGCGCTTGCGGCGGCGCAGTTCGCTGATGGCGAGGTTGGTGGCGATGCGGTAGATGTAGGTCGAGAAGGCGTAGGTCGTCTGGTAACGGTCAGCCGCCGCATAGACGCGCATGAAGGTCTCCTGCGCCAGATCAACCGCCGCGTCGTAGTCGTTCGTCATGCGATAGACGTAGTTCGTGATCTGGTTGCGGTAGCGCCGCACCAGCTCGGCGAAGGCCGCCTCGTCGCCCTCCTTCGTCGCCGCCAGCAGATGATGATCGGTGAGCACCTCGTCCAAAGCGACAGCCGCAGACGCCGCGGGGGCGTTCAGGCACCCCGCCGTGGTCGCGGGGAGCAGAAGCTCGGACGTGGAAGAGATGGCGCTCATCAGGTCAGGCCGGCCCGCAAAAACCCTTCAACCGTCGGACTCACGAAACTTTCCGCCGCGCCTTCCGCCGCCCTCGTTTTCGACGGGCCGGGGACGCGTCGCGATTATACACTCCTCCCGGCGTCAGTCCCGCACGTGAGTACACGCCGTCGCGTCCCGCCGGGTTCCGAAAATTCCGGCCTCGCCGCCCAATCTTTTCTTAATTTGCACGGGCGCGCGAAGTGCTATAATGCGCTCGCTTTCATCGCCTGATTCCGCGTCTTTCGCCGACTTCAACGTCCGGCGCAGCGGTCTCTCAAGTTTAAAACCTTCATCTTCCGCAATTCGACGAGGCCATGCCCAAAGAAATCAAGAAGCACCAGACCATTCTCGAAGCCATCGAGAAGGTGGACATCATCTCCGAGCTTCTGGAAAAGCATAACGGACACTTCGAGCACGAACTCGACCTCGAAGTCATCGCCTACGGACGCAATTACAACGGCAAGAAGGTCGGCCCCTACGTCCAGCTCTTCGAGTTCGACGCGGGCGAGGAGGTCATCCGCGAAGGCGACTGGGGCGGGAACACTTTCTACGTCTCGGTGGACGGCCAGCTCGACGTGTACGTCCGCGACCGCGAGACCGAGGAGAACCGCAAGGTCGGCGAGCTTCATCCGGGCGCGAGCTTCGGCGAGATGTCCATCCTCGCGGGCGTCCCGCGCAACGCGACCATCGTCGTCCCCGCCGGGTCGAAGGCGAAGGTGCTGGAAGTCCGCCGCCCCGCGCTCCGCCTCCTGCGCAAGCTCCCGAAGTTCGGGCAGATGCTCGACGCCAACTACCGCAAGCACGGTCTGGGCCGCACGCTCATTGACGTGCGGCAGGTGACGGGCAACGCCTTCAGCCCCGAACTGATTGAGAAGCTCGGCAAGTCGGCCCGCTTCATGGTCTATGCCAAGCACCACGTCCTCT
>DASTQX010000284.1:0-14842 GCA_035761505.1 Pyrinomonadaceae bacterium
CACGAGGAACTTCAGGCGGCGGCGAATCTCGAAGAGCACCTTATCGGCGATGGCCGTCTGCTCCGGCGAAAGTTCCAGTTGGTCGAAGAACTGCGCGGCGTCCTTAATCGAGAGCATGCACACGTCGGGCAAGGTGCTGCCGCCGACGCGCACGTCGCGCGCCTCCTGCCGGAGACGGCCTCCGTTGCAATCGGGGCAGAGCGTGTAGCCCCGGTACTTGGCGAGGAAGACGCGGACGTGGAGCTTGTACTTCTTCGTCTCAAGCCACTCGAAGAAGCCGCGCACTCCGCTCCAACCGCCCTTGCCTTCGACGATGGCGCGCTGCTGCTGCCGCGTGAGTTCGTTGAAGGGCACGTCCAGCGGAATCCCTTCCTGCCGCGCGAAGCGCTTCAACTCCGCGCGCGCCCAGTCGTGCTGCGGCTTCGTCCACGGCTCGACGGCCCCCTCTTCGAGCGAGAGCGCGGGGTTCGGGATGACGAGGTCGAGGTCGAGGCCGATGGTGTTGCCGAAGCCCTGACACGTCGGGCACGCGCCGAAAGGGTTGTTGAAGCTGAAGAGGCGCGGCTCCGGCTGCGCGTAGATGGTGCCGTCGTACTTGCACTCGAAGCGCTCGGAGAAGCGCATCCGGCGCGGCGCGGCTTCGGCGGTCTCGACGACCGCTTGGCCGTGCCCCTCGATGAAGCACGTCTCCAGAGAGTCCACCAGCCGCTCGCGCACGTCCGGGCGCGCGACTAAACGGTCGACGAGGACGAAGACGCCCTCGAAGTCCGCCCGCTTGTAATCGTCGGGCGTGCGCAGTTCCAGAATCTCGCCGCCGGGCACGAGCAGGCGCGTGAAGCCGCGCTGCATGAGGCTCATCACGTGAGCCGTCACGGCGCGCGCGTCGTCCGCCCCGTTCGGCTTCTTCGCCTTCGTGGCCTTCTTCGCCTTCGAGCCCTTCTTTGAAGACGCGTCGCCGTTCGTCTCGACACGCAGGCCCGCCTCGGCGGGGAAGAGGACGTAGAAGCGCGTCGCTTCGGGGAGCGCTTCGAGTATCTCCTGCGCCGAAGACTCCGGCGAATCATGCCGCACCTCGCGCCCGCAGACGCGGCAGAAGGTCGTTCCGACGCGCGCGTACAAGAGCCGCAGGTAGTCGTAGATTTCCGTCTGCGTGCCCACGGTCGAGCGCGGGTTGCGCGTCGAGTTCTTCTGCCGGATGGCGATGGCCGGCGGGATGCCGAGCACTTCGTCCACGTCCGGCTTGTCCATCCGTTCGAGGAACTGCCGCGCGTAAGCCGAAAGGGACTCGACGTAACGGCGCTGCCCTTCGGCGTACACCGTGTCGAAGGCGAGCGAGGATTTGCCCGAACCGCTCACGCCCGTCACGACCGTCAGCCGCTCGACCGGGATGGAGAAGGAGATGTTCTTGAGGTTGTTGACGCGCGCGCCGCGCACCGTGATTGCTTGTTCTGTCATGGCTCGAAACACACGCCGGGGCGCACAGACGACTCTCCCGCTGCCCGGCGAACTTCACATCATAACCCGATTTGTCTCAGGGACGAAACGGCCAGCTTGTGTTACCAGCGCACGTCGTAGCGGGCGAGTCCCGCGCGCCAGTGGCCTTCGCCGAGGACGGGGATGGGGCCATCGTGGGTGAGGGGCGAATCGAAGGGGCGGCGGAGGCGGTAGGTGTGGCCGGAGGGCGAGCCGACCGAGAGGACGACGCGGGCCGTCGTCTCGTCAATGAAGGCGACGGTGGCCGTGCGCCAGTCCTTGCGGCAGCGGAGGACGAGGCGCGCGCCCAAGGGGAGAGAGCCGAGCGTCGCCGTTTCGGCGTCGGGCCGCGAAGAAGGGAAGAGGTCGTCGGCGTCAAGCGCTTGCGGCTCGGCGTCCGGCGACCTCTGGAGTTCGGTGCTCACTGAGATTCTTCTTTTAGACTTCGAGCGGCGAGTCCTCGAACGGCAGGTCGGGCTGCGTCGGTCGGCTCTTGCCGACGGCGTAAGCCCTGAGCGCCAGAGAGACGATGACGAAGCCGACGCCGACCCAGAAGGCCGCCCAGAAAAGTTGGTGGATGCCGGTCGCCCGCGACATGTTCATGGCGTCCGTGGGCATGTCGGAGAACGCCGAGGCGAAGAGCACGGTCTTCAAGTCGAAGAGCGCGTTGAGGACGCATTGCACGGCGAGGAAACCGACGAGGAAAGCGGCGGTGCGCTGCCCGGCGTAGCGCGCGGCGGCGAAGAGTCCGAGCGGGAGCGCGACGCCCGCGAAGAGCGTAAAGAGGCCCGGCAGCGAAAGATTCCAGAGCGGCGCGAGGAAGCCGAAGAGGAGCGTCAGGAGGAAGATTAAAGCGGCTGAGCCCGCGAGCACGATGCGCGCGGACGCGGCGCGGCGGATGAGCAGGAGCAGCACGGCCCCGAAGGTCATCGCGCCGAGGTAGCCCGCGCTCGAAATGAACATCTGTGACAGGAGCCCGCCTGCCAGCGAATAGACCTCGCCGCTCCCGTCCGCCCTGACCGTGAGGCTCTGCACGGAGTTTCCCGTCAAGAGCGCGGCGAGCGCGTGCCCGCCCTCGTGGATGAACGTCACGAAGATGCGGAACGGGTAGGTCAGAATCTCCGCGTAAGGGATGAACCAGAGGATGACGCTCAAGGCCGTGGCGAGCATCAGCGTCGTGACCTGCGGGCGGGCGTCGTGTGCGATCTGCAATCTCATCTCTTGTTCCTCTCCACTCCGAAACGTCTTTGCGGCGGCTCCACGCCAGTTGATACGACATTGTACGACGGGCCGTTCGGTAAATAAAAGGGGGCAGAGGGTAAAAGGGGAAAAGGGTAAGGGGAGAAGAGGCGTCGCACTCGTCCGGTTCGCTCTTTCCCTTTGACCCTCTTCCCTTTTACCCCTTTCCCCCCTTCCTCTTCCATTCCCCGGACTTGCCGCCCGTCTTTCGTTCGAGCCTGACTTCGGTGATGGTCATGCCTTTCTCGACGGCCTTACACATGTCGTAGATAGTGAGGGCGGCGACCGAGGCGGCGGTGAGGGCTTCCATCTCGACGCCGGTCTGGGCGTCGGTGGCAGCTTCGGCTTCGAGATGGACGCCCCATTCCTCCAACGTCGCGCGCACTTCGACGTGCGTGAGCGGCAGGGGATGGCACAAGGGAATCAGCTCGGCGGTGCGCTTGGCGGCCATGATGCCCGCGAGCCGCGCCGTCTCTAAGGGGTCGCCCTTCGGCGTGCGGTGCGCGCGGACGGCGGCGACCGTCTCCGGCGTCATCAGGACGCGCGCCGAGGCCACGGCGCGGCGCGCGCTGCGGGGCTTCGCGCTCGTGTCCACCATCGCCACGCGCCCCTCTTCATCTACGTGAGAGAGTTCGTCCATGCGCGTAAAGGTAAAGCGACGGAGGCCGAGTGAGCAAGGCGCGGCGGCGCGGAGAACGAACGGAGCGGGACGAGAAAACGCGGAAGGGCATCAAGCTTCGAGGTTGAAGGCGGAGCGATACGCGGCACGAAAAAGAGGACGAAGTTTTTTCTCGTCCGCTTAAATCCGCCGCCGGGGCGCGTCCCGTATATCGGGCACATCGCGGGAAACTTACAACTTTGAAAGGGGAAGAGGAATGAGGAAGTTATTTTTAATGTGTGCGCTGGCGGTCGGTTCGTTCGGCGTGAGCGCTTCGACGGCGCAGGCGCAGCAAATGATGGGTGGCGGGAGCGGCGACGGCAACCCGACGGTCGGAGGGGCCGCCATGTTCAAGTCGAAGAACATCGTGGAGAACGCGCTCAACTCGCCGGTTCACACGACGCTCGTGGCCGCCGTCAAGGCCGCCGGGCTGGTTGATACCTTGACGGGCAAAGGCCCTTTCACCGTCTTCGCGCCGACCGACTCGGCCTTCGGCAAGCTCCCTGCGGGCACGGTCGAGTCTCTCGTCCAGCCGGAGAACAAAGCGACGCTCACCAAAATCCTGACCTACCACGTCGTCGCCGGACGGATGGACGCCGGGAAGATCGCGGCGGCGATTAAGAAGGGCGGCGGGACGGCCACCTTCAAGACCGTGAGCGGCGACACGCTGACGGCCTACCTGAGCGGCCAGTCGGTCATGCTGCGCGACGAGAAGGGCGGCACCTCGACCGTCACCACCGCCGACGTGTTCCAGAAGAACGGCGTCATTCACGTCATAGACACCGTGCTCATGCCGAACTAAGCTCTCACCGGTTCCGAAGCACCAGACCGAAGAGGCGTTGAGGCGCGGCCCTGTTCTGACGGGGCCGCGCCTCATTCTTCATTCAAGCCTTCTCCGCGACGAGAATGATGTTCTTGCCTAACGGCGGCGGGAGGATGCCTTCGGCGACTTTGGCGAGCGGGACGACGAGCCGGTCGTAGAAGGCGACCGCGCCCGGCTCCATCGCCTCGGACTTCAGCAAGCAGTACTTCACCCACCACGGAAGCACGCCCGCGAGGTCGAAGTAACGCGACAGGCGGACGCGGAAGCCCGCGGCCTCGCACTTCCTTTCCAGCTCGTTTTTAGGGTAGCGGCGCTGGTGTTGAATCAGACGGTCGAAGCTGCCGTAGAGCCAGCGCATGGCCGGGACGAAAATGAAGACTCGGCCCTGCGGCGCGAGCGCTTCGCGGATGGCGCGCAGTTCGCCCTCGTCGTCGGCGATGTGTTCGAGGACGTTGATGTAAATAACGGAATCGGGCTCCTGCTCCGCTCTGATGGTCTCGGCGACCTGCCGGAAGACGGCGTTGTAGGGCTTGATCCGCGCGGCGTTCGGGAACGTCTCGATGTGTCTGGTCAGCAGGCCGAACATCTCGCGCGAGGGCTCGACGAGCGAGAGCGAGTCGAACGGTCGTTCGAGCAGCAACTCCGAAAAGGAGCCCGCGCCCGCGCCGACTTCGACGAGACGCTGGCCGAGGTACGGCGTGAAAATCCGCAGAATCCAGCGATGGTAGTTGCGGGCAAAAGACATCGCTTCGAGGTCTCGGCCCTCGTAGGTGACGGCGGCGTCGTTCATCCTCACGACTCGACTTCGCGCGCCGCCGCGATTTTCGACCTCGGCTGCACCTGCGGAATCTGCCGGAACGAAGAGCGGAGGCTGCAAAAGAGATTGAAGCGGAGCACGAACCAGAAGGCCGCCATCCCGTCGCGGACGCCGATTTTTTTGCCCTCCTGATACGTCCTGCCGTAGTAGCTGATGGGCACTTCGTAGATGGGGCAGCCGAGCTTGGCGATCTTCGCCGTGACCTCGACCTCGAAGCCGAAGCCGCGCGACTCGATGACCATGTTGCGGATGATGTCGCCGCGAAAAGCCTTGTAGCAGGTCTCCACGTCGGTCATGTTGAGGTTCGTCAGCATGTTCGACGTGAAGGTCAGGAACTTGTTGGCGAGGTAGTGATAGAAGTAGAGGACGCGCGTCGCCTTGCGGACGAGGAAGCGCGAGCCATAGACCACGTCGGCGTGCCCGTCGAGGATCGGCTTGATGACGCCCGCGATCTCCGCCGGGTCGTATTCGAGGTCGGCGTCCTGCACGATGACGACCTCGCCGCGCGTCTGCGCGAAGCCGGTCTTGAGCGCCCCGGTCTTGCCACGGTTTCGCGCGTGGCGCACGACGCGCACCGCCTCGTGCTCGGCGGCGAGGCGCTGCCCGACCTCCGCCGTCCCGTCGGTCGAGTTGTCGTCAACGACGATGATTTCCAGAAGGTGCGGGATTTCGAGCACCTTCCGCACGATGGAAGAGAGCGTCGCCTCCTCGTTGTAAGCGGGGATGACGACCGAGAGACACGCCTCGTTCCTTCCGTTCGTCCCGTCCATAAGTTTGAGAGCGGAGCTTTCCAAAGTGTGGTCTTCGTGGGCTTCGTGGCCGAAGCGTCGAGAGTATATCCACCGCCCCGCGACGAAACAAGCACGCCCCTCACGCGCCCTCGCCGCACGCCACGCGCGGCCCCTCTGCTTGAGGCGAGTCAGCCGAGCCTTCGTCAACCTCAACCCGGCAGCCGCACGACGCGCAGCACTTCTCCCTCTTCCACAACTTCCGCGCCCGCCGGGACGATGACGAGCGCCTCGGCCCGCGCGAACGCCACGAAGTCCGACGAGCCGCCCCACTTCAAAGGCTCCGCGAGCAGCCGCCCGCCCTCGTCCGTCCCCAGCGCGACGGGCAGATAACTCGTCCTCTCGGCAGCGCCTTTGACCGCGCGCGCGAGCACGGCTCGCTCTTCCCTGAGCGCGGGCTCCCCAGCGCCTTGCAACGCCCGCAGCGCCGTCCGCGCGAAGAGATTGAAAGTGACCGAGACCGAGACTGGATTGCCGGGGAGCCCGAAGACGAGCGCCCCGCCGCTTTCATCTCCGCCGCCGAGCCGCGCGAAGACGGTCGGCTTCCCCGGCCTCAAAGAGACGCGCTCGAAGAAGACTTCCGCGCCGAGCGCCTGAAGCGCCGCCTTCGTGAAATCATATCGGCCCATCGAGACGCCGCCTGACAGAATCAGAACGTCCGACCTCTCCGCCGCCTCCGCAATCAAACGCCGCAGCAGTTCCGGGTCGTCGCCCGCGAACGGCAGGCGCTCGACCCGCGCGCCCGCGAGCGCCGCGTAAGCCGAGAGCGAATAAGTGTTGGAGTCACGTATCTGGTCTTCACCCGGCGTCTCCGACGCCGCGACCAACTCCGAGCCCGTGGCGAGCACCGCGACGCGCGGACGCCCGTACACCGGAACTTCCGCGTACCCGAACGACGCGAGCACCGCCATCCGCGCCGCCGTCACCTCTTCGCCCGCGCGCAAGACGGTCGCGCCCCTTTTGATTTCACTCCCGCGCGGGACGTAGAACTGGCCGGGCCGCGTCGCGCGCTCGACCTCGACGACCGAGCCGCCTTCGTCCTCGCTCGTCACCTCGACCTGCTGCACGCTGTCCGCACCGGCGGGCAGAGGCGCGCCCGTCATGATGCGGACGGCCTCGCCCGCCTGCATGTGCCCGCGCCAGCCTTCGCCCGCCGCCGCCTCGCCCACGATTTTGAGCCGCACGGGCGCACTCTGCGTGTCCGCCGAGCGTAGCGCGTAGCCGTCCATCTGCGCGCGGTCGAACGGCGGCAAGTCCGTGTCGGCCAGCACGTCTGCGGCCAGCACGCGCCCCAACGCTTCGCCGAGCGCGACGCGCTCAAGCGGCAGCGCCCGCGTCTTCTCAACGACGATGCGGATGGCTTCGGCGACGGGAATCATCGAGAGGAAGTTTAAAGTTCAAAGTTCAAAGTTCAAAGTCCGTCCGTCTGTCCCGGCCTCTGAACTACGGAGCGGCGGCTTTGCTCGTATCCGAAAGTCGGAGGTTGAGATAAGATTGCCGGAGCAAGACGATTGCGGCGACAGGAAAAGGGGAGCAGAGGGAATGTTGAAACGATTCGGCGTCGTCATCGCGATGGCGGCTTTGTGTGCGGGCGGCGGCTTTACTCAGACGCGGAACAGCCGCCGGGCTTCGACGCCCACGGAGGCGACTTTCATCACCATCATCCAGGTGGATTTCAGGGCTTACACGTTCCCTCTGAACGGCAAGTCTTACAAGCTGATTGACGGCTTCTACGCGGAGAACGTCGCGCCCGACCGGCAGTGGGGCTTGGAACTGGCCGACGGCCCCTTCTACGGCGACCTCACGGGCGACCGGCGCGAGGAGGCGGCCATCGTCCTCCGCCACGGCCCCGTCGGCAGCCCCGACATGGCCGAGGCCCGCATCTACACCCTCCGCCACGGGCGTCCCGCTCTCCTCGCCTCCTTCACCGTTGCCGACGCGGTCAACTGCGACCTCGATCACTACATAGACGTTGACGACGGCATGATCCGCATCGAACGCACCCACGGCACCGCCGGGCGCTGCGACCACAACGAAATCACCCAATACCGCTGGAACGGCACCGCCTTCATGCCCGTCGGCGAAGTCAAACGCACCCCCTGCCGTTGTATGTAACAGCGTGGAGGTTACGATATGACTAAAACCTCGACCTCACCTAAAAACAAAAGCAGCCGCCTCGGAAGGCGGCTGCTCGTGATAAGTGGCGGAGCCGACGGGACTCGAACCCGCGACCTCCGACGTGACAGGCCGGCGTTCTAACCAACTGAACTACGACTCCGCAAAAGCCACTTAAATTTTCAAAACTGCTTTGGCGGCGGGCCGCCCGAACTTGGTGGGCACGGAGGGACTCGAACCCCCAACCTCCACCTTGTAAGGGTGGCCGTCTACCATTGACCTACGTGCCCGCAAAACGGTGCCGCCTTGTGGAAGGCGTGCCCGGCGTCCGTAAGCCGCTGCTGCAAAGAGCTTCCGCGTCTGTCCACGGATGCCCCACTTTAAGAGAATCGCCCGCGCAGTGTCAAGCGCACGCGGCACGGGCGAAACGGCAGCGCCCCGGCATCTTTTTCGGACGCGGGGCGCGTGCTCTGTTAAGATTCCGCTCCGTCCGAAGGCGCTCTTTATAACACACGAATGACGGAGGAGATTTGCGTTGACCATGAGACACGCGCTCGCCTGGCTGCTCCTCGTTGCCACGCTCCTTTCTTCTACGCTCGCGGGCTCGGCGCAGAGCGGCGCGGCGGCCTCGCGCCTCGTCGGCGAGGTCTTCGCGGGCGGGCAGCAGATGCGGTATCTGATGCTCTTGAGCGACGAGATCGGGAGCCGCCTGACGGGCTCGCCCGGCGCGCGCCGCGCCGAAGAAGCGATGGAGGCCGAGTTCAAGAGGCTCGGACTCGACGCCGTGCGCCGCGAGCCGTTCACGATGCCTTCCTCTTGGGAGAGGGGCACGGCCACCGCCGCGCTCGTCTCGCACGGCGGGCGCGCGCTCACCGTCGCCTCTTACACTTGGACGCCGGGCACCGACAAGCCCTTCGAGGGCGAGGTCGTGGACGTGGGCGAGGGCCGCGCCGAAGACCTGCGGCGCGAGGCCGCGAGGCTCAAAGGGAACGTCGCGCTCGTCGTGCCCGTGGGCACAGACCTCAACGCGCTCATCGAGAAGTTTTACCGCACGCCCGTCCTCGTCAGAGAATTGAAGGAGGCGGGCGCGCGCGCCGTCCTCTACGCTTCGGACAAGCAACACACGATGCTCTACACGTCGCCGGTGGACTTCACCGCCTCGGCGCGAATGGCGGCTCTGCCGACGCTCTCGCTGGCGAGCGAAGATGTGAGCCTGCTCCGCCGCCTGCTCGGACAGGGCACGCGCCCGCGCGTGCGGCTCGACGTGCGCAACAAGACCGGGCCTGCGTTCGAGAGCACGAACGTCGTCGCCGAAATCAAGGGGCGCGAGCGGCCCGAAGAGATTGTCTTGGTCGGAGCGCACCTCGACTCGAACGACCTCGGCCCCGGCGCGCTCGACAACGCGGCGGGCGTGGCTGCCGTCGTCGAGACGGCGCGGGCCATCAAGGCGCTCGGCCTCAAACCGCGCCGCACCATCCGCTTCGTGCTCTTCATGGGCGAAGAGGAAGGGATGATCGGTTCGCTCGCCTACGTGCGGCGACACCGCGAAGAGTTAGACAGGACGATTGCGGCGCTCATCATGGACATCGGCGCGGGACGACCTCAAGGGTGGTTCTCGATGGGCCGCACCGACCTCGACGCGGAGCTAGGGGAGTTGATGCAACCGCTCCGCGCGTTCGGCCCCTTCGTCGTCGAGCACGCCGCTTTCGCCGCCACCGACAACGCGCCCTTCATGGCCGAGGGCGTCCCGAACCTCATCATGCTGCAAGACGAGACGGCCTACCTGCCCGTCCACCACACCATCGCCGACACGGCGGATAAGGTCGAGCCCCGCGACTACGCGGCGGCGGTGGCGACGCTCGCCGCCACCGCCTACGCCATCGCCGACCGGGAGCGCCGCTTCGGTCGAAGGATGAGCGCCGCCGAAGTCAAAAAGATGGCCGCCGACACCAAAGTCGAAGAGCAGTGGCGCGCGTCCGGCATCTGGCCGTAAGGAAGGAGAGGGGAAAGGGGTCAAAGGGGAAGAGGGTCAAAGGGAAGAGCGGGCCGAACGAGTAAGGGACGTTCTTTCCCTTGACCCTTTTCCCCTTTGACCCCTTTCCCCTCTTTCAAAGCATCCAGACGGGCAACTCGTCGCGGGTCGTGGAAGTCTCATCTCTGTCCGTGGTTTCGCTCGGCGGGTCGGCTGCCGGTGCCGGAGGCGTGGGGGCTTCTTCGTCGCCGCGGTGCTTCTTGGAGAGCGGCTTGATGAGGATTTCGTCCACCTGTTCGTCCATGCGCCCGATGACAGACATACCTTCCGGCCCTTCCCGTCAGTCCGCGTTTGCGGATATATTTGAAACCGAAATCCGTTTCCGAGAGTGTAAGACCGTGCCGAAGTTCCCTGCAACCCCAAGACACACGATGCGGCGAGCGCTCGTCTTTCTTCTCTTCGTCATTTTTGTGGCCGCGACCTCCGCGCCTCAGGGCAGCCGCGCTCAGGAACAGCAGCGCCCGCGCAGAGTCGGCACGCCGCCCGCCGGAGGGCAGGCCAATCCTCCGGCGACGCCGCGACAGACGCCGACGAAGACGCCCGCCGGGGAAGAGGTGGACGAAGACGATGTGGTACGCGTCGAGACGCAACTCGTCTCCGTCCCGGCGGTCGTCACCGACCGGGAGGGCAAGCCCTTGACGGGTTTGCGCGCCGACAACTTCCTCGTCTTCGAGGACGGGCGACCGCAGAAGATCGCCAACTTCTCGACGATGGAAGCGCCCTTCGAGGTCGCGCTGCTCCTTGACACCTCCGGCTCCACGCGTCAGGACGTGGGGCTTATCCGCCGCGCCGCCCTCGCCTTCGTCGAGGCTCTGCGCCCCGGCGACCGCGTCGCCGTCATCTCCTTCTCGACGCGTCAGGAGGACAAGGACACGCGGCTCGCGACGGTCGAAGTCAAGACGCCGCTCACCGACGACCGGGAGGAGTTGACCGCCGCGATTGAGAGCATCGGCTCGTCCAACGGCACGCCCTTCTACGACGGCCTTGAGCGTGTCGCCAAAGAAATCTTCCGCGAGCCGCCCTCCGAGAAGGTGCGCGGACGCCGCGCGCTCGTCGCGCTCACGGACGGCGTGGACTCGACGAGCGAGGCCGACTTCGACGAGGCGCTCGCGCGCATCAAACGCGCGGGCCTCGTCACCTACTTCGTGCAGGTCAACACCGAATCCTTCGTCGAAGACCGCCTCATGGCGGATTGCGAAGACGGCGGCGGGCTTCGTCTTTCGCGCGCGCAGCTCCAACGCTATCGCCGCCTCTTCGCCTCGCGCGCCGACGCCGCCGACTTCTCCAACTTCTGCCAGATGGGGCCGTTCGAGCGGATGCACATCAGCCGCACGCTCTACAAAGTCGCGCGCGACGAGATGAACCGCCTCGCCCGCGACACCGGCGGCAACACCTTCCCCGTCGCCGACCTCCGCGACGCCCGCCGCGCCTTCCGCCAAGTCGCCGAAGAGATCGGCACGCAGTACTCGCTCGGCTACTACTCCTCGAACCCGACGCGCGACGGCTCCTTCCGCACCATCCGCGTGCAGGTGCGCGGCGTCAAAGACGCGCAGGTGCGCGCGCGCGAAGGCTACCAAGCGCCGAAGGGATAGAGCACGACGACGTTAAGCAGAGAGCCGTCGAAGAGTCTTAAACTCCAAATCTCAAATTTGAGATTTGGAGTTTAAGACTTATTATTTAGCGTAAGGAGATTGACACCAAAAATTTATGCAGCAGGACAGAAAAACTTTCGACCGCATTGTCTTGATCGTCCTCGACAGCCTCGGCATGGGCGAGATGCCGGACGCCGCCGAGTGGGGCGACGCGGGCTCGGACACGCTCGGCCACATCTGCGACTCGCGCGCCCTGCAACTGCCGAACCTTCGCGCGTGGGGCGTGGGCAACATGCGACCGCTCGCGGGCGTGCCGCCGGTCGAGAGCCCGCGCGCCTCTTACGGGCGCTGCGCCTTGCGCTCGAACGGCAAGGACACGACGACGGGCCATTGGGAGATGGCGGGCATCATCCTCGAAAAAGCCTTCCCGACCTACCCGCAAGGCTTCCCGCCCGAAGTGCTTGAGCGCTTCGTCGAGGAGGCGAAAGTCCCCGGTTTCCTCGGCAACGTCCCCGCCTCCGGCACCGAGATCATCAAGGAACTCGGCGCGGAGCACGTCCGCACCGGCAAGCCCATCGTCTATACCTCCGCCGACTCCGTGTTTCAAATTGCGGCCCACGAAGAGGTCATCCCCGTCCCGCGCCTCTACGAGATTTGCGAGACGGCGCGGCGCATCCTGCGGGGCGAGCACGAAGTCGGGCGCGTCATCGCGCGCCCCTTCGTCGGCGAGCCCGGCGCGTTCACGCGCACCGAGAACCGCCATGACTACGCCGTCCCGCCGCCCGCCGAAAACCTTCTCCCCACGCTCTCCGGCGCGGGCCTCGATGTCGTCGCCGTCGGCAAAATCGCCTCCATCTACGACGCGCTCGGCGTGACCCAAGACCTCCGCGCCAAGAACAACGATCAGGCGATTGACCAGACCATCCGCGCCCTTCAGGAAGACTCGCGCGGCCTCATCTTCTCGAACCTCGTGGACTTCGACATGCTCTACGGCCACCGCCGCGACGTGGAAGGCTACGCCCGCGCCCTCGAACACTTCGACGCGCGCCTCCCCGAAATCGAAGCGGCGATGCGCGCGGGCGACCTCCTCATCCTCACCGCCGACCACGGCAACGACCCGACCTATCGCGGCACCGACCACACGCGCGAATACGCCCCCCTCGTCACCTACGGCCCACACGCCCGACCCGGCATCAACCTCGGCGACCGCCACTCCCTCGCCGACATCGGCCAGACCATCGCCCACAACTTCGGCCTCAAACTGAACGCGGGCGAGAGCTTTTTGAGAGAAGTATCGGAGGCGGGCGACGCGGCGAATAGTTAAGGTCGAGACCCGGCGGACAGCGATTCAGTAAACCGAATCGGACGAAAGACGAGGGGCGCGATGAGGATTTAGAAACTCATCGCGCCCCTCGGCTCTTTTCAAAGTCCGCCGGTTTGCCTAGCCGAAGACGATGCCGGGGAGCGACTGTGAGAGTTGCTGCCGGAGGGTCTTCGTGCGCCAGTCGGGTGGGTCGAGGCGCGAGACTTTCCTTCCGCCGCTCTGCTTGAGGCTCTGGAAGACGGTCTCGATCCAGTGGCCGGTGTTGATGAAGCCCGCGCCCCAGGACTTCCATTTGTCGGGGAGCCCTTCGGCCTTGATCTGCTCTAAGGTCTTGCCCTGCGCCATCCGTTGGCGGATGATGCCGGTCGTCTCTTCGAGCATCCCGTGATAAGTCTTGAGGTCTTCGATGGTCGAGAGCGGGCCGTGGCCGGGGATGATTTTCACGTCGGCGGGTGCTTTGGCGATGACCTCGGCGACGTTGCGCGTCAAGCCCTCGACCGTGCCGCCGTTCTCAAGGTCAACGAAGGGAAAGCGCGCGGCGAAGAAGTGGTCGCCCATGTGGATGACCTTCGACGTGGTGAAGAAGATGATGCTGTCGCCGTCGGTGTGGCCCGCCGGGAAGTGGAGGACGCGCACCTCCTCGCCGTTGAAGTGGATTTGGACGACCGAATCGTAGGTGATGACGGGCAGCGCCTCTTTCGGCGACGGCGGGACGGTCTCGCCGAGCACCCTCGACGCGACCGCCATCCGCCTTCGGACGTTGGCGTGCGCGATGATGGTGGACTCCGGCCCGAAGGCCGCGTTGCCGCCCGTGTGGTCGCCGTGCCAGTGCGTGTTGAGGACGAACTTCAGGCGGCCCGCGTTCAGACCTTTGAGCGCCGCGCGAATCTTCTCCGCCATCGGCGGGTACTGGTCGTCAATAATCAGGATGCCGTCCGGCCCCGCGCTCACGCCGACGTTGCCGCCCGCGCCCGTCAACATGTGGACGTTGCCCGCCGCCGGGACGACCTTGACCTCGACGCGCGACATGTCCTGCTGCAAGGCGGCGCGGTGGCCGTGCTCGTGCGCCGGGACGAACTGCGCGCACAGCGCGAGCAGCGTGAGTAGAGTGACGAATCTTTTCATCAAAGTCCTCCGAATCGAAAGTGCGACGCGCCGCGAGGGCTACTTGGTCGGGTCTTTGAGCACCGCGATGAAGGGAAGATTCCGGTAGCGCTCGGCGAAGTCGAGGCCGTAGCCGACGACGAAGGCGTCCGGGATTTTGAAGCCGAGATAGTCAATCGGCACTTCGCGCTCGCGCCGCTCCCACTTGTCGAGCAGGGCGGCGAGCTTGACCGTGCGCGCGCCGCGCGAGCGGAGGTTGGCGAGCAGGTACGAGAGCGTCAGGCCCGTATCAACGATGTCCTCGACGACGAGGATGTCGCGGCCCTCAATCGGCACGTCCAAGTCTTTGACGATCTTCACCTCGCCCGACGTTCTCATCTCCGCGCCGTAGCTCGAAATCGCCATGAACTCGACGCCGACTTTGAGGTCAATGGCGCGCACCAGATCGCTCATGAAGATGAACGCGCCCTTGAGCACGCCGAGCAGGAGCGGGTTCGAGTCCTTGTAGTCGCGCGCGATCTCCGCGCCCAACTCGGCGATGCGCATCTGTATCTGCTCGCCCGTGAACATCGGCTCAAGGTTCGGGTTGCTGAACTCCGACGCGGCAATGGCGGAAGAAGACAAGTCGTGGCCTCCAATCTCGGACGAAAAATTGTGAAAGGTGTTTTCCGCCGCGAGCCGCCGCGCACTGTTTGCGCGCGCCCCGCGTGGTGCGACATACTAAGAGAGCGAGACACGCGAGGTCAACAGAGAAGAGCTACTGGCGATGAGCTTCTAGCCGCCGGCACAGGCGAGAGCCGAACGCTGGCGGCTGCCGAGAGCTAACAGTCAACAACTTCCTTTATGGCAGACGACAAAGACACGCGCGACCGTGTGC
>DASTQX010000285.1:0-23230 GCA_035761505.1 Pyrinomonadaceae bacterium
TTCCGCAACGCGTTTCAGGTGAAACTCCTCCCGCGCGACGCCGACCCGGCGGACGTGCGCTACAACATGATTAACTGGGTGCACCGCTCCACGCGCGGCTGGGCCTACGGCAACTCGATTATTGACCCGCGCACGGGTGAAATCATTCGCGGCGTCGTGACGCTCGATTCGCAGCGTGCCCGCCAAGACTTCCTGCTCGGCTCCGGCCTCGTCCCGCCGCATCCCGTAGGGGCGAACTCCGCGCGCACGTCGGGCTGCGACTTCGCGCTCCTGCCAGACCTCGACTACCTTCAGAGCGCGGACTCGCCGGAGGTGCTGACGGCAATGGCCGTCGCGCGCATCCGGCAACTCTCCGCGCACGAGGTCGGCCACACGCTCGGCCTCGCGCACAACTTCGCCGCGAGCACTTACGGGCGCGCGTCCGTCATGGACTACCCCGCGCCGTTCGTCGAAATCAGGAACGGGCGGCTCGACTTCTCGAACGCCTACGCCGTCGGCATCGGCGCTTACGACAAGTTCGCCATCCGCTACGCCTACGCGCAGTTCGCTCCGGGCACGAACGAGGAGGCCGAGTTGGAAAGGCTCGTCCGCGAGGGCGTCCGCGAAGGGATGCTCTTCCTCTCGGACGACGACGCGCGACCCGCCGGAGCCGCGCACCCGTTGGCGAACCTCTGGGACAACGGCGACGACCCCGTCCGGATGCTCCGCCACACGCTGGAAGTCCGGCGCGTCGGCATCGAGCAGTTCGGTCTGGGGAACATCACGCGGGGGACGCCGCTCTCGCTCCTCGAAGCCAAGTTCCTGCCGCTCTACCTGCACCACCGTTATCAACTTCAAGCCGCGATCAAGTCCGTCGGCGGCGTCTATTACACCTACGCGGTCAAGGCCGAGGGCGGGCCGAACCCGCCGCGCGTCTTCGAGATCGTCCCGGCGGAGCGGCAGCGACAGGCGCTCGGCGCGGCCCTCGATACGTTGCGCGTGGGCGAGTTGAAGATTCCGGCCCGCATCCTCTCGCTCATCCCGCCCCGCGCCTTCGGCTACGAGGGCGGAGTCCCGGAGTTTTTCCCGAAGCGCACCGCCCCCACCTTCGACCCCATCGGCGCGGCCACCATCGCCGCCGACCTCGCGCTCACCGACCTGCTCGACCCGCGACGCGCCGCACGCATGATTCAGTTCAACGCGCAGAGCCGTGAGTATCCGCACTTCGACGAAGTAGTCTCGGCAGCCGTCCGTGCGACTTGGAAAATTTCCAGCCGCGGCGACGGGTACGCCGACGCCATCCAACGCGCGGTGCAGAGCCTCGCCGCGACGCGCCTGATGGACTTGGCCGCCAACCCCGACGCCTCGCCGCAGGTGCGCGCCGCCGCCGCGAACGGGCTGCGCGAGATCGTCGCCTTCATTGACTCGCAGCCGAAGGCGCGTCCAGCCGCCCCGTCGGGAGGCGACGCCGACGCCGAGCACCTGCGCGCGACGCGCGACGACATCGAACGCTTTCTCACCCGCCCCGACGAGCCGCGCCGCCGGACGCCGCCGCTCCCGCGCCCTCCGGGCGACCCCATCGGTTCCGCCGATCAGAGTCCCTGAGCGTTCCCTTTTCGTTTCAGTCTTGAGCGAAGGACGAAGAGGGTTTCACCACGGAGACACCGACCTCCGAGCCATCATCTATCTTTCAACCCTCGCCGCCCGACGCCTTCGCCAGCGCGAATGAACTCCTTCCGCGAGGCGAGGGGCGTCGGGTGCGGGCGTCGTGATACACTTTTCGCTGTAAATTCCCCCTGACAGAAACGTTTGGAATGATGGCTGCGACTCTCAAGGGATTATTGCGGGGTCTCACGCGCGCGCCCGAAGCGCGCGATGAGGAGCCGATTCGTGACGAATTGTATAGCGTCGAACGCCTTGAGCAGTATGCGGCGGCGCTGGCGGCGGAGCACCGAGTCTATCCCGGTCGGCGGCGCGGGCGGCGGATTCTCCCGGCTCTGGAAAAGAACGGGCGGCTGCTCGTCGCCGCCTACCGCGCGCTCGCCGAGGCGGTGCGCGACGGGCGCACCATCTCGCCCGCCGCCGAATGGCTGGTTGATAACTTCCACGTCGTTGACGAGCAGTTGCGCGAAATCCGCGAAGACCTGCCCGCGGGTTTTTATTACGAACTGCCCAAACTTTCCACGGGGGAACTCACAGACCACCCGCGCATCTACGCCGTCGCGCTCTCGCTCATCGCGCACACCGACAGCCGGCTCGACGCCGAGACGTTGAGAAGGTTCGTCCGTGCTTACCAGCAGGTGACGCCGCTCACCATCGGCGAGTTGTGGGCCGTCGCCATCACTCTGCGCCTCGCGCTGGTGGAGAACCTCCGACGCCTCGCCACGCGCATCGTCGCGGCGCGGGTGGCGCGCGAGGAGGCGGACGCGCTCGCCGACCAACTATTGGAGGCGGTCGGGCGGCAGCCCGATTCCCTGACGACGTTGCTCGCCGGGCGGCTGGGCAAGCGCGACGACCTCGACCGCGCCTTCGTCGTCCAACTCACGCAACGCCTGCGCGACCAAGACCCGGCGTTTATGCCCGTCTTCGACTTGTTGGAGCGCCGACTGAAAAAGCACGGGCTCAGCACGGAGCAGGCCGTCCACCTCGAACACCAGCGACAGGCCGCCGCGCAAGTCACCGTCGGCAACATCATCACCTCGATGCGCCTGCTCTCGACGCTCGACTGGCGCGACTTCTTCGAGTCGGTGAGCCTCGTTGACCCTCTGCTCGGCGAAGACCCGTCGGGCATCTACGCGCGCATGAACTTTCAGACGCGCGACCGTTACCGTCACGTCATCGAACGCATCGCGAAACGCACCGGCGCGGACGAACTCGATGTGGCACGCGGCGCGTTGCGGCTCGCCGCCGAGGCGCGCGCCGAGCAGCCGCAAGACGCGGCGCGCGCCCACGTCGGCGCTTACCTCATCGGCGACGAAGTTGTCCGGCTCGAACAGGTCTTTCGTTACCGCCCACGGCTGCGCGAGCGCGTCGTGCGTTCGGTCTTGCGCCACCCGACCTTCTTCTATTTAGGCACGTTCACGTTCGTCACGGCGCTCGTCGTCGCGGCGCTCTGCTTCGCGGCTTATCAGGGCGGCGCGGGCCGCCTCGTCCTCGTCGGCCTCGCGCTGCTCTCGCTCATCCCGGCCAGCGATCTGGCGCTGAGCGTGCTCAACTGGGACGTGACGCATCAGTTCCACCCGCGCCTTTTGCCGAGCATGGAGACCAAAGAGGGCGTGCCTGAAGACGCCCGCACGATGGTCGTCATCCCGACGCTCTTCACCGGCGCGGCGACGGTCAAAGAACTGCTTGAGAAGTTGGAAGTCCACTACCTCGCCAATCAGGACGAGCACCTGTATTTCGCCCTGCTCGGCGACTTCGCGGACGCGTCCGCCGAAGAGACGCCGCCGGACGCGGCGCTGCTCGATCAGGCGCTGGCCGGTGTCGAGGAGTTGAACGCGCGTTACGGCGCGGACTCGTCAACGCTCAAACGCTTCTACCTCTTCCACCGCAAGCGGCTGTGGAACGCGGGCGAGGGGAAGTGGATGGGCTGGGAGCGCAAGCGTGGCAAGCTCGAAGAGTTCAACCGCTTGCTGCGCGGCGCGCGCGATACGAGTTTCGTCATTGCGACGGCGGACGCCGGACTGCTCGCTCAAATTCGTTACGTCATCACGCTCGACTCCGACACGCAGTTGCCGCGCGACGCGGCCCGCCGCCTCGTCGGCATCGCGCGCCACCCGCTGAACCGCCCGCAACTCGACGCGGGCACGGGGCGCGTCACGCGCGGCTACGCGATCTTACAGCCGCGCGTCAGCGTCTCTTTGGAGAGCGCCGCGCTCTCGCTCTTCGCGCGTGTCTTCTCTGGCAACACGGGGGTTGACCCGTACACGACCGCCGCCTCCGACGTTTATCAAGACCTGTTCGGCGAAGGCACTTTTACGGGCAAGGGCTTGTACGACGTGGATGCCTTCGGGCGCGCGCTCGCCGACCGCGTGCCGGAGAACGCGCTGCTCAGTCACGACCTCTTCGAGGGGCTCTACGCGCGGGCCGCGCTCGTGACGGACGTGGAATTTCTGGACGACTATCCCGCGCGTTACGTGACTTACGCGATGCGGCAGCACCGCTGGACGCGCGGCGACTGGCAGATCGCGCGCTGGCTGTTCCCGACCGTCCCGGACGCGCAGGGCCGCGCCGTGCGGAACACGCTGCCGCTCATCGCGCGCTGGAAGATTTTCGACAACCTGCGGCGCAGCCTCGTCGCGCCGTGCGTCGTGCTGTGGCTCGTCTTCGCCTGGACGCTGCTGCCGGGCTCGCCGCTTCTGTGGTCGCTCTTCGTGCTGCTCGCGCTGGCGTTCCCCGTCTACGCGCACGTCACGACGAGCCTGCTGCTGCACCCGCGCGGCATCCCCTGGACGAGCCACTTCTGGAGCGTGTGGGGCGACGCGCGGACGAACACCGCGCAGATAGCGCTGACGCTCACGTTCCTCGCGCATCAGGCGTACCTGATGTGCGACGCCGTCGCGCGCACGCTCTATCGCAAGCTCGTTTCACAACGCCGCCTGCTTGAATGGACGACCGCCGCGCAGGCGGAGGCGGGCAGCGCGCCCACACTCGCCGCCGCCTTCCGCTTCATGTGGCCCGTCTGGTTGATGGCGGTCGCGGTCGGCGCGCTCGTCTTCGCGCTGCGCCCCGGCGCACTGGCGGCCTCCGCGCCGTTCCTGCTCTTGTGGGCCGCTTCGCCGTTCGTCGCCTACCGGGTCAGCCGTCGCAGTGAAGTCGAGCGGGAAGAACTCGCGGCGGCGGACGAGCAAGAGGCGCGACTCATCGCGCGGCGCACGTGGCGTTTCTTCGAGACGTTCGTCACGCAGGAAGACCAGTGGCTCCCGCCCGATAATTTTCAGGAAGACCCGCAGCCCGTGGTGGCGCATCGCACCTCGCCGACCAACGTCGGCTTGCTCCTGATTTCGACCGCCGCCGCGCATGATTTCGGTTACGTGGGCACGCTCGAACTCGTCGAGCGGCTTGAGCTGACTTTCGACGCCGTGGCGAAGATGCCGAAGTTTCGCGGCCACCTCTTCAACTGGCACGACACGCGCACGCTGGAACCGTTGGGGCCGCAGTACATCTCCACCGTGGACAGCGGCAATCTGGCCGGGCATCTGCTCGCGCTCAAGCAGGCGTGCGTCGAGTTGTCGGAGCGCCCGCTCTTCGGCGCGCACACGCTCGCGGGGCTCGGCGACACGATTGCGCTGCTGCGCCTTGAAGTAGAGCGGGCGGGCGCGTCGCGCAAGCGCACGGAAGTCGTCACCGTCAATCACCTGCGAGAAGAGATCACGGCCTGCGCCACACTCGTCGCGGGCGAGACGCCCGAAACTCTGGGCGGTTGGGAGGCTCTTTTCAACTCCCTGCACCGGCACGCTTCGACCGCCGACGACATGCTCGCCGCCCTTGCGCAGGAGCACGGGTCGGGCGATTTCACGGAAGCCGGATTCTGGGCGGGCGCGCTGCTGCGGCTCTTGAAGGAGTTCGCGCGCGACCTGCGCACCTTCGCCCCGACCGTTCACCCGAAGGATTCGCACCTCAGTCGAGTGCTCTCTTCCGCCCTCGCCGCTCCCCTGCTCCGGCCCGAACTCGCGCACGCGCTTGAGCGTGTGGAATGTCTCTCGCGTGCGTCGGAGGTCTTCGACGCCGCGCTCACCGATCTGAGCGCCCAGACGCCCGACTCGTCGCCGGAGCAGGCGCAAGTCTCTTCTGTGGAGGCGGCGGCGGTGCTCGGCGGCACGCCCTCGCTGACGACGGCCATCGAAGACGCGGCGGCTGCCGTCACGGCCCTGCTCTCGCGCCTGAGCCGACTGGCGCAGCGATGCGGAGAGCTTTTTGAAGGGATGGACTTCGGCTTCCTCTTCGACGAGGAGCGCAAAGTCTTCTGCATCGGCTATAACGTCTCCGCCGGACAGCCCGATAATTCTTACTACGACCTGCTGGCCTCGGAATCACGCCTCGCCAGTTTCGTCGCCATCGCCAAAGGCGACGCGCCGCAGGAGCACTGGTTTCATCTGGGCCGCAAACTGACGCCCGTGGACGGGGGCCGCGCGCTCATCTCTTGGACGGGGACGATGTTTGAATACCTGATGCCGCTCCTCGTCATGCGCAGCTACGAACGGACGCTGCTCGACGAGACGTACCGGGCGGTCGTCCGGCGGCAAATCGAATACGGCGAGGAGCACGGCGTCCCGTGGGGCATCTCCGAGTCCGCCTACAACGCGCGCGACCTCTATCTTAACTACCAGTACGGCCCCTTCGGCGTGCCCGGTCTGGGCTTCAAGCGCGGCCTGAGTGAAGACCTCGTGGTCACGCCTTACGCGACGATGCTGGCGGCGCTGGTCGAGCCGCGCCGCGCGCTGGCGAACCTCCGTCGCCTCGCGCGCGAGGGCGCGCTCGCCCGCTACGGCTTCTACGAGGCGATTGATTACACGCCGGAGCGCCTGCCGCAGACGCAGCAGCGCGCCGTCATTCGCGCCTTCATGGCGCACCATCAGGGCATGAGCCTCGTCGCGCTCGACAACCTCCTCAACCGGGACGTGATGCAGCGGCGCTTTCACGCCGAGCCGCTCGTGCAGGCGACCGAGCTGCTGTTACAGGAACGCGTCCCGCGCGGCGTCCCGGCGGCTCACCCGCGCGCCGAAGAGGTCTTGTCGGGACGCCTCGTCCACACGCTGACCGGGCTCGTCACGCGCAGCTTCGACACGGCTGAACTGCCGACGCCGCGCACGCAACTGCTCTCGAACGGTACGTACTCGGTGATGGTCACGACGGCGGGCGGCGGCTACTCGCGCTGCGGTAGCTTGGCCGTCACGCGCTGGCGCGAAGACGCCGTGCGCGATTGTCACGGCTCGTTCTGTTACCTGCGCGATGTCAGAAGCGGTGCCGTGTGGTCAACCTCTCACCAACCGGCGAGGCTCCGACCGCGCTTCTACGAAGTCTCCTTCTCGGAAGACAAAGTTGACTTCCGGCGCACGGACGCGGGGCTCCACACGCATACCGAGATCATCGTCTCGCCCGAAGACGATGCCGAAGTCAGGCAGGTTTCGCTGACGAATCAATCAACGCGCGTGCGCGAGGTCGAGTTAACGAGCTACGCGGAGGTCGTGCTCGCGCCCCACGCGGCGGACGTGGCGCACCCGGCCTTTAGCAACCTCTTCATCGAGACGGAATACGTCGCCGCCGAGAACGCGCTGCTGGCGCGCCGCCGCCCGCGTTCGAGTAAGGACGAACCCGC
Source organism: Pyrinomonadaceae bacterium (assembly GCA_035761505.1). Lineage (GTDB taxonomy): Bacteria > Acidobacteriota > Blastocatellia > Pyrinomonadales > Pyrinomonadaceae > JAIVJM01. The sequence goes on from DASTQX010000285.1 coordinate 7,298, forward strand.
CTACGCCGTGCACGTCGTCGTGACGGAGGGCGAGCGCGTCGGCGCGGTGCAGTACGAGACGGATCGCAACCGCTTTCTGGGGCGCGGGCACACGACCGCCGACCCGGTCGCCGTCGTCGAAGACCGACCGCTCTCGAATACGGTCGGCGCGGTGCTTGACCCCGTCTTCGCCTTACGCCAGCGCGTGCGCCTGCAACCGGGCGAAACGGCGCGCGTCTCGTTCACGACCGCCGTGGCGCGCTCGCGCGAAGAGGCGCTCGCCCTCGCCGACAAGTATCACGACCCCTCGATCTTCGAGCGCGCCGCACGGCTGGCGTGGACACAGTCGCAGGTCGAGATGCGCCACCACAACGTTGACGCCGAAGAGGCCCATCTCTTTCAACGTCTCGCCGGACGCGTGCTCTACGCCGACCCCTCTCTACGCCCGCGCCCGCACGTGCTGGCGCTGAACACGTTGGCACAGTCTTCGCTCTGGCCTTACGGCATCAGCGGCGACCTGCCCATCGTCATCGTCCGCGTCAGCCGTGACGAAGACTTGGACGTGGTGCGGCAACTCCTTCGCGGCCACGAGTATTTGCGGCTCAAAGGTCTGACGATTGACCTCGTTATCCTCAACGACCACCCGCCCACTTACGCGCAGGAGTTGCAGGACGGGTTGCTGGCGATGATTCGTGCGAGCGGCTCGCAAGCCTTGCAGGACAAGCCGGGCGGCGTGTTCCTGCGCCGGACGGACATCATGCCGGAGGCCGACCGGATTCTGTTGCACGCGGCGGCGCGCGTCGTCATCGTCCCCGAACGCGGGACGCTCGCCGAGCAGTTGACGCGCCGCGAAATCGAAGACGTGCTGCCACCGGATTTCGCCCCGCGTGGGGCGGCGCGCACCTACGCCGAAGCCGCCGTGGAGACTCCGGAACTGGCGTTCTTCAACGGCCTCGGCGGTTTCAGTCCGGAGGGGCGCGAGTACGTGACGGTCTTGCGCGCGGGACAGTGGACGCCCGCGCCGTGGGCCAACATCATCGCCAACGAACACGATTTCGGCTTTCAGGTGACGGAGACGGGAGGCGGCTACACGTGGTCTGCGAACAGCCGCGAGAACCGGCTGACGCCGTGGTCGAACGACGCGGTGAGCGACCCGCCGGGCGAGGCGATTTACCTGCGCGACGAAGAGAGCGGCGCGGTCTGGACGCCGACGCCGCTGCCCGTGCGCGGCGACGACCCTTACGTCATCCGTCACGGGCAGGGTTACACGGTCTTCGAGCACACGAGCCACGGCATCACGCAGGAGCTTTTGCTCTTCGCGCCGCCGGACGCGACGGTGAAGATTTCCGTGCTCCGCCTGCGCAACCGCACCGACGAAACGCGGCGGCTGTCGGTCACCAGTTACAGCGAACTCGTGCTGGGCGTCGAGCGCGGAGCGTCCGCGCCCTTCTGTATCACCGAGTTCGATCAGGAGAGCGGAGCAATCTTCGCGCGCAATCCTTACAACAACGAGTTCGCGTCGCGCATCGCCTTCGCCGCCGCGAGCGCGCGGGAAGTCACCATCACCTGCGACCGCAAAGAATTTCTGGGGCGCAACGGCACAATGGCGCGCCCCGCCGCGCTGCGCCGCACCACGCTCTCCGGGCGCGCTGGCGCGGGGCAAGACCCCTGCGCGGCCATCCAAACCGCCGTCGAGCTTGCGCCGGGCGCGACGCGCGAGGTCGTCTTCCTGCTCGGCCAGACCGAGACGCGCGCAGAGGCGCGCGCCGTCGTCGAACGCTTCCGCCGCCTGCCCGCGGTCAACGAAGCCTTCGAGCGCGTGCTCGCGCGCTGGGACGAAGTGCTGGGAACAATCGAAGTCCGCACGCCCGACGCGGCGCTGGATACGATTCTCAATCGCTGGCTGCCGTATCAGACCTTAGCCTGTCGCGTGCTGGCGCGCTCGGCCTTCTATCAATCGGGCGGCGCTTACGGCTTCCGCGACCAGTTGCAAGACGTGATGGCGCTCAGCTACGCGCGCCCCGACCTCGCGCGCGCGCAGATACTGCGCGCCGCCGCGCACCAGTTCAAGGAGGGCGACGTGCAGCACTGGTGGCATCCGCCGACGGGGCGCGGCGTCCGCACGCGCTTCTCGGACGACCTTCTGTGGCTGCCTTACGTGACCAGTTTTTATCTCAATGTGACGGGCGACGCGGGCGTGCTCGACGAGGTGGTTCCGTTTCTCGAAGCCCCGCCGCTCGAACCGGGGCAGGACGAGTCGTACACGCAGCCCGCCGTCTCGCAGGAGTCCGCCAGCCTCTACGAGCACTGCGTCCGCACGCTCGACCGGAGCCTCGCGCTCGGCCCGCACGGGCTGCCGCTGATGGGTTCGGGCGACTGGAACGACGGCATGAATCGCGTCGGCCACGAGGGGCGCGGCGAGAGCGTCTGGGTCGGCTGGTTCCTGTACACCGTGCTTGAGTGGTTCACCCCCGTCTGCGACGCGCGCGGCGATGCGACGCGCGCCGACGCTTACCGCGCGCATCTGACGAAGCTCAAAGAGGCGCTCGAAGCCGAGGCGTGGGACGGCGATTGGTACCGCCGCGCCTACTTCGACGACGGCACGCCGCTCGGCTCCGCGCAGAACGAGGAGTGCCGCATTGATTCCATCGCTCAGTCGTGGGGCGTCATTTCCGGCGCGGCGGACACGCACCGCGCCGCCCGCGCGATGGCCGCCGTCGAACAACACCTCATCCGGCGCGGCGACGGCCTCATCATGCTCTTCACGCCGCCGTTCGACCGGAGCGCGCTCGATCCCGGTTACATCAAAGGATACGTGCCGGGCGTCCGCGAGAACGGCGGGCAATACACGCACGCCGCCATCTGGACGGTCATCGCCTACGCGCTCTTGGGAGACGGCGACCGCGCGGGCGAACTCTTCGCGCTCCTGAACCCGGTCAACCACGCTTCGACGCGCGCCGGGCTGCACAAGTACAAGGTCGAGCCCTACGTCGCCGCCGCCGACGTGTACGCCGTCTGGCCGCACACGGGGCGCGGCGGCTGGACTTGGTACACGGGCTCTTCCGGCTGGATGTACCGCGCCGGGCTTGAGTCCATCCTCGGCTTTCAACTGCGCGGCGCGCGCCTCAAGATAGACCCTTGCGTGCCGCGCTGGTGGCGTGAGTTCGAGATTCACTACCGTCACGGCGCGACGCGGTATCACATCAAAGTCGAGAACCCGCACGGCGTCTGTCGAGGGATAGCCGCCCTCGAAGTTGACGGCGTAGCGCAGGCGTCCGAAGACTTTCCGCTCGCTGACGACGGCGCGAAGCACTCCGTCCGGGTCGTGCTCGGCGAACGCAGGCGAGCGCCGGAGGCGGAGCGTTTGGCCGAGAGCGGGCAGGCGTCTCTGCTGAAAGACTGAACGGACGCCCTCATCCGAGGATGAAGGCGTCCGCTTCCCGTCGAGACCGATGCCGTTGCTGCTCAAGGATGCTTCCGCACCGGAGCGGCTTCATTCTCCGAGAGCTGCTTTCTCCTCTTCGTTCAGGATGTCCGTCACGAGCAGCGCCAGCCCGGCAACCGTCGGCTCGTCAAAGATGCTGCGTAAGGGCAGATCAATCTCCAACGCTTGCCGGATGAGATGAATCACTTGCGTCGCCAGCAGCGAGTGCCCGCCCATCTCGAAAAAGTTCTGCTTGATTCCTACCCGCCCCACTTTGAGCACTTCACTGTAGATGCTGCTCAGCAACTCCTCCATCTCCGTCGTCGGCTCGTCGTCCTCTCCCCCGACTTCGGCTTGCTCGACGCCGAGCGCGCGCAACTGTTGCGCGTCTATCTTCCCGTTCGGCGTCAGCGGCATCGCTTCGAGCAGCACATACGCGGCGGGCATCATGTGCTGCGGCAGCCTCTGTGACAACGCGGCGCGAAGCTGATTTCCACTCACCTCCCGCGCGGCTTCCGCGACGACATACGCGACCAGCCGCTGCTCTCCGTCGCTTTCCTCACGGAGCAACACCGTCGCCTGCTTGACGCCGGGACACTGGCTCAACGCCGCTTCGACCTCTCCCAACTCGATGCGGAAGCCGCGTAACTTGATCTGGTTGTCGCTCCGCCCCATGTACGCCAACACGCCGTCCGGCAGGTAATGCGCCAAGTCTCCGGTTCGGTACATGCGCGCCCCCTGACGCGGGCTGAAAGGGTCAGGCACAAATCTTTCCGCCGTCAGGGCGGGGCGGTTCAGATACCCGCGCGCCAACCCGTCGCCCCCGATATAAAGCTCGCCGCAGACGCCGACCGGCACGGGCCGCAACCTCGCGTCGAGGACGTAGAGCTGCGTGTTCTCAACCGGACGCCCCAGCGGCACCCCGCCGCTGCGCCCCGACGGTGGTGCCGCCGTCACTCGCTGACCCGCCGAATAGACGGTCGTCTCCGTCGGCCCGTAGAGATTCCACGCCTCGGCCCCGCCGTCTTGCAGCCGCTGGCCCAGCGCCGCGCTCATCGCCTCGCCCCCACACATCACCCTCCGCAGCGGCTCGCCCGGCATCGCCGCGCCGCTCGCCAATAACAGGTTGTAAGTGGCCGGCGTGGCCTGCATCACCGTCACGCCCGAAGAGACGAGCAAGTGCCGCAGCGCCTCGTCAGAGGTGGCGTCGCGACGCGTCGCCAGCACAAAATGCGCGCCGACACACAGCGGCAGGAAGAGTTCTACCACTGAAATATCGAAACAAATGCTGGTCAGCGCCAGCAGCGAGTCCTGAGCCGAGAGACCGGGCCAGCTCTGCATCGTTTCAAGAAGGTTCGACACGGAGAGATGGCAGACGCCCACGCCCTTCGGCCTACCCGTCGAGCCCGAAGTGTAGATGACGTAGGCGAGATTTTCGGGGCCGACCCCGCACGGCAAGTCTTCGCCGCCGAGCGCCGCCACCCGCGCCCTTTCATTCTCCGCATCGAGGACGAGCACGCGCGCCGCCGTCCCCGGCACCGTCTCACGCAAGCTCTCCTGCGTCAGCACCACACCCGCCCCACTGTCCTCCAACATGAAGCGCAGACGCTCCGCCGGATACTCCGGGTCGAGCGGGACGTAAGCACCACCCGCCTTGAGCACCGCTAAGAGCGCCACGACCAAGGCGGGCGAGCGCTCCAGCATGACGGCGACGCGTGACTCCGCCCCGACGCCCTCCTCTCGCAGCCGCCGCGCCAGCCGGTTCGCCCTCACGTTCAACTCGGCGTAGCTCACCGTCTCGCCCTCGCAGACGAGCGCGACGGCCTCAGGCGTGAGCCCGACCTGCGCCTCGAAGAGTTGCGTGAGACTTGACCCGCGCGGATACTCACGCCGCGTCTCGTTCCACTCGACGACGATTCGGTGCTCCTCCTCCGCGCTCCGCAAGCGAATGTCGGAGACGCGCCTGTCGGCGTCCTCTACCACTCCCCGCAGCAGCCGCTCGAAATGTTGTTGCAGCCGCTCGACCGTCTCCGCGTCGAACAAGTCCGTGCTGTACTCCAAAGTCGCCGCCAGCCGACCACCTGCCTCCGTCACGCTGAGCAGCAGATCGAACTTCGCCACCGCCCCGCCCGCGCCGCCGCCCCACGCTCCTAACTCCAAACCGGACAGTTCTAGCCGCTCCTGCGGCGCGTTCTGCAACACGAACATCACCTGAAATAATGGCTGGTGGCTCAGGCTCCGCTCCGGCTGGAGTTCTTCCACCAACCGCTCGAACGGCACTTCCTGATGCGCGTAGGCTCCCAGCGTCACCTCGCGCACCCGCGCGAGCAGTTCGCGGAACGTGGGGTCGCCTGAGAAGTCGGTGCGCAGCGCCAGCGTGTTGACGAAGAAGCCGATCAAGCCTTCGACCTCGGCCCGCGTCCGGTTGGCGATGGGAGTGCCGACGACCACCTCGCGTTGGTTGCTGTAGCGCGAGAGCAACGCCTGCCACCCGGCCAAGAGCGTCATGAAGAGCGTGCAGCCTTCGCCCCGGCTCAACTCCTTGAGCGCCGAGGTTAACTCGCTCGGCAGCACGAAGGAGTGGGTCGCCCCGCGATAGGTCTGGACGGGCGGACGTGGCCGGTCGGTCGGCAACTCCAAAAGGGCCGGTGCTCCTCCGAGTTGCTGCCTCCAATAAGCAAGCTGTCTCTCCAAGTTCTCGCCGCTCAGGTGTTGGCGCTGCCAAGCGGCGTAGTCGGCGTACTGGATGGGGAGTTCCTCAAGCGGCGAGTCCGCGCCGGAAGTGAAGGCGCTGTAGAGGGCGGACATTTCTCGGATGAAGATGCCGGTTGACCACGCGTCCGAGACGATGTGGTGCATCGTCACGAGCAGCACGTGCTCGTCTTCCGAGAGTTTAAGCACGCTCACGCGCACTAACGGCCCTGCACTCAGGTCGAAGCCTCTCGCCGTCTCGGCACTCGCCTCCCGCGCCGCCTCTGCTTCTCTCTCCGCCGGGCTCATTTCGGTGAGGTCTCTGAAGCTCACCGCGAGTTCGACCGCCTCGCCGATGACCAGCGTCGCCTGACCGTCCACTACAGGGAAAGTGGTGCGCAGTACCTCGTGGCGTCGCACCACCTCGGAGAAGGTGCGCGTGAGCGCCGCGAGGTTCAAGGGGCCGCGCAGGCGGAGGGCGGCAGGGATGTTGTAGATTTGGCTGCCGGGTTCCAGTTGGTCTAAGAACCACAATCGCTGCTGTGCGAAAGAGAGGACGGCGGGCTCGGAAGGCGTGCGGCGAAAAATCGTCTGCTTCCGTGGAGACTTGTGCTCCGCCTGTCTCTCTTTGAGGGCAAGTTGGGCGCGCTCCGCCAACGAAAGTTTTTTGGTGATTCCGGAAGCTTCGCTTGTGACCATCTTCGACATGACTCCACCCATTGCCTCCCACGCGAGCAAGACGGATTGCCCCGCCCTTTCAACAACTATTCGTCCGCGTGCAGGTCTATTTAATCTGTGTCAGTTGTTGAGGTGACGCCGCTAAGGCGCTTGAAGCGTTTTCACCTGCGTGAAGACTCCCGAAGCGCAACACTTTGCCGCGCGCCGCGCCCCGTGAGGTTTTGAGATTGAGAGACTTCCGCAGGCTGACGCCTCTCATCCGACCAAAGTGAACTCACTCCCGTTCCGCAGAGCGCAGGAGCAAGACTCATGCCACCTCGCGGATGTTTCCCGGCGACGGTTTCGGGGCGGATTTCGTCGCGGCGGACGGGCGTGTGAAGCGGGTTAGGGCATTATTGCCCTACCTTTTAAATCAACTCACGGGAATCCGCCTCGGAGCGTATGACAAATTTACCCCGACAGCCGAAAGAGCCTTCAAAAGCAACTATTTAGCCGATTTTTGCAAGTCGTTCCGTGACCCCGGCCACGACGCCCGGAGGGCCATCCACCGCCTTCGGACGCACCCGACATCCCTCACCGCACCGGCCCGGAAGTGAAAGAGACTTTCGAGCAAGGATTTTAAAGACCTAGTGGCGGCGGTCGCGCCCCGCGAATTTCAAAAAAATGGATTATTTCCGAGCCATTCGACGTGGCACCGTGTTTGCAGTTGGCAACCCGGCAGAGTGCCCGTGTATGCGTCGTCTCCGAAGTGAGATGAACGAAATCTCTGGCCGGACTTGCCCGACATCCTCACTGATGCGGCGACGTTCGCCATCTATCTCAGACACTTGAACCTCAGTCTTCACAGGCTAACTTTCTGTCGGTAGGAGATCACAACATGAACAAAAGATTTTCGCTTTCTCTCGTCGCGCTGCTGCTGTCTCTGGCCGCCGCCGTCAGCGTCGCGGCCCAGACGGCGACTTTGAACACGCAACCGGCCACCGCCGCCACCGCCGCCGCCGAATCGAACGCGGCGGCCCTCAAGCTGGCACGCATGGCCTTACAGGCGCAGGGCGGCAACAAATTCCGCGCGCTGAAGAATACCGTCCTCGTCGGCACGGTTGATCTCTACTCGCCGAACTCGACGCAGCCGTTCCCGGCCAAGTTCGCGCTCGTCGTGGCGGGCGAGCGACGGCGACTCGAAATCCAGTCGAGCGCCTTCAACCTCCGGCAGGTTGATGACGGCCAGCAGAACTACTCCTCCATTGCGAGCATGAGGTCGCCCTCCGGGAAACTGGGGCTCAACATGCTCATGAAGTTCGAGCAGCCCGGCTACGTCGTGAGTTCGCTGCCCGGCAAGGAGAAAGAGCCGGCCTTCCGCATCACCGACGCCGAGGGCAACTCCACCGACTTTTATCTCGACGCGGCGAGCGGCAACGTCGTGCGCTACGTCGTCCCGCAGCGCGGCGGCTCCTTCAGCATCGAGAACAAGGAGTTCAAGCAGGTCGAAGGCGTGCTCATCTCCCTCAACTTCGTGCAGAAGGTGGACACGCCGCAGGGAGCGTTCTTCGCGGACTTTAAGGTCAAAGACGTGAAGTTCAATCAGGAAGTCGGCCCGGAGATGTTCGTCATCCCGGCGCAGTAGAGAGAGCGCGGGCGCGGGGCAGGGCTGCGGCTTCTGCCCCGCGCAACGGGCGCGGCCACTGTTCCGGCCCGCGCCGTCGCGCATCCTTCAAGACCCGTGTGCAAGTAAGTAAATGAGGTTCAAGAGACGATGGCTTCCGTAACCTTCACTCGTCGTTACACCTCGGCGCTGCTCATCCTCATCCTGTGCGCCGCCGGCCTCAACGCACGGCAGGCGACGGGCGTCTTGCGCGGGCGCGTCGTGGACGAGGCGGGCGCGGTCGTTCCCGGCGTCACCGTCTCGGCGGTGGATGCCGTGGGTGCGACCAAGACCGCCTCCACCAACAGCGAAGGCGGCTTCGTCATCCCCGGCCTCATGCCGGGCCGCTACACCGTGCGCGCCTTGATGAGCGGCTTCAACGACTTCGAGGCCGTGGCGGTGGAGGTCACGGCCCCGCCCGGCGAAGCGTTCGAGATCAAGCTGAGCGTCGCGCTGGCGACGGAGAGCGTTGACGTACATTCCGGCGGCGGTTTGAGCATCGAGGCCGACGGCAACGCCAACGGGCTGACGCTGCGCGGTTCAGACCTCGACGTGCTGCCCGACGACCCCGACCAGTTGGCCGCCGCGCTGCTGGCGCTGGCCGGGCCAGCCGCCGGGCCGAACGGCGGTGAGATTATCCTCGACGGGTTCGCGGGCGGGCGGATTCCGCCGAAAGAATCCATCCGCGAGATTCGCATCAACAAGAATCCTTTCTCTTCGGAGTTCGACCGCGTCGGCTATGGCCGCGTCGAGATTCTGACCCAGCCCGGCTCCGAGACGAGATTTCGCGGTCAGGCGTCCTTCAACTTCAACGACGAGGCGCTCAACTCGCGCAACCCCTTCGCGCCCGCCCGCGCGCCATTCCAGTCGAGGCTCCTCGGCGGCAACATCAACGGGCCTCTCGTCGCCCGGCGCGCGTCCATCTTTCTCGACTTCCAACGGCGCGAGATTGACGACAACGCCGTCGTCAACGCCACCATCCTCGATGCTTCGCTCAACCCCGTGCGGTTCAGCCAAGCCGTCCTCACGCCGCAGCGCTTCACCACCGTCAGCCCGCGCTTCGACTACCAGTTCAACGCCCTGCACTCACTCATCGCGCGCTACGCCTTCTCCCGTTGGGGCTCTCGGAACGACGGCGTCGGCGAGTTTTCGCTTCCCTCGCGGGCCTTCGACAGTTCGCGCACCGAGCAGTTGTTACAGGTGTCGGAAACGGCCATCCTCAACGAGGAGGTCGTCAACGACATCCGTTTCCAGTACACGCGGCACCGCCTGCGGCAGGAGGGCGACGACTCGCAGCCGACCGTCCGGATTCCCGAAACCTTCATCGGCGGCGGCTCGCCGATAGGTCTCTCGTTGACTAACGAAGACCGCGTGGAATTGCAGAACGTGACCTCCTTCATGGTCGGCCCGCACGTCCTGCGCGCCGGGGGGCGCGTGCGCGGCGTCCGCGTTGAGAGTGTCTCGCGCGCGAACTTCAACGGGACTTTTACCTTCCACACACTTGAGCAGTACCGGCAAGCACTCCTCGACCTGCCCGGCGCGCGCCCGGCGCTCTTTTCCGTCGCCGCCGGAGACACTTCGGCGCGCGTCAGCCAGTGGGACGTGGCCGGTTTCGTGCAGGACGACTGGCGCGTCCGCCCGAACTTCACGCTCAATTTCGGGCTCCGCTACGAGCGGCAGACGAATATCAGCAGCAACTACAATTTCGCCCCGCGCGCGGCTTTCGTCTGGGCTCCGGGGTCGAGCGGGACGCAACAGCCCCGGACGATTGTGCGCGGCGGCGTCGGCATCTTCTACGAGCGTTTCAGAGAGGACTTGACCTTGCAGGCGAGGCGCTTTGACGGAGCGCGCCAGTCGCAGTTCGTCGTCGCGGACTCGTTCGCGGGCGGGGATTCCGTCCTCGACTTGTTCCCGCTCGTGCCGACGCTCGCGCAACTCGCGGAGTTCTCCATCCCGCAGACCACGCGGCGCGTCGCCCCAGACCTGCAAGCGCCTCATCTCAGGCACGCCGCGATCTCCATCGAGCGACAGATGCCGTTCAACATTACGATGACGGCCACCTTCATCAACTCGCGGATGCGCCACGCGCTGCGCTCGCGGAACATCAACGCCCCGCTCCCCGGCGGCGCGCGCCCGTTCGGCAACGTCGGCAACATCTTCGTCTTCGAGTCGAGCGGCGTCTTCAATCAGAATCAACTCATCATCAACGCCAACAACCGCTTCAACAAGAGGATGACGATCTTCGCCTCCTACGTCCTGAATAAAGCGAGCAGCGACACCGACGGCGCGCAGGACTTCCCGATTAACTCGCACGATGCGAGCACGGAGTACGGCCCCTCCGCGCTCGACGTGCGCCACCGCTTCTTCCTGAGCGGTTTCGTGAGCCTGCCGCTCAAACTCAGCTTCACCCCGTTTATCCTGTACTCCACGGGCCGCCCGTTCAACATCACGACCGGACGCGACGCCAACGGCGACACCCTCTTCACGGAGCGCCCGGCGCTGGCTTCCGACCTGAGCGTCCCCGGCCTCATCCTGACCCGCTTCGGCGCGTTCGACCCGAACCCGCTCGCCGGGGCCGCCGTCATCGGCCATAATTTCGGGCGCGAGCCCTCGTTCTTCTCCGTGAACTTCGGCCTCAGCCGGTCGTTCAAGTTCGGCGACGTGCCCTCGCCCTCGAAGAAAACGGACGCTGACAACCCGCTCGGACAGTTGCTCGACAGCGTCGGCCCGAAGGAGAAGCGGTACGAACTGACGCTCTCGGTGCGCGTCCAGAACATCCTCAACCGCACGAACGCGACCGCGCCGGTCGGCAACCTCAGCTCACCCCAATTCGGGCAGACGACGCAAAGCGTCGGCCCTTACGGCTCCGGCATCTCGACGGCGGGCAACCGCCGCTTCGAGGGGCAGGTGCGCCTCAGCTTCTAAAGCTTGTTCGAGCCGAACCCCGACCACCCGCGGCTCAACCGTTGAGGGACAAAGAGCATTTCACTGACGGAAAACCGTCCTACGCGGCAGCCGTAGGATTATCCGCGGAAAGCGCGGAGGCAGCCGCCGCAGGGTAGGTTAAAAATGCCCTGCGGCGGGCCTCCGCGCCCCGTGAACCCTGTATAAACCGGCTTCCTCGTGTGGCACTCTGCTTGCACAGATTGCCTCTCGTTGGAAAGCACTGAGGGAGTTCGACGATGGACGAAAACAGCCTCGCAAGGCGGATCGAGTCATACCTGCACGAGCATCCGGAGGCGGCTGATACGCTTGAAGGCATCTCCATGTGGTGGATGCGGTTTCAGCCTCTCAATGAATCCGTGAAGATAGTTTATGCGGCGCTTCAGGAGTTGAAGGCCAGCGGCCACGTCGTCGAGCGGACGGGGCCGGGCGGTAAAACCCTCTACTCCCTGCGCCCCGACGTTTGAGCGCCCGGCGCGGGCGCGCTCCGCCCCCGGCGGCGGGGAGACATCCGACAAGGGGAAGGCTTCCTCGATTCTCGAAGGCGGCCACGAAGTCCTCAAGGCGACGCCCCGTCATTTCCCTCCGGCCACGCGCAATGCGTTGGAGCTTAAAACCGGAGGACATTTCCAACCCCTGAGGAGCAGAAGCGAAGGCGAATGGACGTTCAGCCCCGAACCTTGAACGATATTCTCCGCCGGAGGGCGCTGCATCAGCCGGAGCGGCTGGCTTACACCTACCTGCCCGACGGCATCGAGGAGAAGGAGCGCGTCACCTACGGCGGGCTGGACGTGCTGGCGCGCGGCGTCGCGGCGCGACTCCAGAGCCTCGGCGCGCGGGGCGAACGCGCGCTCCTGCTCTACCCGGCGGGCGTTGATTTTATCGCGGCCTTCTTCGGCTGCCTCTACGGCGGCTGCATCGCCGTCCCGGCCTACCCGCCGCACCCGGCCCGCCCGCACATCACGCTTCCGCGCTTACAGTCCATCCTCGACGACTCGCGGGCGAAGTTCGTCCTCACGACCTCGACCATCCTCTCGCGCGTCGAGCCTCTGTTCGCCGCGAGCGAGGGGCTGCGGCAGCCGCTCTGGCTGGCGACCGACGAACTCGCCGGAGCGCACGCCGACGAGTGGAGCGAGCCCGGCGTGTCGGGTCAAGACCTCGCGTTTCTTCAGTACACTTCGGGCTCGACGAGCGCCCCGAAGGGCGTGATGGTCAGCCACCGGAATCTCCTCGCCAACTCGGAGGAGATTCGTCGCGGGTTCGGGCACACGCCGGAGAGCGTCGGCGTCACGTGGCTCCCCGCCTATCACGACATGGGGCTCATAGACGGCCTCATCCAACCTCTCTTCACCGGCTTCCCCTGCTACCTGATGCCGCCCGCCGCTTTCCTTCAGCGGCCCGCGCGCTGGCTCCAAGCCGTCTCCCGCTATCGCGCCACGCACACCGGCGCGCCGAACTTCGCCTACGAGTTGTGCGCCCGAAAGGTGAGCCCCGAACAGCGCGCCGCGCTCGACCTGAGTTGCGTGGAGGTGGCGTACAACGGGGCCGAGCCGGTCAGAGAGGAGACTTTGCGAAGGTTCGCGGAAGCCTTCGAGCCGTGCGGTTTCCGCCGCCAGGCGTTCTACCCGACCTACGGTCTGGCCGAAGCCACGCTCAAGGTATCCGGCGGCGGACGCGAGGCCATGCCCGTCACCTGCACGGTTGACGCCGCCGCCCTCGAACAGAATCGCGTGGTGGAAACGTCCGGCGCGACTCCGGAGCAGAATGTTCGGACGCTCGTCGGGGTCGGCGGCCCGGCGACCGAGACGCGCATCGTCTTCGTCGAGCCCTCGACGTTGAAGCCATGCGCCGACGGGGAGGTCGGCGAGTTGTGGGTGGCCGGGCCGGGCGTCGCGGGTGGCTACTGGAATCGCCCGGAGTTGACCGAAGAGACTTTCCGCGCACGCCTCGCGGACACGGGCGAGGGGCCGTTTCTGCGTACCGGCGATCTGGGGTTCGTCAAAGACGGCGAGCTGTTCATTACCGGGCGGCTGAAAGACTTAATCATTATCGGCGGGCGCAATCACTACCCGCAGGACATCGAGTTGACGGTGGAGCAGAGCCACCCGGCGCTGCGACCCGGCTGCATCGCCGCCTTCTCCGTCGCGGTCGAGGGCGAAGAACAACTGGTCATTGCGGCAGAGGTTGACCCACGCTACCGGCCCGCCGCCGCGCACGAACCGCCGCCGGAGTCGGCGACCGTTCCGGGACTCTCGCTCGACGTGAAGTCGCTCACGCGCACCATGCGGGCCGCCGTGTCCGACTGTTACGGCCTTCAGGTGTCGGCGCTGGCGCTGCTCAAGCTCGGAGGCATGCCCAAGACTTCGAGCGGCAAAATCCGGCGGCACGCGTGCCGCCAGAGCTACCTCGCGGGCTCGCTGGAATGTCTCGCCGCCGGGTGAGCCAATGACTGTTCGGATGGCGCAGATGCAGACACACGCACAACATCAGACGGCTCTCGAACTCGAACTCGCGCTCGGCGACCCGTTCGCGCCTGCGGGCGTCTTCTCTTTCGGCAGCGCCGTCGCGCTCGACGAGCAGGACGCCTATCCGGAAGAGGCGTGCGCGCTCCTCGACGCGCTTGGGTTCTACGAGTACTACATTCCTTCCGAGTGCGGCGGGAAGCTCACATCCTTCGAGGAGTTCGTCGCCCTCCTTCGGGTCATCGCGCGCCGCGACCTGACAGCCGCCATCGGCCACGGCAAGACCTTCCTCGGCGCGGTGGCCGCGTGGGTCGGCGGCTCGGACGAGCAGAAGCGACGGCTGGCGGCGGTCATCCGTCGCGGCTCGCAGGTCGCTCTGGCGTTGACGGAGCAGGCGCACGGCAGCGACCTCCTCTCTTCGGAGGTCGAAGCCTCGAAGGTGGACGGCGGCTACTCGCTGCGCGGAGAGAAGTGGCTCATCAACAACGCCACGCGCGCCCGCGCCCTGACGGTCTTCGCACGGACGGGCCGGGCGGGCGACCCGCGCGGCTTCTCGCTCTTCTTCGTCGAGAAGAACGACGCGCACCCGACCTTCGCCTGCCTGCCGAAGATTAAGACGCACGGCATCCGTGGTGCGGACATCAGCGGCATCCGCTTCGACGGCGCGTTCGCGCCCGACGACGCGCTCGTCGGGCGCGAGGGCGCGGGGCTGGAAATCATCCTCAAAGCCTTCCAGTTGACCCGCACCGTCATTCCCGGTCTTTCGCTCGGCGCGGCGGACACGGCCCTGCGCGTGACGATGGAGTTCGCCCTCGCCCGCAAGCTCTACGGCGATTCGGTCTTCGCCATCCCGCACGCTCGGATGCTGCTGTGCGACGCGTTCATTGACTTGCTGATGAGCGAATGCGTGACCGTCGCGGCGGCCCGCTCGCTGCACGTCGAGCCGGAACAGATGAGCCTCCGCGCCGCCGTCAGCAAGTACTTCGTGCCGACGACGGTGGAGAAAATCATTAAGAGCCTGTCGGTCGTCCTCGGCGCTCGCCAGTATCTGCGGCAGGAACACTGCTTCGGCATCTTCCAGAAGGTCTATCGAGACAACGCCATCCTGAGCCTGTTCGACGGCAGCACTTCGGTCAACCTCAGCGCCATCGCTTCGCACCTCGGTCAACTCGCGCGCAACGGCGAGCGCGCCGCGTCAAGACCGGCGGAGGTGACGAATCGGCTCGCCACTCTCTTCTCGCTCTCCGAGCCGCTCCCCGACTTCGACGCCGCCGCGCTCGCGCTTCATAACCACGGGCGTGACTCGATCATTCAAGGACTCGCCGACTCAATCGAACGGCTCGCGTCGTTGAGTTCGCGGAGCGAGGTCGAGGAAGCGCTCATCGAGCGCGTCCGTGGACTGGCGCGGGAACTACTCTCGGAGGTCGCCGCACTCAACAAGTCCGTCGCGGACGGCCTCGGCGAGCACGGACTCGCCTTCAACAAATCCGCCGAGATGTTCGAGCAGGCCGAGCGCTACTGCGCTCTCGTGGCCGGAGCCTGCTGCCTGCACCTGTGGGTTTATAGCCGCGACTCCGTGGGTGGTTTCTTCGCCGAAGGCGACTGGCTGGTGCTGAGCCTCGCGCGCCTGCTGCGGAAGTTGGGCCGCGACCTTGAGGACGTGCCGCCGGCGCACGAGCAGCGAGTGGCCGAGGAGTTGAAGCGGCTGCACGAGGAGCGGCAATCGTTCTCCGTCGTCCCGCTGCCGCTGGCGCAGCCCGACCCCGTAACCGTTTGAAAGTTGTTCACAACCCGCGTCTTTCTCGAAAGTGGTGAATCTCTTTAGCGAACACACGATGACAGCCCAGACGGCCCCGCCAGCCGTCGAGACCGGGAGCGCCGCCGAGGCGTGCGTCCCGGAGCAGTACCACATCGCGGAGGAGTTGGAGCAGTATCTCGGCGACCCGCACGACGCGAGCGCCGCCTTCTCCTTCGCCGAGGCCGTCGCCCTCGATGAACGCGACGAGTACCCGGCGGCGGCCTGCGCGCGTCTCGACGCGTGGGGGCTGCCGGAGTTCTACGTCCCGGAGCAGTGGGGCGGGCGGCTCCGCTCCTTCGAGCAACTCGTCGCACTG
>DASTQX010000286.1:0-30448 GCA_035761505.1 Pyrinomonadaceae bacterium
TAGCGCGGGTTGCCGAGAATGCTGCTCGCCCCGCCCTGCCGACCGTTCGGCGACACGGAGCCCGCGCGCTGCCCCGCGACGATGGTGCCGGTCGCCGAAATCGTCACGCGGTCTCCGGCGCGCAACTCGATCCCGGTGTCGGTGCCCTGAGAATTTCCGGGCACGTCCACGGTCAGTTCTCTCGGCCCACGGTCGGCGTCGTCGTTGCGCGAATTACCTGAGGGGCCGCCCCCCGCGCCGCCGGTTCCGCGCGGTCGCGTCCGCGCCGGGCGCGAGGGCGCGAAGATGTTGTCGTCCTCTTCTTCGACGTTCTGGTTGTTGCGCGCGGCGTCCGTGCGACGCGTGGGGCCGAAGTCGCGCTCGCGGCGGACGCGGGCTGTGAAGGAGCCGCGCGCGTCGGTGTAGTTGCTGCGGTTGACCGTCAGGTAGAGCCGCCCGTCGCGGTCGGCGTTGAACTCTCGACCGAGCCCGATCTCGACGATGGGCGCGCGCGGGTCGTCGGAGATAGCGCCGATGAGGACGCCTTCGGCGGCGCGCGGCAGCGGCGCGTTCGGGTCGGTCGAGCGCAGACCGTCCGGCGTGATGCGCGAGCGACCGGCGACGATTGTCCCGGTGGCGTTGATCGAGACGCGCTCGCCGCGCCGCACGTCCACGCCGCTGTCAATCCAGTTCGGGCCGAGCGCCACCTCGACCGTGCGCGTCTCGAAGCGCGCGTCGTCGAGCGAGCGCCCGTCAATCTCCACGCGGTCAATGTCTCGCGGCCTGAAGAACTGTATCTCGCCCTCCTCTTCTCCCGCCCGCGCGGGCGCGGTGGAGGTCGAGACGCGGACGGCGAAACGCCCGCCGATGAAACCGACGACCGTCCCGCGCACGACGCGCCCGTCGCGCAGGTAGAGAGTGTCGGCGGCGGCGCTGACGCCCGCGAGCGTCACCAGCACTAAAGCCAGAATGATTCTCTTCATGATTTTTCTCCTTCAGCCGTTGGTGATGTCTTCCGGCTCAGTTCAAAAGCCGTGGACGGCGGGGCGTTGAAAGGGGCCACGTTCTTAAAATCCGCGCTTCGTTCTTTCTTGGGAGATTGTGCGCCTGAGATTCTATCCTAGATTGCGCGCGTGGCAAGCCTTTCGGCGCGGACGTGGAGTCGGAGGCACAAAAGACCGGCGGGCGCTTCTGTCCGAGAGGAAGAAGCGCCCGCCGTGTTTGGGCGTCGGTGTTCGTCTGAAGGGTTAGAGCTTAACGAACACGATGACGAAGGTGAAGAGCACGAGCGTCTCGATGAAGACGAGGCCGAGAATCATCATCGTCTGGATGCGAGCGCCCGCGCCGGGATTGCGCGCCACGCCTTCGGCGGCGGCGGCGGCGACGCGCGACTGGCCGATGGCCGCGAGCGCCGCCGCGATGGCGAAGCCGAAGCCTGCGGCGAGCGCGGCGTACTTGCGAATCGAGAAGTCGTTGTCAGCCGCGACCGTGCCGCCCGCCTGCGCGAGCGCCGGGGCCGCCGACATCAGCACGCCGACGACGGCGAAGAAAGCCATTCTGAGTTTGTTCATGGGTCTGCTCCCTGTGGTTTGAAACCCCGGCCCTTCTCCCGCGAGGCTGGTTGATGAAGGCGTCGGTGATTCGGCGGAAACGCTCGGCGCGCGGCTTTTATTATTTCGCCCCCACCCGGTATCCGCCGCCCCTCTTACAACGGCGCTCCAGCGATGTCGGCACACTTACTGACCGCGCTTCCTCGGCTGCTTCCCTCGAACCCTTCCGTCCCCTCCGCTCCCGAAGTCGAAGGCCGAGTCTTGAACTCCCTGCGCCCCGACGCGTGCGGGCTCGCTTCGCCCGCGCCGCCCGCCGGGCGCGTTTTCGCTTAAAACTTCAAAGCGGAACTTTTCAAATGCCGACCGACGAGCCGATGCTCTAAGGCACGGTCGCGAGCCCTTCTTCCTTCAAGTGCTCGTGGACGTGCTCTTCCTTGTCCGCGTGCCCTTCGTCGTGGCCGTGCCCCTCTTCGTGGTGGTGCGAAACCTCGCCGATGTAGATGATCGAGAGCAGCACGAAGATAAAGGTCTGCATGAAGGCCACGAAGAGGCTCAGCGGCATGATGATGGCGGGCGCGACCCACGGGACGAGCCCCGAAATCGTGCCGAGAATCTGCTCGTCGCCGAAGAGGTTCCCGAAGAGGCGCACGCCGAGCGACATCGGGCGCACGAGGTTACTAATCAACTCAATCGGGAACATCAGGAAGGCGAGCCACGCGACCGGCCCCGCGAAGTGCTTGAGGTGTCCGAGCAGGCCGTTCTCGCGGATGCCGATGTAGTTGTAATAGACGAACGAAGAGATGCCGAGCGCGAACGTCACCGAGGTCGAGGCCGTCGGCGACATGAGTCCGGGGACGAGCCCCATCAGATTCGAGATGAGAATCAGGACACCGAAGGTCGCAATCACCGGGAAGTACTTGATGCCGTGCGGCCCGACGTTGTCGAGCAGGAGATTGCGAATCCCCTCGACGCCCGCTTCGAGCGTCAACTGCGTGTTTGACGGCTCCTCTTCGGAGAGCTTGCGCGGCTTCAGAATCCAGACCACGACCATCGTCAGAATCGCCGCGAGGACGAACATCACCGTGTACCACGGCACGGCGTTCTCGACCGTGTACGGGCCGAACAAGTCCTCGGCCTTCGTCCCCGGCTTGACCCACCCGAAGAACGAGTCCCACATCGGCTTTGTGTAGTGCAACTGGAACTCGTGCACCGGCTCGCCGACGTAGTGATTGACGAACTCGACGATGGCGGGCGTGTGGTGAGCGCCCGCCGCGGCGTGGTCGCCGCCCTCAGCCGCCGCCTCTCTGAAAAACCAGAACATGAATCAGGTTTCCTCTCGACTTGTGATTGCGAAATATAACCGCCTGAAGCCTTCGACCAGAGACGCCGCGACGAACGAGCACATCCCCAGAAGCGTCGCCGCGAGCGAGACGAGGTCGAGCCAGTAGGCGACGACGACCGTGACGGCCACCACGAAGTAACGGAGGACGTACCGCGACGCCTTCAACTTCGGCCTCGTGCCCTCCGGCGCGGCCTCGAAGACCGCCGCCACGGAAGTCCGCAGCCAGTGGTAGTTGAAGAGCGAGAGCAGCCCGCCCAGCAACAACCCCGTCGTCACCCTCCACGACGCGAGCGGCGCGCTGATTAAAACCGCGAGCGCGACCGCCACGCACATGCCCCGGAAGATGCGTCGCTCCATCGCCGAGGGCTCTTCCTCCGTCCCCGAAGGCGCGGCAGCGCGCGTCCTGTCAACGACATCTCTCATCTCGGAACAGGCAATTTTACACGGGCCGCCCCGCGCTGTCGAGCACCTCGCCCGCCGCCCATCTCACTTGATCTTCGAGATGATGCGGATGAACTCGTAGAAGCCGACCACCGCGCCGAGCACTATCCCCGCGACCATGATCCAACTCGTGTCGAGCCAGCGGTCGAGCACCCAGCCGACCCCCATGAAAGAAAGAACCGAGAAGAAGATGGTCAGCCCGGCGGCGTAGGCCACGCTGCTCTTGCGCGTCGTCTCGCGCTCGTCGCTCTCGCCCGCCGTCTGACGTTCGACGCCGCCGACTTCGCGCTCCGCCTCTCGCTCTTCCTGCTCGTCGTGCAAGTTGCTGTTTGTCCCCCCGGCTGACGGGAAAGCTCTCGAACGCGCGGCCTACTACTCGGTCAGACGACCGCGCCTGACCTCTTCCAGAAGGCGCTCGGCCTTCTCCAATTCCCTGTCGGCGGGCCACGGGTTCAGTTCCGCAGGCGGCTTCGACTTCTTGAGCGCCTTGTAGGCGAACGCGCCGACGAGCGCGATGATGCCGAGGTAGAAAAGGATTTTGACGGCGGCGACGAGGACGCCCCAGAGCATGAACGCGCCGAGCGCGGCGAGCAGCAGCACGAGCAGCGCGAGGACGATTTTGAAGAAACTCATCTGTGTTACCTCCGGCGTTGAACTTCGGCGGCCCGTCGGCCTTTAAGAAGTTAAACGAAAGGCCCGGCGGCGACGTTCGCCGTAATCGCTCACCAACTGCCGCGCGTCGCGTAATTCTTCGGCAGACCCCACAGAAGCGCCTTCCGCGAATGGCGCATCGAGTCGTGGATAAAGCAGACGTGCGTGCACCAGCAACTCTTCCCGCCGTCAATCGCCGCGAGTTCCGCCGTGCGCCCGCTCTCGGCCCAGAGCTTTCCGAAGTCGTAGTCGTAATCCGCGAGCGAGGCGAACCGCTCGCGCAACTCGCAGGCGCGCACGCCGCCGTCGTAATCAATGACGGCGGTCGTCTCGCCCGCCGTGCAGGGGAAGGGCCACGCGCTCGGCTGCGCGAAGTTGGCGTGCTGCGTGCGGTAGTGCGTCGTGATCGCGCCGACGTAGGCGACCTGCTTGACGAAGCGCGTGGCCGCGTCGTCCGCCGCGAACATCCGCGC
The DNA here is from genome assembly GCA_035761505.1 of Pyrinomonadaceae bacterium. Taxonomy (GTDB): domain Bacteria; phylum Acidobacteriota; class Blastocatellia; order Pyrinomonadales; family Pyrinomonadaceae; genus JAIVJM01. The sequence continues at coordinate 4,437 of DASTQX010000286.1, forward strand.
GCCGTAGGCGTCGGTGAGCGACGCGGCCATCGAGTAGATGCCGGGCAGGACTTCCGCCGGGACTTGCTTGATGGAGTCGCCCGCCTTCGTCTCGCCGCGAATGATGTTGAAGTAGTGGCCGTCGAGACGGAAGTTGTGCCGGAGGAACTGTGCGAGGAATCCCACTTCGTTGTAGTTCTCGGCGCAGACGACCGTGTTGACGTTGAGGCGGAAGCGCTCCTGAAAGCGTTCCTTGAGCGGGTAGAGCGACTCGATGCAGGCGAGCGTCTTCTCCCAGTTGCCGGGGACGCCGCGGATGCGGTCGTGCGTCTTGCCGTAGCCGTCGAGCGCGACGTTGAGGTAGAGGTGCAGTTCCGGGTTGTCCGCGAGCGCGCGCTCGACGATCTCGAAGACGAGCCGCTTGACGATGCCGTTGGTCGGGATGATGACGCGGCGGACGCCGTTGTTGTCCACGAAGGTCTGGATGATTTTGGACGCGTCGTGGCGGAGCGTCGGCTCGCCGCCTGAGAGCCAGAGGTCTGTGATGGGCGGCATCGTCCGCGAGACTTTCTCTATCTGCTCGAAGCTGAGGTCGCCGGGCCGGTTCAGCTCTTCGTGGTAGAAGCAGGTCTCGCACTTGGCGTTGCAGCGCGAGGTGATGAAGAAGATGACCGTGCCGAGGCGCGGCTCGCGCGCGGTCGAGCGCAGGAGTTGATAAAGCTGTGCGACCTTACTGGGCATGCTCGCTTTCGTTCGTCACGGGGGCATCGTCGAGTGTCGCCGACGGCGGCGGCGGTGTGGCGTTGATAATCGCAGTTTCCGTCGCCGATTTCAATTCGTAGGTGACGCCGCGCCAAAGGATGCGGCGCGAGCGCGCGGCGGCCAGCGCATTGAAGAGGAAGAGTGCCGCCGTCACGGGCCACAAGATGAGGTGCGCCCACAACCCCGCGCGCAGGCGGTCGTGATAGTCCTCCAACACGAGCGCCGCCGCGCGCAGCCGGAAGAAAGCCTTCCACGTTCCGAGCAGGAAGATGGCCGCGACGAAGGCGAGCGGCCACGCGAACGAGAGGCCGAGCGCGGCGCGCGCGGCGGCGAGCACGAGGCCGCCGTAGAAGACGAGCACGAAGAGGAGGTTCGAGACGAGCACGATTTTCCAGAGCGCGGGCGCGTAGATGCGAGTGATTTTGAGCTGGCGGGTGGTGAACTCGAAAAGCTCTCGGAAGCGACAGTCTTCGAGCGAAGCGGTGAGGCACGCGGGCACGAAATGAACGGGCAGCTTCGCCTCCTGTAGAGCGCGCGTCAAGGCGAAGTCGTCCGAGAGCGTGCCGCGCCAGCGCTCGCGCATCTCCAAACGCTCGAACGTCTCGCGGCGGATGGCGGTCGAGCCGCCCCAGCAGAAATTCCGCGCGCCGTCCGCGCCGAGCGCCGAGGCGATTGATGCGTTCCAGACCGAGCGCAGTTGCGACGCGAGCCCGCCCACGACGGGCAGGAACCAGCGATAGCCCGTCGCCGCGCCCGTGCGCTCGTCCGCCAGAGGCGCGACCAGCTCGCGCAACCAACGCGGCGAGGGCCGCGCGTCCGTATCCACGAAGACGAAGACCTCCGAGGCGGGGTCGCACTCCAACACGGCAGCGCGGAGGTTATGAACTTTCTGCCCGCTCTCCGTCGCGCGCCCGGCTGAGACGAAGCGGGTGCGCGCGACTGTCTCGCCCTCGAACTCGCGCCGCACGTCCTCGGCGACGGCGAGTGCCGCGTCCTCAGCCAAGTCCGAGACGAAGACGATTTCATAGGCCGGATAGTGCTGCGCGAAGAGCGCCGAGAAGTTCGACCGCAAGCCCTGATCCAACCCACGGCACGGCACGACGACCGACACGGGCGGCAGATAGAGCGACCGCCGCGCCTCAAGCTCGCGCCGGAAGTAGGCGAGCCAGCGCACGCCGCCGCGCAGAGAGATGATTGATTGCAGCAGGACGAGCCCGGCGAGCAAGTAATAAAGCCACATCGTCTGTCGAGTTCAACGGGCGCAGGTCTGCGCGCGCCCGCCGTCTATGGAGTAGGTCGCGCCGGTAATCCAAGCGGCGCGGTCGGAGGCGAGAAATAAAATCAACTCGGCGACCTCTTCCGCCGTGCCGACGCGGCCCAGAGGGTGCGTCTCGGTGGAGTGTTCGAGGAAGGCGGCGTAGCGCTCCTCGCTCATACCTGAGCGGCGATGGACTTCGGTGACGACGACGCCGGGGTTGACGGCGTTGACGCGGACGCCCTTCGCGGCGAGTTCGAGCGCGGCGCAGCGCGTCAGTTGATCCACGCCCGCCTTCGAGACGCAGTAGGCGAGCACGCCGGGGAAGGCCCGGAGGCCCGTCACGCTCGACACGTTGACGACGTTGCCGGGCCGCCGTTCGAGGTGCGGCGCGGCCAGTTGCATGAGATGAAAGACCGCGCGGAGGTTAACGTTCAGCATCTCGTCCCAAGCGCCGAGCGTCGTCGTCTCCACGGTTCCGCTCGCCAGAATCCCCGCCGCGTTGACGAGCACGTCCAACGCGCCGAACGTCTCGACGGTGCGCTCGACGGCGCGGCGCGCGTCCTCTTCCGAAGTCACGTCCGCCCTGACGGCCAGCGCCTCGACGCCGCCGCGCGCGCCGGCTTCGGCGGCGACGCTCTCAAGCTCTTCGGCGTCGCGCCCGACGAGCGCGAGGCGCGCGCCCTCTGCGGCGAAGCGCAGAGCCGTCGCGCGACCGATGCCCGAAGTCGCGCCCGTTACGAGCGCGGCCCGTCCCTCCAAATCTCGTCCCATCCTTCTCACCACCCGTCCGCGAAGATGAAAGAAACGCTTCCGCTCATCATTAAACAGACGGGCGCGCGCACGCAAACGGAAGAAGGCACGACGAGCCCGCCCGGCCCGTCGTGCCTTCGTCGAAGTGGGTGCTGCCCGTGCCCGCTTCTCTTTCAAACCGCTTACTTGATGTGCGGCATCGCCAGTTTGTCGCCCTTATCATTGACGTACACGTCTATCACCGCGAAGAACGGCTCCGGCGCGGGGAAGAAGATGGCGTGGTTCGTCATCAGGAGCGAGCGCGTCTTGTCGTTGAAGGCGAAGGCCGAGGGGTTCGCGTAAGGGAGCGGGTCGAGCGCGCCGCCGGGGTTGGCGGCGGGGCCGCCGTAGCGCGCCTCCTCGGTGCCGTCCGCGCGCAGCACCGAAATCTGATTCGAGGCCGCGAGCGCCACGTAGAGCTTGCCCGACTTGCCGAAGGCGATGCCGTCCGGCCCTTCGCCCGCGTAGTGGTGGAAGGCAACGAGGTCGGTCTGCGCGGGCGCGGCGACCGCCGGAAGCGAGTAGATGCTGCCGCCCAAGTTGTCGAAGGTGACGGCGACGTAGAGGCGGTTGCCTTTGGGGTCGAAGCGCATCCCGTTTGCGCCGAAGGGCGTGTCGAAGGCCGGGGACTGGAACCAGACCTGCGGCGCTCCGCCGCCGGGCGGGACGCGCCAGATGGTCGCCTGCATCGAGTCGGAGATGTAGAGGTTGCCGTCCTTATCGAAGACCAGATCGTTGATGAGCGGCGGCGCGTCGGCCACGGTCGGCGAGCAGGGCGCGGGGGCGACCGAGCACGGCTGAATGTCGGGGAGCGCCGAGGCGTAGTGCTCCTGCGGCGCGTTGGGGCCGAGGTCAACGTCGAAGCGGACGACGCCGAGTTGGAGGTCGCCGACGTAGAGCATGTCCTGCTTGCCGAAAGCTATTCCCGTCCCGGCCTGTGGCGCGAAGGGGTTCTGTCCCTGAATCGGATAGACGGCGACCTGCGCGCCGGTGTTGATGTCGTAGGCGACGACTTTGGGCTGGACGAAGGAGCCGAACTGCGCCGGGCCTGCGACATAGACGCGGTCGCCGTGGACGGCGATGGATTCGGGGAAGCCGGGGTCTGACGGGAACGGCGCGAAGACCTTCGAGTCGCCGAGCGGGCGGGACTGGGCGTGGGCGGCGCTCGCGCCCGCCGAGAGGAACGCGAAGCCGACGATGGCGAGCAGGAGCAGGGTCAAACGTGTGAAGGGTGCGTTGGAGGGTCTCTTCATGGTCTTCTCCTTAAACTGTATGGCGCAGGGAGCGCCGTTTTTTTAAGTGCGTCCGTGGCACGCGTTTTCTGGGCTTCCCAGACGCGCGGGCGCATGATGGCGCAGGACGTGAGGGCCGACAACTACCTAAGTGCGTGGGCGGCCTGTCAAGAGACGCGTAATCCGACGCTCGACTACATCAGTACGTAGTTATTTTTCTGCTCGCCGAAAAGCCCCCTGAGGGGGCGGAAGAATGTAGCCCACGGCGTCAGCCGTGGGAACAAGCCGAGACAAAAGTTTAAGAGCCCCGGTAGGGGCGAAAGAAATTCAAGGTGCACCTGATGCACGCCCGGTTTCTTTCGCCCCTACCGGGGCTCCAAATGTTATGGCGACTCATCCCCACGGCTTGCGCCGTGGGCTACATTCTTCCGCCCCTTCACAGGGGCTCGGAATTAGTTCTCAATCAGATTACTGCGGGCAGCGGCGCTGACAGTTCCTCAACTGGCGCGCGCACGCCTTGCGATTCTTGCCGCGCCGAATGCACTGGCGGTAGGTGTTGCTGCAACGCCTCCGGCAACGGCTGTCGGGAATGCCCATGTGCTGGTCGTGCTGGTCGTGCTGGCCGTGCTGGCCGTGGTTCGCCTGCGCGGCGGTCTTGGGCGTGTCCGTGTTGCGCGCGGCGCGGGCCGTCGGCGGCGCGGCGGAGAGTTGCGCCGAGAGCATGAGCATGATGACGAAGAGTGAGAGTCTAGTCCGTTTGAATTTCACTTGACCTGTCCTCCTTGACTTACCTTAACGCGACCGCCCCGGCGGCGAGCGTGGAGACCAGCGCCTCGGCCATCTTGATGACCGGGTGCGGGTAGATGCCGATGAAGATGACGAAGACGGCGCAGACGACGAGCGCCGACGTGAGCGCGGGCGAGAGCGAGAGCGGGCGCGACTCGGCCTCGCGCTCGCCCAAGTACATCGCGCGGATGAAGCGCACGTAGTAATAGAAGGAGACGACCGTGTTGATGGCCGCCCACGCCGCGAGCCAGAAGTACCAGTCCTTCCCGTCGGGCGCGGCCCCGCGCTGGAAGAGCCCGCCGAACAAAAACCACTTCCCGATGAAGCCGCCCGTCAGCGGCAACCCGCCCAGAGAGAGCATGAAGATCGCCATCATCAGCGCCATCCCCGGCGACTTCTGCCCCAACCCCGCGAAGTCCTCGACCCTTTCGCCGATGACGCCGCGCCGCCTCAAGGAGATGATGACGCCGAACGCGCCGACGTTCATAAAAGTATAGACGATGAGATAGACGACGAGCCCCGTGTAGCCGTAGGCGTTGCCCGCGACGAGTCCGAGCAGAAGGTAGCCCGCGTTCGACACCGACGAGTAGGCCAAAAGCCGCTTCGAGTTGTCCTGCGTCACCGCCGCCCAGTTGCCTACCATGATGGTCACGGCGGCGACGAGCCCTAAGAGTGGTGCCCACTCGACTCGCATCCCGCCCAAGCCTTCGAGGAAGATGCGCGCCAGGAGCGCGAAGCTCGCCGCCTTCGACCCCGTGGAGAGGAACGCCGTGACGGACGTGGGCGCGCCCTCGTAGGCGTCGGGGGCCCACATGTGGAAGGGCACGGCGGCGATCTTGAAGAAGAGCCCGGCGGCGAGCGCGATCATCGCAAGGATGACGACCGGCCTCAAACCCCCGACCGCCGAGGCGTCCGCCGGGCTCGTCATAATCTGCACGACGCGCGGCGCGATCTCGCCCAAGTTGGTCGAGCCCGCCACGCCGAAGAGCAGAGACATCCCGTAGAGCAGCACGCCCGAAGAGAAAGCGCCGAGCAGGAAATATTTCATCCCTGCCTCGTTCGATTTCCTCTCGCGCTTCGTGTAGGCGACGAGGACGTAGAACGTAATCGCCATCAGTTCCAGACTGATGTAGAGGACGATGAGGTCGTAGCCGCTCGACAGAAACATCATGCCGGTCGTGGCGAAGAGCAGGAGCGCGTAATACTCGCCGCGCTGCTCGCCCTCCACGTCCAGATAGCGCAGGGAGAGCGCGACCGTGAGCGCCGCCGCGAGCAGAAAGATGAGCTTGAAGATGACGGCGAAGCCGTCAATGCGTACCGTGCCGTAGAAGCCTGAGAGCGTGGCGGGCGCGAGGCTGCCCGAAGGCAGAAGGAAGTCTCGGCCCAGCACGAAGACGGACGCGGCGGCGAGCACAAGACCGGCGAGCGCGAAGTAGCCCGCCCAGCGGCTCAGACGCTTCGGCAGCACGACCTCCATCACGAGCGCCACGCACGCGCAGACGGTCAAGATTATCTCCGGCGCGATGAGACGCAAGTCCGCGACGCTGAACAGTTCGCTGGTGGAGGCTTGGAGGAGAAACATAAGTTTAACTATGCACGCGGGACGCGGAACCGAAAGACAGAAGGCTTTCGAGTTCGGCGTTCAGACTTCAGCGTTTGGTTTCCGCCGTTTCAGGCGCGCGCGGCACGCCCGGCATCGGGTAGTTTGGCCGGACGTGACGGACGACCGCCGCGACGGGTTGCTGGAGGTATTCGAGGAACGGCTTCGGGTACGCGCCGATCCAGAGCGAGAGCAGGACGAGCGGCAGCATGTAGGCCCACTCGCGCCCCTTGAGGTCGCGCAAAGTTTCGTTCTTCGGGTTCTCGATGTTGCCGAAGAACATCCTTTGGTAGAGCCAGAGCATGTAGCCCGCGTTGAGGATGATGCCGATGGCCGCCCAGCCCGCCCACCACGGGTTCGCCTCGAACGCGCCGCGCATCGCCAGAAATTCCGAGATGAAGACGCACAGCAGCGGCAATCCTATCGCCGTCATCGCCATCGCCAGAAAGACCGCCGCGTAGCCGGGCATGACGTGCGAGAGCCCGCCGAACTCCGAGACGTTGCGCGTGTGCCGCCGCTCGTAAATGATGCCGACGAGGAGGAACAGCGCGCCCGAATAGATGCCGTGGTTAATCATGTGGAGCACCGCGCCGTTCAAGCCGTTCGGGTTCAGCGAGAAGAGCCCAAGCATCACGATGCCCATCGAGGAGACGGAAGAGTACGCGACCAGCTTCTTCACGTCGCCGTCTCTCTTCACGACGAAGTACATCGCGGCGAGCGCGCCGTAGATGATGCCGATAATGGCGAGCACGATCATCACGTTGCGGACGCCGAAACTTCCGAAGTAGCTCTGGTCGGCGGAGGCCGCCGGGAAGAACGGCAGGTTGAAGCGGAAGAAACCGTAGGTGCCGAGTTTCAGCAGGATGCCCGCGAGGATGACGGAACCGGCGGTCGGGGCTTCGACGTGCGCGTCCGGGAGCCAAGTGTGGAACGGCCACATCGGGACTTTGATGGCGAAGCCGATGGCGAAGGCGAAGAACAGCAAGACCTGCATCGTGCCCATCGGCATTACCGAGCCGAGCGCCTGCATGTACATGATGTTGAAAGTGCCTGCGCCGCTCTGCGCCGCCGCCGCCGCGTTGTTGACCAGCGCGAGCGCCTGCGAGTTTCCGGCCACGGCCAGCTTCGTCGCCTCGGAGACCGCCCCGACGAGCGCCGCGTCCTGCGTCAGGAAGTACATCTTGATGATGCCGAGCAGAAGGCCCACCGACCCGACCAGTGTGTAGAGGAAAAACTTTATCGCCGCGTAGAGCCTGCGCTCGCCGCCCCAGATGCCGATGAGGAAATACATCGGGACGAGCGAGACCTCGAAGAAGAGAAAGAACAGGAACAAGTCCATCGCCGCGAAGACGCCCACCACCGATGTTTGCAAGAGCAGGAGCAGCGCGTAGTACTCCTTCTCCCGCTTCCCGATGTACTCCCAAGAGGAGAGCGCCGCGATGACGCCGAGCAGAGTCGTCAAAACGATGAGCAGCACCGCCACGCCGTCCACGCCCATCTGATAGCGCGCGCCGATGACGGGAATCCACTGACAGTCCTCAAGGAACTGCATCCCGCCCGCCGCGCGGTCGTAGCCGAGGAGCGCGAGCGAGACCACGAACGACAGCCCGAACCAAGCGGTGGCGAACTTCTTGATCGCGCCCGTCTGCTCCTTCTTGAACGCAAACAGGATGGCGAGCGCGCCCACCGCCGGGAGCCATGTGATGATGGAGAGAATGTAGCTCACTGTTCCTCCGAAGCCGGAAAGACCGGGGGTAAGAAGGTCAAAGGGTCAAGGGGTCAAAGGACAAAAAGTAAGGCGCGGTTATTCTATCTGCCTTTTGCCCTCTTCCCCTTTTCACCTTTTCCCCTTCTTGAATTATCCCCGGCCCGTGAAGGCCGAGATGATGTCGCCGCCGAAGAAGATGATGACGACGGCGGCGAGGCCGAGCATCATGACGAGCGCGTAATTGGCCGTCAGGCCCGTCTGCGCGGCGCGCAGAAGCGGTGACATCAGGACTTTGACGAAGCCCGCGATGCCGTTGACCGCGCCGTCCAAGACGATGCGGTCGGCGTTGCCGGTCAGGCGGCTCAGCCGCCGCGTCAGCGAAGCCGCGCCGTTGACCGCGCCGTCCAAGACCTTCGAGTCAATCTGGTAAATGCCGCGCGCCGCGTCCATCGTCCGCCGCGTGAAGAGCGCGCCGAAGAGTTCGTCCACCCAGTACTTGTTGAAGCTCGCGCGGTAGAGCGGCCTCAGTCTCGCCGCCCACACGCCCGGCAGGTGCGGGCTGCGGACGTAGAAGAGATAACCGAGCCCCATCCCGATTCCCGCCGCCAGCAAAGAGACGATGATGAAGAACCACTCGGCGGCGGCGTGGCTCCCCAAAGCGTGCTCGACCGAGTGCGCGAGGTTAAAGCCCGTGTCGCCGTAAGGCTTCAACGACTCGCCGGAACTCGTGCCGCTTTGCGCCGCCGCGCCGTGCCCCTCTTGCGCGCCCGGCGCGGCCTCGCCGATTACCCCCGCCGAAGTCGAAGCCAGCAACTCACCGCCTTCGACCTCTTCCTTACCGCTCGCCGCTTTCTGCTCACCGCTTACTGCTCGCGCGTGTTCGCCCGCGCCCGCGTGGGGCGTGCCGAACTGGTGCGTCGTCGGGTTCCAGATAACCGGGTCGAGCCAGTTGACGATGTTGAGACGGCCTCCGACGTGCGCGCCGCCCGTAAACGCCGGGCTGATGCCGACGAAGCCGCCGACCACCGCCAGCACCGCGAGCACCGCCAGAGGAACCCACATCGCGGGCGGCGACTCATGCGGGATGACCGAGCCGTGCGCGTGCCCGTGCGTGCCGTGACGTGCGGGGTCGTGTACGTCGTGCACGTCGTGGCCGCGCGCGTCGGCGTGCTCGGTTTCGCCTCTGGCCGCCGCCTCGAAGACGTGCGCCGCGCCGACTCGCTCTTCCGGCCCGTGGTGCGGCCTGTCCGCGACCGAAGGGTCAACGGCGCGATGCACGTCAGTCTCGCCGTCGGCGTAGGCTTGCGCGTGCGCCTCGTCGGACTGTCCGCCCGCCGGGACTTCGAGGAAACGCTCCTTGCCCCAGAAGGTCAGGGCCATGAGCCGCGTCATGTAGAAGGCCGTGCACATCGCGGCGATGGTGGCGATGAGCCACAGCATCCAGCCGCCCGGAATGTACTCGGTCTGGGCCGCGTTCCAGAGAATCTCGTCCTTCGACCAGAAGCCCGAAAACGGGATGATGCCGCAGATGGCGAGCCACCCCGCGACGAACGTCCAGTAAGTCTTCGGCATGTACTTCTTCAAGCCGCCCATCCGCCGCATGTCCTGCTCGTGATGCATCGCGTGAATCACCGAGCCCGCGCCGAGGAACATCAACGCCTTGAAGAAGGCGTGCGTCATGACGTGGAAGATGCCGATGACGAACGCGCCCACTCCGCACGCGAGGAACATGAAGCCGAGTTGCGAGACGGTCGAGTAGGCCAGGACTTTCTTGATGTCGTTCTGCGTGATGCCGATGGTCGCCGCGAAAATCGCCGTCAGCGCGCCGACCACCGCCACGACCAACATCATCGTCTGCGAGTGCTGGAAGATGACGTTGGTGCGCGTCAGCATGTACAGGCCCGCCGTGACCATCGTCGCCGCGTGAATCAAAGCCGAGACCGGAGTCGGCCCCGCCATCGCGTCGGGGAGCCACACGTAGAGCGGAATCTGCGCCGACTTCCCGCACGCGCCGATGAAGAGGCCGAGCGCAATCCAGGACATGATGCCCCACTGGCCGATGAGTTCGACCGGGTAGGCGCGCGCCTGCTCGAAGACGCTGGTGTACTGCGTCGAGCCGAAGGTGGCGATGACGGCGAAGACGGCGAGCGCGAAGCCGAAGTCGCCGATGCGGTTCGTGATGAAAGCCTTCCGCGAGGCGTCGCCCGCCTCCTTGCGGTCGAAGTAGTAGCCGATGAGCAGGTAAGAGCAGAGCCCCACGCCCTCCCAACCGACGAACATCATCATGAAGTTCGAGCCCATCACCAGCACGAGCATCGAGAACATGAAGAGCCCGAGGTAGGCGAAGAAGCGGTAGAACCCCGCGTCGCCGTGCATGTAGCCCGTCGCGAAGACGAAGATGCACAGCCCCACGCCCGTCACGATGAGCATGAAGACCGACGAGAGCGCGTCGAGCTGATAACTCCACTCCACGTCGAGGAGCGCGCCCACGCCCGTCTTCTCGGCGACATACGGACTGGCGACCAGCACCGCCGTCCGCTCGCCCGGCTGGACGCCCCGCTCCCTCGCAACCTGCTCGGCCTTCTCCCGCGCCAGTTGCCCCGACTCAATCTGCGCGCGCTCCGAAAGCCCCTGCGTCAGTTCGACCCCGCCGCCCGGAATCCACGTGTAGCCGAACGCTCCGTCCTCGCTCGTCACGTAGGGGCGCGGCCAGATCGGGTGTTCGCCGAAGCCGTAAGAAGCGACGGCCCCGACGCTGATGAGAAACGCGAGCGCCACCGACCCGACCGCGACGATGCTGACGACGCGCTCCGAGAAGCGAAACTTCCGCCCCAGCAGCCCGTTGATGGCCGCGCCGAGCAGAGGCAGAAGGGGGACGAGCCAGATGAGTCTGTGCATAAGTTTGTGGGAGTGATAAGAGATGAGAGATGAGTGATAAGAGAAAGAAGCTTTTCTTTCTTATCACTTATCACTCATCTCTTATCACCACTTCAACAAATCAATCTTATCTACGAAGATCGTCTCGCGGTTGCGGTAGAGCGCGATGACGATGCCGAGGCCGATGGCGGCTTCGGCGGCGGCGACGACGATGATGAAGACCGTGAAGACCTGGCCCGCGACGGCGTTCATATTCCCGCTCTCCTGTAGATAACGCGTGAAGGCGATGAAGTTCAAATTCGCCGCGTTCAGGATTAGCTCGATGGACATGAAGATGACGATGATGTTACGGCGCGTCAGCACGCCCGCCACGCCGATGGAGAAGAGCAGCGCCCCGATGACGAGGAACTTCGAGAGGTCTGGATGTTGGAGGCTCTGCCCCATGCGCTCGACCCACGAATCCTGAAATAAGAAGGCCAGCGCCGCCACGAAAAGTCCGTTCATAAATTTCTCACCGCACGAAGTCTGGCGGGGCACGTCCCGCCCGTTGGTTTCAACCCGCCGCCGGTTCCGACTCGGCCTGCGCGGGCTCGGCGCTTACTTTCGCGCCCTCGGCCTCCGTCTCCACGTCGTCGTCCGCCACCTCCTCCTGCCTCGGCGTCCGCGCCAGCAGCACCGAGCCGACGATGGCGACCAGCAGCAGCACGCTCGCAATCTCGAAGGGGAGGCCGCCGTAGCGGTAGAGGCTTGCGCCGACGTTCTGCGTGTCACGCGAAATCCTTGAAGTGCCGGTCGCCGACCGCCGCAGGCTCGACTCGCGCTCGCGCCGCGCCGCGCCCTGCTCGGCGGCGCGCTCCGCCGGCGTCAGCCCCGGCTCGCTCCCCGGCGGCTGGAAGTTGACGCCCGCGCGGCTGATGACCGAGACGAGGCTGATGCCGAGCACCGCCGCGACGATGACGCTCGTGAAGATTTGCTTCGAGCCGTTAAAAAGCTCCTCGTGCCCGCGCTCCTCGGCGCTCACGTTGACGAGCATGATGACGAACAGAAACAGCACCATCACGCCGCCGACATAGACCAGAATCTGCACGCCCGCGATGAACTCCGCGCCGAGCAGGATGAAGAGCGCCGCCACCGAGATGAGCGCCGAAATTAGAAACAGCGCTGAGTGCACCGCGTTGCGCGCCATGATGGTCAAAAGCCCCGCCACCAGCGCCGCCAGCGCGAACACCCAGAAGAAGACCGCTTCCCAACCGGAGAAAACCATAAATTAAATGATGAACGGTGAACGCGGAACGATGAACTTAAAACGACCTGTTTTTCAGTTCCTCGCTCAGCATCCCGCGTTCATCGCTTCCTTTTCAGGCTTCAAACTTCCGCGTCTCGCGCCCCTGTTCGAGCATCTCGCGGTTCCAGATGAACCCGGCGCGGGAATAGGTCGCCAGCTCGAACTCCTGCGTCAGTTCGAGGCAGGCCGTCGGGCACGCCTCCTGACAGAGCGCGCAGAACATGCAGCGCGAGGTGTCGAAGATGAACTCGTCGAGGACTTTCTTCTTGCGCGCCTTGCCCGCCGTCATGATCTCGATGTCCATCGGGATGACATCAATGCAATCTTCGGGGCAGGCCAGTGCGCAGAGGTTGCAGGCGATGCACAGAGACTCATACGTCTCCGGGTCCATGTTCAGGCGCGGCGCGCCGTGGAAGCGCGGCGCGACTATCGGGCGCACCTTCGGGTACTGCTCCGTGTAGATGCCCTTCCCCGCATACGAATCCTTGTCCGTCAGCGCGCCGACGTTGAACTTAAACGTCAGCTTCAAGCCCTCGACCAGATCAACCAGAAAGAAGCGCTTCAGCTTCTCCCTCCACGTCGGCTGCGGAACCCTCACCATTGGCATAAATTTCTCCAAGTGATAAGTGATGAGTGATGAGTGATAAGAAAAGACCATCCTCTTTCTCATCACTTATCACTTATCACTCCCTTTCATCCTCCCTCGCTCGTGGCCGGGGCGACGGTCGCGGCGGCGGAGGCCACCGCCGACTTGCCCTGCGGCGCGTTGACGAGCCGGACTTGGCGGCGGTGCTTCTTCAGGTTGAAGTCACGCGAGCGCCAGTTAAAAGACGAGAGCAGGGCCGCCGTGATGAACAGGCCGACGAGCCCGAAGACGACCATCAAGCCCTTACCCGCGGGCGTCAGGTTGAGGCCGCGCGCCAGCGACTCGATGGTGTTCCACCCGCGCCAGCCGTCGAGCGCCTGCACCGTGAAGACCGAAAGCCCCGTCCACACGACGTTGATGAGCGAGGCCGGGATCATCCACTTCCAGCCCAAGTCCATCAACTGGTCGTAGCGGTAACGCGGGAACGTCCACCGCGCCCAGAAGTAGATGTAGAGCAAGAGCGACATCTTGGCGACGAAGACGATGAGGCTCAAAAGGACGTAAATGTTGTTGTAGCCGCCCGCGAGCCTGAGCACGCCGGGGAAGTACCAGCCGCCGAGGTACACGACGGTCGCCACCGCCGAGACGACGATCATCGCCGCGTACTCGGCCATAAAGAAGAGCGACCAACGCATCCCCGAATATTCCGTGTGGAAACCGGCGACCAGCTCCGACTCCGCCTCCGGCAAATCGAAGGGCGCGCGGTTGTTCTCGGCGACGCCGCTGATGAAGAAGATGAGAAAGCCCGCCGGTTGATAGAGCAGGTACGGCAGAGGGCCGTCCGCCGCCTGCGCGCTCACGATGCCTGAGAGCGAGAGCGTGCGCGCGAACATCAGCGCGCCGATGAGCGAGAGGCCCATCGAGACTTCGTAGGAAACCATCTGCGCGCTCGAACGCAGGCCGCCGAGCAGAGCGTACTTCGAGTTCGACGCCCAGCCCGCCAGGATGAGCGCCAGCACTCCGACCGAAGAGACCGAGAGGACGAAGAGCAAACCGATGTTCACGTCCGTAATCACGCCCCAGTCGGGCGCGAACGGAATCACCGCGAAGACGACGAAGGCGGCGACGACCGAGATGTACGGCGCGAACTTGAAGATATACGGGTCGGCCTTGTCCGGCATCAAGTCTTCTTTGGTGAGGAGCTTGATGGCGTCGGCGATGGGCTGCAAGAGCCCCCACGGCCCGACGCGCATCGGCCCCAGCCGCGCCTGCATGAAGGCCGAAATCTTCCGTTCAAGATAGGTCGCGTAGGCCGCCCAGACGGCGACGGCGGTGACGACCGCGCCGATCTGGATGAAGGGCCAGACGACGTAGTTCACCGTCTCGGCACTGAAGAAGCGCAGCAGCAGCGAGTCGAGAAAGCTCGGAGGTGAAAAAAAGAGGAGTAGCATTTCCATCTTCTAAACGGTTTCGGGTTCCGGCGTCGAATCGGGCGCGTGCGAACGAATCATTTGCCCGGCGTGACGACGGACGGCATCAGGATGCTGAGTATCTTCCACTCGTCGCCGAGCTTCATCAGAGAGATGAACTGGACGTGCTCCGGCGGCGCTGCGGGCGGCCCCTCCGGCGAAAAGTCGGTGGCGACCTTTCGGAAGCGCCGCCCGCGTCAGGCGTCTATCTCGAAGACGCAATCGCGCGTCGCCTTCAAGTCCGCCAACTCGTAGTCGTCGTCGAGCGTGCCCGAACGGTCGACGACGAGATATGAATACCACTCGCCCAGAGGGAAAGGCGGCGTGTGCCACGTCCCACGGTTGTAGGCGTAAGGCAGGCGGCCTTCGACGAGGAAGGCGACGACCCGTTCCACGTCGGGCGCGTGCTGGCCGTTGGGCGGCGCGACGCAGATGATCGCCTGCGAGGAGGCGAGCGGCGAGAAGACCTGCATCGTGTGCTTGTGCCGCGCCATGAACTCAAAGCGGAAGGGGCGCGGCTCGGCGGTCGCGCCCGTCAGACACGGCACGCCCATCCCGAAATTCACCTCCACCGACCCCCGGCTGTCAATCAGCACCCCGTATGGCGCGAAAGCCTCGCGCGTCATCTTCCGGACGGGTAAGCGAATGACGTTCATAAGGTCAATGGTGAATGGTGAATGGTAAACGGTTTGTCTGTTCGCCGGGCTGAGCTTTGCCCTTCGAGTCAGGCGGCTCTCAACCACCATTCACCATTGACCATCTACTATTCACTAACGGTCTATCTCGCCGAGCACGATGTCGAGCGTGCCGATGACGGCGACCACGTCGGCGACGAGGTGGCCGATGCACATCTGCCGGAGCGCCTGCAAGTTGATGAGGCACGGCGGGCGGACGCGCACCCTGTACGGGCGCGAAGAGCCGTCCGAGACGAGATAGCAGCCCAACTCGCCCTTCGGCCCTTCGATTGAATGATAGTAGTCGCCGACGGGCGGCTTGATGACCTTCGGAATCTTGGCGTTGACGGGGCCGTCCGGCAGATTCTTCAAAGCCTGCTGGACGATGCGCCGCGACTGTCGCATCTCTTCGAGGCGGACGAGGTATCGGTCGTAGGTGTCGCCGTTCTCGCCCACGGGGATGTCGAAATCCATGTCGGCGTAAGCCGCGTAAGGGCGGCTCTTGCGGATGTCCCACGCGACGCCGGAGCCGCGCAAGGCCGGGCCGGAGAGCCCGATGGCGATGGCGTCTTCCGCCGAGATGACGCCGATGCCCACGGTACGTCCGAGCCAGATGCGGTTCTCGGAAAGCAGCGTCTCGTACTCGTCGAGGCGGTTCGGGAAGTTATCTATAAAGCGCTGCACGTCCCCGGTAAAACCCTCGTAGGCGTCGTTCGGCATCCCGCCGATGCGCCACGCGTGGCAGGTGAGGCGCGCGCCGAACTGCTGCTCGAAAATCTTCAGAATCTCCTCACGCTCGCGCAAGGCCCACAGCAGCACGGTGAAGGAGCCGATGTCGAGGCCGTGCGTGGCGAGCCAGAGCAGGTGCGAGGAGATGCGGTTGAGCTCCGTCAGGATGGTGCGCAGGTAGTGCGCGCGCGGCGGGACTTCGAGGCCCATCATCTGCTCGACCGTCTCGACCCAGACGAGCCCGTTCGAGACCGCCGCCAAGTAGTCGAGCCTGTCCCAGTACGGCGCGATCATCGGGTACAGGCGGTGCTCCGTGATCTTCTCCATCCCGCGATGGAGGAAGCCGATGTCGCAATCGAGGTCAATCACCGTCTCGCCGTCCAGACGCAGGATGACGCGCAGCACCCCGTGCGTCGAAGGGTGCTGCGGCCCCATGTTCAAAATCATCTCAGGGTTGTCGAGCAGCGTCTCCTGTGTGGTCGCGACTTCTACTTGGTGCATGATTCGATTTTGGATTTCGGATTTCGGATTTCGGATTTCGGATTGCGAGTGAAGCCAGACGTTTATTTTTTTCAATCGCACATCCGAAATCTAAAATCCGGAATCGGCTTTATTTCCTCTCTAACGATAGTGGTTCGCGCCCCGCGCGGAAGATTTCGCGGAGGCGGCGCTCGTCGGGCACGGAGAGGATTTCGAGGCCGTAGGCGCGGCGCTGTTCGAGTTGCTCGCGCTGCACTTCGGTGAATTCGGGGAGGTGCTTGGCCGTCCAGTTGTTCTCCATGAATTCGAGCGGGTAGTCTTTGCGCAAAGGATGCCCTTCCCAGTCGGGCGGAAGGAGTAGGCGGCGGAGGTCTGGATGGTTCTGGAACCGCACGCCGAAGAGGTCGAAGACTTCGCGCTCCATCCAGTTGGCGGTGGGCCAGACGGAGGTCACGCTCTCCGCGCCTTCGGCTTCGCCGACGCCGACCTTGAGGCGCACGCGCTCGTTGCGGGTGATGGAGTAGAGGTTATAGACCAGCTCGAAGGGCGCGTCCTCGCGCTCAGGGTAGTGGACGCAGGTCACGTCGCTGAGATAGTTGAAGGCGGTCTCGGCGTCGTCGCGCAAGGTGCGGCAGATGGCGACGAGGCTCGGAGGCGAGACTTGAATCGAAAGCTGGCCGAGGAAGGTCGAGGCCGCGCCGACGCCTTCGCCGAACTGCTCGCGGAGCTTCTTGACGAGCGGATGCGCGGACGCGTCTTCGGGCTTCGGCCCCTCCTCCTTTTTCTTGACGGGCGGTTTCGGCGCTCCGGCGGCGGCGGGAGTCGCGCCGGGAGCGGCGGGCGTCTTGGCGGCGGCGGCGTCTTTGAGCGCGGCGGCGCGCGCCTTCGCCTCGGCAATCTTGGCGGCCTTCTCAAGGTCTGACGGCGAAGGGCTCTGCGCGGGGTCGCCGACCGACGGAGAAGCGCCGCCCGGCGGCTCTTCCCTGACGAGGTTCTTCGCTTCGGCGACGAAACTCGGTGGCTGCTCTTCGCCCGCGGCCTGCGCGGCGGCTTCGGCGGCGGCCTTCTTCGCCTTCGCCTCGGCGATGACGCGCATCAGACGCGCCTTCTTCTCTTCGGGCGTCTCGTCGGGCGAAGGAGCGGGCGGCGCTTTCGGCGCGGCGGGCTTCGAGCCCTCTTCTCCGCCCGAAGCGGCGGGGACGGTCGTGCCCGCGACGGAACTGCCGGAAGGAGCTTTGCCGGTGAGCGCGGCCTGACTTTCGGGCGTCGGGCGTTCGCCGCTTTCGGAAGGAGGCGGAAGTGTCCCGGCGTCTTTGCTCTCGAAGCCGGGGCTCGGAGATTTGTCGTCGGTGCGACGCGTCGAGCCCTCTTCGCGGCGCGTCTCGGCGCTCTCCGGCGTGCCCGGTTCGGCGTCTTCGGGAGTCTGGTTGGTGGGCTCGTCCGTCATCGCGTCCTTCGTCTCGACTGAAGCGGTTCGGGGCGTCTCAGGGTCTGGGTCGGCCCCGCGTGAAAGGCTTTGACTTGAACGTTATCTCAAGATGCAGAAAGGCGTGACAAAAGCGTTTGTAGCACGCGCTTTAAGGCGCTGTCAATAACTTCATGCGGGCCCGTCGGGCCGTGCAATCAACGCGGCGCGGCGGGCATCCAAGTGTTTGCTCAGCTTGACGATACGCGGCCCGCGCACGTATCATTGTGCGTTCGGTTGCCCCGGCAAACCGCATCTGTGCGAGAGGAAGCAAAAATGAAGCAAGGAATTCATCCTGAGTACCACGAAATCACCGTCCACTGCGCCTGCGGCGACACTTTCCAGACCCGCTCGACGCGCAAAGGCGACCTCCACGTCGAAATCTGCTCGGCCTGCCACCCGTTCTTCACGGGCAAGCAGAAGCTGATTGACACGGCGGGCCGCGTTGACCGTTTCAACAAGCGCTACGGCAAGAAGACCGAAGCGCCCGCAGCGGCGGCGGCGGCGACCGAAGAGACGCCTGCCGAAGCGACCGCCGCGCAGTAAGTCTTTATTGACCCGGCGAGCGCCGATGAAGCCCAAAAACCGCAAGCAGTATTAGCAGCCCAACCTCCGAACGCCGACGCCTTCGCGTCCGGCGGTCGCCTCCGCACACCCCAGAGGGAACGCGCGGGAAGACCACCGAAGCGAACGTCGGCGTTTTTAATTTCGTCAACCGTGAACCGTCAACCGTGACGAGCTAAGTTTTGTTTCTTTCCCGTCACCCTTCACGGTTTACCCGTCACGATTAAGGAGAGCCCAGTGAGCGCCAGCGAAAAAGATTTGATTGTCGGCGGTCAGGCCGTCATCGAGGGCGTGATGATGCGGACGCCGAACGCCTACGCCATCGCCGTGCGCCGCGCCGACGGCACCATCACGCACACGGGCGCGAAGCTCCCGAAGTGGAGCGACAAGTATCCGCTCCTCAAGCTCCCCGTCCTGCGCGGCGCGGCGGTGCTCGTCCAATCTATGGCGCTCGGCATCAAGGCTCTGAACTACTCGGCGAGCGAGGCTTTCGCCGACGCCGAGGCCGCCGAGCAGGTCGAGGTCGCGGCCCTCACGCCCGCCGTCATCGCGGGCGAAGGCGACTTCGCGGGCATCACGGGCGCGACGCCGGGGCTCATCCCCATCCCGACGCAGAAGCGCCCCAAAGACGAGTTGAAGCGCGGCCAGACCGCCGGGGCCGCGGGCTCCATCGCCTTCGCGCTCTTCTTCAACGTGCTCCTCTTCATCGTCGCGCCGCTCCTTCTGACCAATGCTCTCTTCCTCGCCGCCGGTTGGGCCGTCCCCGCCGCGCAGCAGGCCCAGATCGAAGCGGCGCAGACTCAGACCGCGCCGACGAACGCCGCGCCGACGGGCGAAGCGGCGACGAGCGCGGCGACTACTTCGAGCGAAGGCGGCGCGTGGTACTCGCGCGCTTATGATTCCGTGCGCGCGTACCTGCGGCCCGTGCGCCCGTCGGTCGCCTTCAACCTCGTGGACGGCGGAATCAGGATGCTGTTTTTCATCATCATGATTTTCAGCTTCTCTCTGATTAAGGACATCCGGCGCGTCTTCGAGTATCACGGCGCGGAGCACAAGACGGTCTTTAACTGGGAGTCGGGGCTCCCGCTCTCGGTCGAGAACGCGCGCGTGCAGCCGCGCCAGCACCCGCGCTGCGGGACGAGTTTTCTGATGGTCGTGATGCTCGTCTCGGTCGTGCTCTTCTCGGTCATCAAGTTCGACTCGCTGCTCTTCAACATGCTCGTTCGCATCGCGCTCATGCCGCTCGTCGCCGGGCTCTCTTACGAGATCATCCGGCTCTCGGCGAAGCGCGAGGGCAGCATCGTCTTCAAGCTGATGACGTTGCCCGGCGTCTGGCTCCAGAACATCACGACCAAAGAGCCTGACGACCAACAACTCGAAGTCGCCATCGTCGCGCTCAAAGAATCGCTCAAGCTCGAACCCCAACCCGAAGCGGCGGTCGCCACGCCGCTGGCGTAAAGAAGCTCTTAGCTCTTCGCTTCTAGCGGTTAACTTTGTGGGCCGCTTTTAAGCTGAGAGTTAATACTTACAGCTAAAGGCTAAAAGCTCTATGCTCGACAAACTCGAACAGATCGAAGCGCGCTATCAGGCACTCGCGGACGAGATGGCCCAGCCGGAGGTCTATACGGATCAGGCCGCTTACGCGAAGCTCGCCAAGCAGCAGCGGCAGTTGGAAGAGGTCGTCACGAAGTACCGCGAGTGGAAGTCTTTGAGCGACGAACTCACCGGCGCGAAAGAGTTGCTGGACGCGAGCGGCGACGACGAGGAGATGCGCGAGTTGGCGCGCGTCGAGATGGAGACTCTGGAAGAGCGACGCGCGCGCGCCGAGGAAGAGCTTCGAGTCCTTCTGCTGCCGCGCGACCCGAACGACGAGAAGAACGTGATCGTCGAAATCCGCGCCGGGACGGGCGGCGACGAGGCGACGCTCTTTGCCGCCGAGATGCTTCGGATGTACGGACGCTACGCCGAGCGGCAGGGCTGGAAGATGGAAATCCTCGACGCTTCGGAGTCAGGCATCGGCGGCGTCAAAGAGGCCATCGCCATGATCGAGG
Organism: Pyrinomonadaceae bacterium; assembly: GCA_035761505.1. Lineage (GTDB taxonomy): Bacteria > Acidobacteriota > Blastocatellia > Pyrinomonadales > Pyrinomonadaceae > JAIVJM01. The sequence goes on from DASTQX010000286.1 coordinate 24,731, forward strand.
GCGACCGGGTTTTCTCAAAGCTCAAGTACGAGTCGGGCGTCCACCGCGTCCAGCGCGTGCCGCAGACCGAGACGAGCGGGCGCATCCACACCTCCGCCGTCACCGTCGCGGTGCTGCCCGAAGCCGAAGAGGTGGACGTAAAGATCGAGGCCAAAGACCTCCGCATTGACACCTTCTGCTCCTCCGGCCCCGGCGGCCAGAGCGTCAACACGACTTACTCGGCTGTCCGCATCACGCACCTCCCGACGAACGTCGTCGTCTCGATGCAGGACGAGAAGTCGCAGATTAAGAACCGCGAGAAGGCGATGCGCGTCCTGCGCGCGCGCCTTCAGGAACTCGAAGAGCAGAAGCAGCACGAGGCGCAGGCCAGCGAGCGCCGCTCGATGGTCGGCAGCGGCGACCGCTCCGAGAAGATTCGCACCTACAACTTCAAGGACAACCGCGTCACAGACCACCGCATCGGCCTCACGCTCCACCAGCTCAACCTCGTCATGGAAGGCTACATAGACGAACTCATCAACACCCTCGTCGCGCACTATCAGGCGGAAAAGCTCAAGGCCGAAACGGTCGCGGCTTAGGCGACCGGTGGACGCGCGCGCGGAGGCTCGCGGATGAGAGTTGAAGTCAGCGAAGAGCCTCTGACGGCCCTTGAGCGGTACGGCGACATCTCAATCGCGTTCGAGGTCTGCGCGGTTCTCGAAGTCGCGGGGCCGGGCGAAGGGCTCGGCGGCTTCGTCCTCACGGAGCGGGGCGTGGATGCGCCTTACGTCAAGGACTATGACGCCATCGAAGAGCCCGCGCTCTGGGCGAAGCGTTTCGACGTGTCGAGATGGGGGCTGTTCGCGGCGCGGGTGGATGAGAGGCGCGTGGGCGGGGCGGTCGTTGCCTTCGACACTCCCGGCCTCGACATGCTCGAAGGCCGCCGCGACCTCGCCGTCCTCTGGGACATCAGGGTCTCGCCCGAAGCGCGCGGGCGCGGCGTCGGCTCCGCCCTCTTCCGCGCCGTGGAGTTGTGGGCCGTGGCGAGAGGCTGCCGTCGGCTCAAGGTCGAGACGCAGAACGTCAACGTCCCGGCGTGCAGGTTCTACGAGCGGCAAGGCTGCGTGCTCGCGGAAGTCCGACGCGACGCGTATCCGGAGTTGCCGGGCGAGATTCAGTTGCTCTGGCACAAGGCCGTCAACCACGCCGGGCCGCTCGGCCTGAAGGGCCGTCCGTGACGGCTGCGGCTTGTGCTGCCGGGGCCGTGCGCCGTAAATTGTCCGCGCCGACCGGAGGGTCGGCGTTCGCTTCCTCGCTCACTTCACGGGAATAAGGAGACCACAGCCATGAACGTCAGCCGCGACACGCTGGAAGACCAGTTGCAGAATTACGAGGCCCGGTTGGGCGGCCTCAAGTCATTCATCAAAGAGCTGAACGCGCGGGCGGAGGAGTACGGCACAGACCGCGAGCACTTCGAGCAGGACTTGTTCGAGGCCGAGCACAACGTCGAGTTTTACGGCTCCGAGGTCGCACGGCTCAAGGCCGAAATCTCGAAGCTCGGCGACAAGCCGACGCCCGCGCCGGATGAGCCGGGCAAGCCGCGCACGTCGAAGAAGGGCGTCGGCGCTTTAGTCGTCGGCCTCTTGGCGGGCGCGCTCGTCGCCATCGGGCTCAAATCCCGCCGTGGCGGCAAGGGCTCTTCGGGCGCGGAGTGAAGTCGGACGAAGGGCCGCCGCGCGCGGGCCTCGCCCTCACTTCCGCCGGGACGTTTGCGTTATGAAGTATCAATCCTCGCTCTCGCTTTTCCTCTCGCTCGTCCTCGGCGTCGGCGTCGCCGCCGTCGGGCAGACAGTCCCCACGCCCGCGCCGCCGCAAGGCCAGACGCGCGCGGCTGAAGACGAGGACGAAGTCGTCCGCATCACGACGAACCTCGTGCAGTTGGACGCCGTGGTGACGGACGGCGCAGGCCGCCACGTCTCAGACCTCGGCCCCGAAGACTTCGAGGTGCTCGAAGACGAACGCCCGCAGGCTATCACCAACTTCTCCTTCATCGAGACCGGCCCGGCGGCGAGTTCGACCGCGCCGGCGGCGGCAGCGGCGACGAGTGCAAAAGGCGGCAGCGTCCCGCCGCTTCCGCCCGCGCGCCTGCGCCGCGAAGAGGTGCGCCGCACGCTCGCGCTCGTGGTGGATGACCTGCGGATGTCCTTCCTCAGTCTGCAAGACACGCGCGACGCGTTGAAGCGGTTCGTGGACGAACAGCTTCAGCCGGGCGATCTGGTCGCCGTCATCCGCACCAGTTCCGGCGTCGGCTCGTTGGAGCAGTTCACCTCCGACAAGCGGCAGCTTTACGCCGCCATCGAGCGCCTGCGCTGGTATCCTTCGCACACCAACACGGTCGAGACGGTCGAGCCCATCACCAACGACACGCGCGCCTTTTCCTTCTCGAACAAGGCGGGCACGCCCGAAAGCTCGCGGACGGAAGCCGCGAAGGATGTGCAGCGACGGCTCGCCGCCGAGGAGGAGCTGCGGCAGAGCCGCGAGCGGAGCGCGCAACGCGACGTGGTCTTCACCTCCGGCACGCTCGGCGCGGTCAACTTCATCCTGCGCGGCCTGCGCGGGATGCCGGGCCGCAAGTCGCTCGTGCTCTTCGCCGACGGCATCGGCTTCAACCAGCGGAGCGCTTCGGACAACACGCGTGTCTTCGATCTCCTGCGCCGCCTCGCCGACTTCGCCAACCGCTCGTCGGTCGTCTTCTACACGATTGACTCGCGGGGCTTGTTCGACCCGTCGGCGCTCACCGCCTTCGACGACGTGGGCGCTAAATCCTTAGACACCGGCGTCGCCTCGCAACGCGGGAACCGCCGCGACGACTTCATCCGCTCGCAGGACGGCATGGCCTTTCTGCCCGAACAGACGGGCGGATTTTTCCTGCGCGGGACGGGCTTGAAGAACGCCCTCAAGCTCGTCGCTGACGACCAGAAGGGCTTTTACTTAATCGGCTACCGGCCTTCGGATGCGACCTTCAAGACGACGGGCGGGCGCGAGCAGTTCCGCAACATCAAGGTGCGCGTCAAACGTCCGGGCCTGCGCGTCCGTTCGCGCCTCGGCTTCTACGGAACCGCCGAGGAGGCGAAGCCGTCGGGGCCACGCACGCGCGAAGACAGCCTCCTCGCCGCGCTCACCTCGCCGTTCGCTTCGGGCGAGATACCGTTGCGCCTGACGACTCTTTTTCTGAACGAGAAGAAGGCGGGCTCGGTCGTCCGCTCGATGCTCCACCTCGACGCGCGGCCCGTCACCTTCGAGACGGAAGCGGGTGGCGGGCGCAAGGCCGTGATGGACGTGGCGGCGGTCGTCTTCGGCGAAGCGGGCCAAGTCGTCGAGCGCATCAACCGCACGCACACCATCCGCGTCTCCGAGTCCGCGTATCAGGGCATCCAACGTCAAGGCTTGCGCTACGACTTCGACGTGCCCGTCAGGAGGCCGGGCGCGTACCAACTGCGCGTCGCCCTGCGCGACGCCGCTTCCGACCGCACGGGCGCGGCGGGCCAGTTCATCGAAGTCCCGAACCTCGACAAAGGAAGGCTCGCGCTCTCCGGCCTCCTCGTCAACCCGCGCGAAGCGACCGGAGCGGCAGCGGCGACGACGGCGAGCGAAGGCGTTGATTCTTCCGGCTCGTCCGCGCGCCGCTTTCGCCACGGCTCGACGTTCGATTACGGCTATCTCATCTACAACGCGCGGCTCGACAAGGCGACGGGCCGACCGCGACTCACCACGCAGGCGCGTCTGTTCCGCGACGGGCAGTTGATTCACCAGAGCGCGCCGCAAGCCTTCGACGCCGGGCGGCAGACCGACATGGAGCGCCTTCTCGCCGCCGGGAGCCTGCAAGTCGGCGCAGACCTCCCGCCCGGCGAGTACGTCTTACAGGTCGTCGTGCAGGACTCGCTGGCGGGCACGAAGAGCGGCATTGCGACGCAGTGGATAGACTTTCAAGTCGTGAAGTGAAGTGAAAGACGCCGCAACGCGCCGCGCCTCTCAAGGCGCACTTCCCCGACGAGCGCGAGCCCTCGACCGTCTTTCGACCGCCTTATGGAAACGACGCGCATCCTCCTCGTCCGCCACGGACAGTCGCAGGGGAACGCCGAGCGACGCTTCGGCGGCCACTCGGCGACGCCTTTAAGTCAACGCGGCTTCGCCGAGGCCGAAGCGACGGCGCGCGCCTTGAGCACAGAGGGCGTGACGGCCATCTATTCGAGCGACCTCCTGCGCGCCGTGCAGACCGCCGAACCGCTCGCCCGCTTGACCGGCCTAGAGGTCACGACGACCGAAGCCTTCCGCGAGCGCAGCGTCGGGCGGATGGAGGGACTGACTTTCGAGCAGGCCGCCGAGGAGTTCCCCGAAGAGTACGCCGCGCTCCTCAGACGAGACTTCGAGCACGTCCTCTCAGGCGGCGAGAGCTACCGGCAAATGCTCGACCGCGCCTCGGACTCGCTCGACCGCGCCGCGAGCAAACATCGCGGCGGCACCGTCGTCGTCTTCTCCCACACCGGCACGATCTGCATCCTCGCGCTCCACCTCATGGGCGCGCTCGACGCGCCGAACTTGCGCCCCGTCTGGATCGCCTCGGCCAACTGCGGCGTGACGCGCATCCACCTCCAACACGAAGGGCTCATCCGCGTCGTCGCCGTCAACGACACGCGGCACCTCCCGCCGCCCGATGCGACGCCGGGAAAGTCTTGACCCCGCCGCCCACGCGCGCCCTACTTCAAATCGAGCGCGGAGATGCTCTTTCGGTCGCGGACGTAGAGCCTCGTCCCGGCGAGCGTGGGGGCCGTCCACGCGTTACTTTTGAGCAACTCAACTTTGGAGTGAATCTTGAGCCCTTCGGGCGTCGGCGTGGCGAGCGTGAGGTTGCCGTCTTCGTCGAGGATGATGAAGCGGCCCTCGGCGGAGACGAATGAAGAGCGCGCGATGCTGCGGTCGCGCCACACGACCTTGCCCGTCTTGACGTTGACCGCCGTGAAGGGCGCAGTGCCGAAATCGCCGCTCGAACCGTAGATGTAATCTCCGAGCCGCACAACGTTGCTGTAATGAATCCGCATCAGCTTGTGCGCCCAGACCTCCTCCACGGTCGTCTTCGCGCCCGCGCGCGTCAACCTCAACGCGCGACTCCCGCCGCCGTAGGCCGAAGAGACGAAGAGCAAATTTCCCTCGCCCCAGACGGGCGTGCTCACGTTGAGTCCGAAGTCGGTCTTGTGCGGGTGGCCCCAAAGCAACTCGCCGCCGCGCGGGTCGAGCCCGACCACTTCGTCGTACATGAAGGCGACGAGCTGATCCTGACCGTCAACTTTAATGAGCAGAGGCGACGCCGGAGAGTTCTTAAAATCGTGCCGCTTCCACGCGACGCTTCCGTCCTTCTGTTTGAAGGCCATGACGGCGTTGCCCGCGCCGCCGACGAGCATGATGACGGTGTCGCCGTAGGCGACGGGGCTGCACGCGTAGCCGTTGACGCGCACGGTGCCCTTGTACTCGTTCATCAGGTCGTGCGCCCAGAGCAGCTTCCCGGTCTGCTTGTCGAGCGCGTGGAGTTTGCCGGTCGCGCCCGCCGTGAAGATGCGCCCGCCCGCGACGAGCGGCGTCGAGTGCGGCCCCAGCCCGTTCTCCATCGAATCCTCCAGAGTGAACGGCGCGTCGTAGGCGAACTCCCAGACGGTCTTGCCCGTCGCGGCGTCGAGCGCGACG
>DASTQX010000287.1:0-3815 GCA_035761505.1 Pyrinomonadaceae bacterium
CTTCATTCCGGTTCCTGACTCCTGACTCCCGGATTCTGCCTTTCCGTTCATCGTTCCGCGTTCCGCGTTTCTTATTGACGCTTTCGACGGCTTCCCCGTAAGATGCGGGCGAGTTCCGAAGAGAGACGCGCTGCGGAGCCGCGCCCGTCCCCGCGAGAGGAATCTAACCCAAGCCGATGTCAAGCGAAGCCAACGAGACGAGGAAGCCGGAGGCCGCGAGCGCCGAAGCGGCGGTCGCCAAGCAAGCCCCGACCGAGCAGCAGGAGTCCAAGCGCGGCACGCCCAAGCGGCTCGCCGTCGGGCAGACCGTCTGCAACGAGAAGAACGAGAAGGGGAAACTCTGCAACGGTCACTTGAAGGAGGTTCACACGGCGGGCGAGGCCGCGAAGTACCTGCGCGGCGACGACGTTTTGCACCAGTGCCAGACCTGCGGCACGCTCTACGCGGGGCCGCCGCTCGGCCACGTCCGCGACACCTCGAAGCAGCGCCGCTACGTCGAGAAAGACCTCGCCGCCATCCTCCGCGCGGCGGGCGGCACGCTCCCCGCTTACGACTACCCCATCCCCGAATGGCGCGGCCCCCAGCCCGCACGACTCCCGAAAGCGGCGAAGGCTCCCGCAGCGTCAACCGCCACGCCCGCGCCCGAAGGCGAGACGCCCGAACAGAAGAAGGCCCGCCTCGTCGCCGAGCACAAAGCCAAGCTCGCCGCCAAGTCCGCGCCCGCCGCCGCCGCAGAGGCCGACTCGACGACCGAGAGCACGGCGACTCAACCCGCGACTTCCCCCGCGCCCACAGCCGAAGCGACGGCGGACTCTTCGCCCGCCGCCGACCTCCATCGCCCCGCAGCCGAAGCGCAGGCCGCCACCGGCGCGGCTTCCGCCGCACCCTTGAGCCCGGCGGCCTCCACCGCCTCGCCCGCTGCCGGGGCCGAGAGCCTTTCAGACCTCTCGACGGAAGCCTCCACCGAACTCACGCCCGGCGCGCCCAGAGACGAGAGGCCCGCAGCCGCTCCCTCTTCGACCGCCGCCCCTTCCGAGAGCGCCGCGCCGACCGCAGCCGAAGCGCCCAAGCCCAAGCCCAAACGCATCGCCTCCGCGGGCGCGGGCGGCCTCCCACCCATCGCCCCGCACCTCGCGCCCCCGCCCGGCGAGACGCCCGAACAGAAACGCGAACGCCTCCGCCTCGTCGTCGAAGAGGCCAAGCGCAAGGCGGGCAAGCTCTAAGAAGCTGTCTCAGAAGTAATCCTTAAAAAGCCCTTGGCGCAAGCCTTGGGGAAGACGGAAAACAAAAAGATGAGAGCCCCGGCGGGGGCGAAAGAAAATCGAGCATGAGAGTCATGCCCTCTCGATTTTCTTTCGCCCCTGCCGGGGCTCCGACTTTTTATCCGCACTCTATACCCACGGCTCGCGCCGTGGGCTACATTCTGCTGCCCCCTCCGGGGGCTTCGTGCAATTCTAACTCTGGCGGACGACCAGCCCGTCGCGCGCGAAGTTCCAGCGCAGCACTTCCGCGCCCTCTCCTTCCGCCGCGAGCGCCGCCTCGACCGACTCGCGCGCGCCGTCTTCGCAGAGGAAGGCGATGCAGCCGCCGCCGCCCGCGCCGCAGACCTTCGCCGCGAGCGCGCCGCTTGAGAGCGCTGTCTCGACCAGCTTCTCCATGTGCGGCGTCGTGACGTTCGGCGCGAGCCGCTTGCGGTTCGGATAGGCGTCGCGCATGATCTCGGCCACCTGCCCCCAATCGTTCGCGTCGAAGGCGAAGCGCATCCGCCGCGCCGTGTCGCGGATGCCCTCGAACAACTCGAAGAGCTTGGGGTCGCCGTCAATGTGCGTCTTGAAAATCTCCCAGTTGTTCGTCCCCGAAAGCCTCGGCTCGCCCGTATAGACGATGACGACGCGCCGCTCCAACTCTTCGCCGTCAACGTTCAAGGGCTCGCGGCGGATGCCGTCCGCGCCGAAGTTGATGAGGTTCGCGCCGCCGTAGAACGCGCCGTAGTAGTCCTGAAACCCGGCGGGCACGCGAATCACGGTCGTCTCGACGTTGGCCGCGATGACGATGAATTTGCTCTCCGGGTAGCGGTCGCCGACGAGCCGGTTGAGCGCGCCGATGCAGGCGATGGCGAGCGCGCTCGAACCGCCGAGCCCCGCGCCCGCCGGAGCCAAGCCCTCGGCGATTAAGTGGAAACCCGTTTCCGGCTTGAAGAAGTGGACGAGCTTCGAGATGAGTTCCAGACGCTCTTCATGTATCAGGTTCTCGATCTCGCCGACGCTCGTCTCGAACGAGAGCGCGCGGTCGCGCGATTCGAGAATCACACGGTCGTCATCGCGCGTCTCGATGCGGCAGCGCGCTTCGAGCGAGATGGCGAAGTTGACGGTCGAGGCCCCCGGATGAAACAGGTACAGCGGCCAGATGTCTATCGTCCCCCCGGCCAAGTCAACGCGCGTCGGGGCAGTGGCTTCAATAATCATAAGAATAGTGATGAGTGATAAGTGATGAGTGATAAGTGAGAGAAGTTTGTCTTTTCTCATCACTCATTACTTATCACTCATCACTTCTCTATCAGTCTCCTTCGATATTCTGCTTCTGCTTCGCGGGCTCCTTGTGGCGCGCGAGCGAGTGCGGGAGGATGTCGGAAATCTCTTCCTTGATCTCGTGGAGCTTCTCTTCGGCGGCCTGCTCGAACTTCTGGATGGAGGCCGGGTCGGCCTCCTCGACCTTCTTCGAGAGCCAGAAGCGCTCGACCAGATAGAAGCCGAGGATGCCGAGGGCGATGATGACGAGCAGGAAGATGCCGACGTGCTTGAAGTCGCCGATCAGGTTGTAGATGGCGCTGTGGAAGACGTAGCCGATGGTCAGAAGCGACACCACCCACAACGAGCAACTGGCGAACGAGAGCAGAAGGAAGCGCAGGTACGGCATCTTCGCCACGCCGTAGAAGGCGCACGCGCCCCAGCGCAGCCCGTAGGTGTACTTCGAGACGAAGATCGAGAGCCACCCGAACTTCTCCGTCAGACGCTCGATGCGCGAGCGCGCCGCGCAGTAGAAGCGGTACTTGCGCACGCCCGAACGCGCCCCGCGCCCCAGAGCATAAGCCAGTTGGTCACTCGCCACGCCGCCGAGCGTCCCGACGACGAACACCTGCGCGAAGCTGTAGTCGCCGAACGCCCCGCCGTGCGCCAGAACCCCCGCCAGCAGTAGAGTGATGTCGCCCTCCGCCATCGTCAGAAGGAAGATGGCCGGCAGCCCGAAACGCCACATCAACTCGTTGACGGACTCTAAATCCATAAGACGGTAAGCAGTAAGCAGTAAGCAGTGAGCAGTGAGCAGCAGGCAGTTTAATTACTGCTTACTGCTTACTGCTCACCGCTTACTCCGCCGGAGGTTTGACCACCAGCACGGGGCACGCGGCGTGGCGGACGACCGACTCGGCGGTCGAGCCGAAGAGGATGCGCCCAAGCCCCGTGCGCCCGTGCGAAGAGATGACGATTAAGTCCACGCCGCGCTCCGAGGCGACGCGGACGATTTCCGAGGCGGCCTCGCCGTGCGCGATCACGTCCTCGACTTCGAGCCCCGCGAATTCCGCGCCCGCCGCCACCTTCGGCAGCTCGCGCGCCGCCGACTCCTCCAACCGCTCGCTCATGTCCGTCAGCGGCAGCGCCTCCGCGACCGGCACCCACCCGACCGCCGTCACCACCGGCTCGACGACGTGCAGGCAGATGACCCGCGCCCCCGTCAGACGCGCCAGCGCCGCGGCGGCGGGCACGGCATGGCCCGCGCACTCGCTGAAGTCTGTGGGAACGAGGATGGAGCGAATGTTC
>DASTQX010000288.1:0-4501 GCA_035761505.1 Pyrinomonadaceae bacterium
CCGGTCTCTGCGAGTAGCAAGCCGCACGCGGGCTACTCAGAAGAGACCTAACCCGGCGGCGGAGAAACCATCCTGCCTTGAAGAGTCCGACCTCTGAGCCTGCCAGTGTCCCGGCCTCTAACCTGAGCTGTTAATTGTCGCTTGGGATTCAGTACACTAACAAATAAAAGATAAACATTCAATGTCAAGGTTCGGCGCTCTCTCTACGCTTATTGGGACTAAAGGGAAGGAGCAGCATGTGAGAGATGGCGGAGGTCGAAGGATAGCGTCGTTAAATTTCAGGCAGGGTGCGCGCGCGCGACAACGCTTCGGGTAAGCATTGACGCTGGGGAACATGAGGAGTAATAGATGAGCAGGAAAAACATTCATCCGGCAACTGCTTTTGCGCTCGCCCGCGTCCCGCCGGGTCGAATGAGGCGCGGTGTGTACGCGGCACTTTCCATGCGCTCGGATGGCGGCTGCTCGGTCGTCTGATTTGTCGTGGACGTGCCGTTAGTGTTCATGTTCAGAATGGAGGTGGAAAGATGGAAAGCGAATCTAAGGATCAGAAGCGAACGGACGAGCCGCCGACCGGTGTGGCGAGCGAGGATAGAATCGAAGCAAAGATAGACCGAGACCTGAGAGATTCTTTCCCCGCGAGCGACCCGCCCGGCTGGGTGCTCGGAGTGAAACGACGCGACGCGGAGAAGGAAGAGAAGGACGCTGGTGACTCATCCAACGCCGCAACGGGCGACGCCGTTGGAGAATGAGTTTGTTGAGTCCGAGCGTAAACGGCTCTCCTGTAAGGAGGGCTTTACGGCTTTGAACTTCTGAAGCGAGAAGGGCGAGTTGGATGCAAGGGGCGGCGGGCGAAAGGACGGGCGAGAAGCTGCGGCGCTACCTCATCGCGGTCTGGTCGGTGACGGCGATGTTCGTGCTGACGATGCTTGCCACGCGCTACGTCGAGATGGATGTCTCGCCGGTCTATCTTGCCGCCGTCATGTTCAGCACGTGGCGCGGGGGCCTCGGCGCGGGGCTGCTCGCCACCGCGCTCTCGGCGGTCGTCGGCACTTTCTTCTTCTTTCCCCCGGCCTATTCCTTCAAAGTTGACGGGGAGGGCGTGCTCGAACTCGGCGTCTTCACGCTCGCGGCACTCATCGTCAGTTCCTTGAGCGCGGCACGTGAAAAGGCGCTCGCGCTCGAACAGCAGGCGCGGCATGAAGCCGAGGCCGCCAACGCCGTCAAGGACGAATTTCTCGCCGCCGTCTCGCACGAACTGCGGACGCCCTTGACGACGATTAAGACTTTAACGCGCGTGCTCTTGAGGAAGAACCCGACCGAAGAGGAGCGGCGCGAGTATCTCGAAGACATCGCCTCGGAGTGCGAACGGCAGATTGACCTCGTGCATAACCTGCTCGATTTGTCGCGCATTAAAGTGAGCGGCGTCGAAATCAGGCCGGGGCGTGTTGACGTGGGCGAGGCGTTGCGGGCTTGTGAGAAGATCGAGCGCGCCGGAACCAACGAGCGCAATCAGGAACTCGTCGTCGAATTGACCTCCGACCTGCCGCCCGTTCGCGCCGACCGGAGCGCGCTTCGCCGCGCGCTCTGCGCGGTCGTCGAGAACGCCATCAAATACACGCCCGACGGCGGGCGCATAATCTTGCGCGCCCGCCGCGACGAAGGTGTCGGCGGGCAAGTTGCGATTGAAGTCGAAGACACCGGACTTGGGATCCGCGCCGAAGACTTGCCGCGCATCTTCGAGCGCTTCTATCGCGGTCGCGCCGCGAGGGGCGGCGGTGCGGGCAATCCGGACGAACAGGAAGTGCCCGGCATCGGTCTCGGCCTGCATCTCGCGCGCGTGCTCGTCGAAGGAATGAATGGTTCGATTGAGGCGAGCAGCCGGGTCGGGCACGGCAGCACTTTTACGTTGCGGCTCCCGATGTGGCGGGATGGAATTGATGCTGACGAGCGCGAATTGGCGACAAGCTCAGTCAGCGCGCCTGCGGAGAACTCGGCAAGCGGCGCGGCGAAGCCGGAGGGGCTACCAAATGGCTAAACGGTTACTGGTCGTGGACGACGAAGCGAAACTGTTGCGCGCCGTCGCCGTCACCCTGCGCGAAGAGGGCTACGAGGTGGCGACCGCGCGGAGCGGCGCGGAAGCGCTCGTCTCGATCAACGCGAGCGTGCCGGACTTAATCATCAGCGACATACGGATGCCCTCGATGGACGGCTATCAGCTCGCACGCGCCCTTCGCTCGAACCCGCGCACCGAACTCATCCCCGTCATCTTCCTCACCGCGAAGGGCGAGCGGAAAGACCGCATCGCGGCCATTCGCACGGGCATTGACGCGTACCTCACAAAGCCTTTCGACCCGGAGGAACTGCTCGCCGTCGTCTCCAACCTCCTCAGCCGCGTCGAGCGTACCAGCGCCGAACTCGCGCGTCTCGTGAGCACCGCGAAAGGCGAAGAGAGTTCGTCATTGCAATACGCGGGCGACGAAGATTTCACCGAATCGGAAACCCGCGTCGCGCGTCTGGTCGCCGACGGCTTGAGCAACAAAGAGATCGCCGCCGAGCTAGGGTCGAGCGTCCGCACCATCGAAGGGCATATCAGCAACATCCTCTCGAAAAAGGGTTGGTCGAACCGCGTCGAGATCGCGCGCCACGTCTTCGGGCGCGGCGCGTCCGACTAATCCGCCGCCCCTTCCGGCGCGGCTTGGCCTTCACTCCTTCGGCCTCTTCACTTCAACACCCCCGCTCGTTCTGACCCACCACTTGGCTCATCAATTCGACTCCGGCAGGCGGCCTTCGCACGCCGTCTGTGGAACTTCGCTCTGAAGCGGAGCACGTGAAAACACCTGGACGAATCGAGTGAAGTCACGGTTTTTTGACGGCCCTCAATCCTTTAAGCTGAAAACGGTTAATTCAGCAAATATCAGGAGGTCGGTCAGATGATTCATGCGTTGGTGGCGATGCGGGCAGATGGCGAAGCACGGCGCGGGATGCTGACCCGTCGTTGCTCGCAGTGCGGGCACGAGCAACTGACGGCGGAGGAGAGATTATACGAGCCTGTGCCGTGCGAGAGGTGCGCGGTCGCTATCCCGCCGAAGCACGTAGTTAAACAATCAACGGAAGAAGCGGGGAGGTAGTTAATTGAGTCGAAGAGTTAACAGACTGAAAGGACAAAGACGGCGGCGTGGGAGTCCCGTTTGGGTCTTGAGCGCGGTAGCCTTCGTCTCCGCCCTGCTCTACTGGGAGCAGACCGCGCTTCTTTACGTGCTTTCGACCCTCGCCATGTGCGGGCTGTTGCTCGTCGTCGCGTTCTCGGACTTGGAAGGAAGAGATCAGGAGTTGAGTGAGTCGGCTCTGAATGAGAGGGCGGCCACAGACAGCGACCATGAGACGACAACTGCTGCCTCTCCCTCCCGTGCGCGCCGCGTGACAAAACGGAAGCGTCAGGATGCGGCTTGAAGACCCCTGCCTCATGGAATGACGTTGTTGAGTAAGACGGAGGCGGTATGGATTTCAAGTCAATCATCGTGGCGGTGATTATGTTGGCGCTCCTGTTCGGGTGGTACGCGTGGCTGGAAGCGGGCGAGCGCCGCCGGAGCAGAGTTGCGGGAGGACGAAGCCCTTTTAACGGAACGGGCGCGGGCGATGAGCAAAGAGTAAGGAGCGATGGTGAGTTATGGAAGACCGAATGAAAGTGATGATCGCATACGACGGCTCGACTTACGCCGACGCCGCACTGGACGACTTGCGTCGCGCCGGACTACCGCGCGAGGCCGAAGCTCTGATCGCCTCGGTGGGCGATGTCCTCGTGAGCACCTATTCCCCGATTGCCGAGTTCGCCGGGACGGCGCTGACTTCGCGCAGGGTAATGTCGGCCATCGCGGTAGCCAAGGAGCAGGCCGCGCGGCTGCTCGCCGAGGCGCGGGGGTTCGCGGCGCAGGCGCGCAGGCGTGTCCTTTCGTACTTTCCCGGCTGGGAAGTGCGTACCGAGGTCTTAGAGGGTTCGCCGTCACGCGAGTTGCTGCGGAAGGCCGAGCGGTGGCAACCTGACCTTATCGTGGTCGGCTCGCAGGGCCGCTCGGCGTTGGGCCGGTTCTTCCTCGGCAGCGTCTCGAAGGCGCTCGCCACCAATGCGCGCTGCTCTGTGCGGGTCGGGCGGCGCGGGGTCGAGAAAGACGACGGCGCTCCGCGACGACTCATCGTGGGCGTGGACGGGTCGCCCGGCGCGGCGCGGGCCGTCCGGGCCGTAGGGAGGCGCGCGTGGCCCGCCGGGACTGAGGTGCGCCTCGTCGTCGTGGACGACGGGAGCGGCCCTGCGAGGTTAGCCGACATCCAGCCGAGACTGGCGGAACTGGCTACGGGCCGCGACGAAGGCCCGTCGGTGAACGCGCGCCTGATGGCCGAGGGGGCGCGGATGGTGTTGCTCGACGGAGGGCTGAGCGCGTCGGTCGAAATCAGGGAGGGCAACCCGCGACGCGTGCTGGTAGATGAGGCGCGAGAGTGGGCAGCC
>DASTQX010000289.1:0-1124 GCA_035761505.1 Pyrinomonadaceae bacterium
CGACTCGGCGGTGCAGGCGCTCTTCGGGACGCAGCTCGAAAAGCTGAAGCGCGAGGGCGCGGAGCCGGACGAGAAGTTGAAGGAGGAGATGGCGCGAGTGCGCGCCGACTACGAGCAGCAGCTCGACGCGCGCTACGCCGCCGCGCGAGGCTTCGTGGATGCCGTCATCGCGCCCGAAGAGACGCGCGACGCCCTTGAGCTGGCGCTGCGCGCGAGCCTCAACAACGCGGGGCCGCATCTCGGTCAGTTCGTCCTGCCCGCCGGGCTGTTCTGAGCCGGGCGGCGCGGCCATAATTTTTCGTGCAACGCGCACGGCGTTGTGCGAAACTAGGGCGCAAACCCCGATTGAGATTCCCCGGAGTTAAAACTTTCGGCGCGCGGGAGACCTTCCGACCGGCAGACAAGGCGCGGCGAAAGCCTTTGGCAGTTCTTCATTAATCAGCCCGCGCGCGAACGGGCTCGTCCGCCGCGCGGTCTCTGCACAGGAGGAGAAACATCCGTGAGCAAGAAGAGCAGCGTTCTTTACCTCGTCATCCTCGCCTGCGTGGTCTTTACCGTCGTCACCGTCGCCACCGCCGACCTCGGCGCGTTCGCGCAGAACTCGAACAGCAGCACGACCGACGACAGCATGGCGCAGAACACCAACACGTCAGGCGACATTTCGGGCGACCAGACCGACCTCTCCGGCACCTACACCGGCAAGCTCAAGATGACCGGCTCGCACGAGATGGAGGGCGACGGGACGATCACCATCACCGGCAACAACGTCACCATCGAGTCTTCGGGGATGACGCACTCCGGTCGCATCTTCGCCGTCACCACGCGCGGCTACACGGGCGTCACGATGTACTTCCCGGACATCAAGGACACGGCGACGGACACCAACCTCGTCGTCATGGCGCGCGCGCGCAAGCGCGGCGACCGCCTCCAACTCACGCCCGTCCCCGGCGCGCGCAACGTCATCGCGTTCCGGTAACGGCGGACTCGGACGATAGGGGGCGCGGGCCGCGACCGCGCGGAAGCGAGGGCGGGCGGGGACGCGCGAGGCTCTAGGCGGAAGGACGAGGGATGAAGGGAGAGGCGGGCCGCTTCTTCTTCATCGTTCGTCACTCACCCTTCATCCT
>DASTQX010000290.1:0-5148 GCA_035761505.1 Pyrinomonadaceae bacterium
AGTTGCTCTCGGTCTCCGCGGAGAGCTTTTCGACGCGGACGCCGTGCGGGTCGAAGCGGCAGACGCCCCGGTTCGTACCGAACCAGACGACGCCTTCGCGGTCAACGAAGACGGCGCTCACGCGGTCGGAGCGGAGGCCCCCCGCCGTGCCCTCGAAGGTGAAGTGCTCGAAGACCTGCTCGCCCCGGTAGCGGAAGACGCCGTGGCCGTCCGTCGCCGCGTAGAGGTCGCCGCCCGAAGCGCGCGCGAGCGCCGAGACCGTGCCCGTCGAAGCGCCCGCGAGTTTGACGGCCCGCAACTGCTGCTGCTGCGGCGGCGACGCGCCCTCGATTTTGTACAAGCCGCTGTCGCCCGCCGAGGTCTGCGAGCCGAGCCGCACAACGCCGCCTTCCGAGTCTTCCGCGAGCGCTTCGACGAAGAACGCGCGCGGTCGTCCCGCGACCTCTTTGAGAGTGCCTTCGGGCGTGACGGCGAGCAGGCCGCGCCCGCGCGTCCCGACGAGCAAAGTCTCTCCGGCGAAGGCGAGCGAAGTAAGCCACAGTGGTTGACTCTTCCCGGCGGCGGTGACGGGCTCGGCGAGTAGAGGGCGCGTGGTGAACGATTCGTCGGGCTGCTGTCGAGAGTCGAAGACGAGGCCGTCGCCCGTCGCCAGAAAGGCGCGGCCCGGCGCGTTCGTGTTGACGGCGGTCACGGTCTTGCCCTTCGTCTCAGGCAAGGCGCGGAAGCGCGAGCCTTCGCCGCCCGCGCGCACGAAAGCGCCGCCGTCCGTCCCGACCCAAAGCTCCCCGCCGGGGCCGACTCGGACGGCCAGCACGCGCCGACCGGCGAGCCCTTCGTCCGTCACGGTCTGCGTCCGCCGCCCGTCGTAGCGCGCCAGCCCCGCGTCCGTCCCGAACCACATCACGCCCTCCGAGTCCTGCGCAATCGCCCGCACCATGTCCGAAGGCAACCCGTGAAAGAGCGTCACCGCGCCCCACTGGTGGAGGCTCGACGGCTGCGACTGGGAGAAGGCGGAGGGGAAGAGGGGAAGGCGGAAGAGGGTCGAAGGGGAAGAGGGTAAAAGGGGAAGGCCGAAGGCTAAGGCGAGGATGAAAGCGCCGACCCTTTTCGTGCTCGGCCTTGCCCTTTCCCCCTTCCCCTCTTCCCCTCTTCCCCTTTGACCCTCTCTTCTTTTCACGGCTTGGGCTCGTCGAGAAAACGCTTGCGGTCGCGCTCGATCCACGCGTCGAGTTCGACGGCGGCCTTCTCAAGTTCGTCGCTGTTGAGGAGGCCGCGCCGCAGCGCCTCGAAGAAGGCGCGGGTGCGCATGTTGTAGGCCAGCTTGTCATACGCCTCGTGCGGCGTGCCTTCCGACATCGAGACGAAGAGCTTCTCGTAGAGCGTGGCGAGGCGGCTCTCGACGCCGCGCAGGGAGAGCGAGCACTTGCGCGCAATCGCCCAGTTCGACAGGCCGAGCGCGAGGTAGTAGAGCGCCTCGGCCTCGAACTCCGTCAGCAGCGGTCGCTTGAAGGAGTCTTTGAAGGCCGGGTCAATCATGTCCGCGCCGTCTTCCAGAACGGCGGCGACGAAGCGCAGGAAACGAGACTCCGGGTTGTTCTTGTGGATGAAGCCGTAGGCGGGCGGCGGCTCGACCGAGCGGATGATCTTGCGAATCTCGTTGATGTAAATCTCGTGGGGAAACTGCGTCCAGAAGATGATGCGCGCGGCGGGGAAGTCGCGCCACACGGCGCGCGCCGCCTTCACGCCCGACAGGCGCGGCATCTGGATGTCGAAGACGCACAGCTCCGGCCTCTCCTTGAGGGCGAGCTGCACAGCCTCCTCGCCGTCCGCCGCTTCGAGCACGGGCGCGTGCGCCGCGAACTCGCGCTCCAGAAGCTCGCACAGGTAACGGCGCTGCGCCACGTTGTCTTCGGCAATCAGGATGGACATAAGGGAAACGAAACTAACTTGTTCAGCCGCCGTCAATATCTCACGGCGCGGCGCGCGGCACTAGAGCCCGGACGCCAACATCGGCCATCCGGCCTTTCAACGTCAATGTGGTTAGCCACAGAAAGGCTTGTTGGGAAAGACACGTCCGGGTGGGGCGTGCGGGTGCGCGCGCGGACTGTTGACGCCCGCGTCGCCGCGCGCACGGCGGGCGAGGATAATGCGCGGCGTGGCGGTCGGAACTCGTTGACTGACGCGGGTGATGGCCGTCGCTGCTCGCGGGTTGCGGGGCGCGCGTCTGGGGAGGGGCGCGCCCCGCACGGGAGCGGGGAGAGTTGATGAGAGGCTTCATGCACAGGCGCGGGGCGTTGAAGGCGGCGGCGGTCGCGGCCTGCCTGCTCGCGGCGACGCTCGGAACGGCGGCGTGGCGCTGGACGCACGCGCCGAGGGTGTGGGGGCCGGGCGAAGTGCCGGTCGCGTTCTGGTCTTGGCGCGCGGACGCGCCGACGCAGGAGGAAGTGGCGCGCGCCTTTGAAGAGACGGGCGCGCGCGCTCTGTTTTTGCGCGCGGGGCAGCTCGATTACGAGGGCGGGCGTGTGGGTCGCATCCGCGCCGCCGGAGGAAAGCTCCCTTCGCGCGTCGAGCTGCACCTTGTCTATAACGGCACGCGCTCTCTGCTCGGAGAGTTCGAGAGGATTGGAGAGGCTAAGTTGGCCGCCGCCTTCCTTGAGACGTTCCGGGGCGATGTCGAGCGGGCGCGGCGCGACGGCGCGAGCGTCGCGGGGCTTCAGTTGGATTTGGACGTGCCGACGCGGCTGCTCGCGCGTTACGGGCGCGTGCTGCGCGAGGTGCGCGAGGGGTTGCCGAGAGAGGTCAAACTCTCGGTGACGGGGCTGACGACGTGGATGGACTCGGAGGAGTTGGGCGGGGCGCTCGAAGCCGTGGACTTCTGGTCGCCGCAGTTCTACGGCGCGGAGATTCCGGCGACGCTTGAGCGGGTCGTG
The DNA here is from genome assembly GCA_035761505.1 of Pyrinomonadaceae bacterium. GTDB lineage: Bacteria > Acidobacteriota > Blastocatellia > Pyrinomonadales > Pyrinomonadaceae > JAIVJM01. The sequence continues at coordinate 2,931 of DASTQX010000290.1, forward strand.
CCCATCGCTTCGCCGCGCGCCGTCGAGCGCGAGGTCAAGAGGGCGCGCGCGTTGGGGAAACCTTTCTACGCGGGGCTGGCGGCTTACGGGCACGCGCTGCTCTATTCGTCGAAGGGGAAGCTGCTGTCTCTGCACGGCGACCTTGACCCGGCGCGGGTGGCGGCGGCGCGGAGTCTTGAGTTGGTCGAGCGGCGCGCGTTCGAGGCGCGCGGGGCGGTTGACGAAGGCGCTGTTGATTCGCCTCACGCGAGCGAGTGGCGTTACGTCTTCCGGGCGCGCGAGGATGCGTCGGTCGAAGGCGTCGCGGTGCGCGCGGGCGAAGTGTTCGTCCTCGACTTGCCGAGCAGCGAAGCGTTGCGCGCGGGCGTCCGGGGGGTACGCCGGTCGGCGGGCGAAAAGCTGCTCGGCATCTGTCTTTTCAGGCTGCCGACGCGCGGCGACCAGACGACGCTCGGCCTCGGCCAACTCGCGGCGGCGCTCCGCGATGAAGAGTCGGGCGTGCGCGCTCGTCTGCGCGTCGAGGCCGTCGGGGAAGAAGGCCGGGCGCGGGCCTCTTCGGAGTCGGTCAATCAACTTTTCGTGACGGCGACGAATGAGGGCGCGGCGGGCGCGCTCTTCGGAGACGAGGCGCTTGTGCTCACCTTGCGCGTCCCGCGCGGGAGCCTGCGCGGCGTGTCGAGGCTCGAAGGCTTCGATGCGGTGGAGACTCTGTGCGCGCCGGTCGGCGTGACGGAAGTCGAAGGGCGGGCGGGCGGCGCGGGCGGCTTGCGTCCGTGCGCTCCGGCGCGGGCGAGCGCGGTGCGCTTGAAGGCGCGCGGGTGGCCGGGCGGAGCGGGCGCGGGCGTCGGGCTGAGCTTCGAGGGCGACCCGCCCGAAGGGCTCGCGGCGACCGTCGCCGTGCGCGCCGACGACGGGCGCGTGTGGGAACAGACGGAAAGACTGAGTTGGAAAAAGGCGGACGGGCGATGAAGGACACTGCTCACGCGCGCATCATGCGGCGCATCTGGAAGGCGCGAAGCTCCCTTCGGGCGCGGAGTTTTCGCCGCCGCGCGCGCGCGTTGCTCGGCGGCGCGGTCGCGCTCTTCGTCGTCGGCGCGGGCGTCGCCTTCGGCTGCGGCTGGATGGGGACTGAGGATTCGGTGCGCTTCAACGCGTGGCTCGACGAGCGCGAGTTCAGCCGCCTGCCGCCGCTCCCGTTCAGCGCGCGCGAGAAGACGAGGGAATCGGACGCGCCCGCCGACGACTTCGAGTGGGAAGAGCGCCACGAGCGTTGGAAGCGACAGGCGAAGGAGGCCAACGCGCTCTGGCGGAAGGCCGAAGAGGAGGCGAAGTCGGGCGAGTTGGGCGCGGCGCGGAAGCTCTTCGGCGAATACCTCGAACGCTCCGGCGACGACCGGTGCGGCGCAGAGGAGTCTTACGGCGGAGGCGCTTGCGTCCCCGTGCGCCGCCGCTCCGCCGACGACCGACTCGACGCGCTCGCGGCGCTCGAACAGGGCGCGGGCGCGGAGGCGGTGCGCGCTTATCTCGCGGCGCGGCGCGCTTACGACTCTCTCCCGTCCGCAGACGAGAAGGAGGCGGAAGGCGAAGCGAAGGAGAAGACCGAGGGTGAAGAGGACGAGCCTTCACCTGCGGAAGTTAAACCTTCGTCCGCCGAAGAAGTGCGCCGCCTGCTCGAACAGGTTCCGCGCCACGCGGGCCTCGAAGACAACGTCGCTTACCTGCGCGCGGCTCTGCTCTCGCGCGAAGAGAAGTTGGCGGAGGCCGCCGAAGCCTTCGGGCAGTTGGCCGCGCGCCACCCGCGCAGCGAGAAGCGCGAGGCGGCGCTCTACATGAAAGGGCTTTTGAATCTCAAGCAGAGCAAGAGCTACACGGGCGAGTACGCGACCGCCGAAGAGGCTTGCGCCGAGTGCCGCGACGACGCGTGGCGCGCGGCCTTCGCTGCCTTCCGCCGCGTGCTCGCGGAGTACCCGCGCGGTCACTTCAAGACGGACGCGCGCGGCTGGCTCGGATACCTCCATCTCCGCGTCGGCGAGAAGGCGGAAGGGCTCGCCGAGTATTACCGCCTGCTCGCCGACGAGCATGACGAGTCGGCGCGCGCCGAAGGTTATCTTTCGCTCAAGCTCGCGCGCGGCGCGGCGGAAGAGGCCGACATGGATCGGCTCGAAACCCTGCTCGCCTCGGAGACGCGAGTGGCGCTCACCTACGCCTATCACGAAAT
>DASTQX010000291.1:0-4152 GCA_035761505.1 Pyrinomonadaceae bacterium
TTCGGCGTGCGTGTGAAGGCGGCCACGAAAGACAGCCTCGAATCTGAGGTCAGCACGCGCGCCCACTGGCTCGCCCTACACGAGACGGGCGGCGTCAAGAGGCCGCGCGGCAAGTACCTCGCCATCCCGACCGCCCCCGCCCGCCGGGCGAACAATCAGTCCGTTTCGCGCTCGCGCCGACGGCGCGGCGCGCGGCGCACCTTCGTCGCCGAGACGCGCTCCGGCCCCGCCGTCTTCGAGCGGACGGGCGGCGGGATTCAGGCGCTTTACTTCCTCGAACCTCGCGCCCGGATTCGTAAGCGGTCGGTGGTGGTCGAGCCCGTGAAGAAGGTCGTTGACCGCCGCTTCGGGGCCATCTTCGACCGCACGCTCGATGAGGCGATGGAGGCCGCGAAATGAGGAAGGCCGGGCAGATTAAGAAGGAACTGCTGAACACCTCCGAGGTCGCAAAGGCGGCGGGCGTCAACCGTGCGACGGCGCGGCAGCGCCTTGAGAGTAAGGGAGTCCAGCCGAAGCAGGAGAAGGCGAAAGAGAAGCTCTACGACGCGGATGAGGCGCTCGCGGCGGTGAGCGGCGACGGAGTCACCACGAACCTGCGCAAAGCGCAGACGGCGAAGACAGCCGCCGAGGCGGGCCGCGCGAAGCTCAAGTATCAAAAAGAGAAGGGGGAGCTTGTTCCGATTCACGATGTCCGTAGCGACGTGCAGGCGATTGCGAGCCGGATTTATTCGCACTTTATGACGAGGGCAGCCACACTCGCGCCGAAGCTACGCGGGCAGAAGGTTGACCGGATAGAGGCGCTTCTCAAACAGGACGCCGAGCAGTTTTTCAGCGCTTTAAAAGTCGAGCACGAGAGGTATCTCAGTGAGCCCCGCGCCGAAGACGAAAGTAGTCTCTGAGGCGATAGTCGCGGCTATCCCCGACACGAACACGACCGTCTCACAGTGGGCGGCGCAGTACAGGTATCTCTCGGAGTTGGCGAGCCTGCCCGGCCCGTGGAATAACGAGGTGACGCCTTACCTCGCCGAGCCGATGGACTGCGTCAGCCTCCCCGGAATATTTGAAATCATCTTCGTGGCGTCGTCGCAGATCGGCAAGACGGAGTTTTGTCTGAACGCCATCGGCTACCTGATGCACAAGAAGCCGAGCACCATCCTCTACGTCGCCGAGACGGACAAGAAGGCCGAGGCGTGGTCGAAGGAGAAGCTCGCGCCGATGATTCGCGCGACCCCTGCGCTCCGGTCTTTAGTCAGGGACGCGCGCACGCGCGACGGCGACAACACCCTCGCCGGTAAATCCTTCCCCGGCGGGCATCTCGCCATCGGCTACGCGACGAGCGCCGAAACTCTTTCCTCCCGCTCGCGCCGCACCCTCTTCCTCGACGAGCGCGACGCCTACAAGTCAACGAAAGAGGGCGACCCCGCCGCGCTCGCCGAGAAGCGAACCATCACCTTCAAGAAGGAGCGGAAAGTCGTCAAGACCTCCAGCCCGCGCGACCGCCTTGAGCCCGAGCCGGGCTCGCCGCCCGACGCGAAAAGGTATTCGCCCATTGAGTGGGAATACGAGCAGACCGACAAGCGGAAGTATTACGTCCCCTGCCCGCATTGCGGCGAGTATCAGGTCTTGACGTGGAAGAACGCGCAGGGCGCTTTCAACATCCGGTGGGACGAGGGCGACATCGAGAACGCCTACTACATGTGCGTGAGCGGCTGCGTCATCGAACACGAGCACAAGGCGGAGATGTTGCTCGCCGGGGAGTGGCGCGCGGAGAAGCCTTTCGCGGGCCGCGCGGGTTTCTGGATTTGGGAGGCGTACTCGCCCTTCGTCACCTGGGGCGAGATAGCCGCCAACTTCCTGCGGGTGAAGAAGGACGCCGAGCAGCTCAAGGTCTTCGTCAACACGACGCTGGCCGAGGGGTGGGTGGAGTTTGAAGGGGGCATTGAGGTTGATGACCTCGAAAAGCGGAGAGAGCCGTACACCGACCTCCTGCCCGGCGGCGTGCTCGTCATCACGGCGGGCGCGGACGTGCAGCGGAACCGGCTGGAGTATGAAATCGTCGGGTGGGGCTTGGACGGCGAGAGCTGGTCGCTCGACTACGGCGTCATCCCCGGCGACCCGACGCAGGAGCAGGTCTGGGCGGAACTGAAGGCGGCGCTCACGCGCACCTTCGAGTACGAGATGCCGCTCGCCGAAGCCGAGGACGACGAGACCGGCGCGAGCACCGTTCTCAGGATGCGCGTCATGGCCGCGTGCATAGATTCGGGCGGCTTCAACCCGCAGGAGGTCTATCGGTTCTGCCATCAGAACTCAGGCCGGGGGTTCTACGCGACGAAGGGCGCGAACACGCCGGGCAAGCCCATCATTTCCGGCTTCTCGTGGCAGGGCCGCCCGCCCGTGCGCCTCTACACCGTCGGGACGGAGGCGGCGAAAGACACCTTCGCCAACCGCCTCGCCATCCCTGAGCCCGGCCCCGGCTACTGCCACTTCCCCACGGAGTTCGAGCGCGACGGTCGCGCCTACTACGGGGAGGATTACTTCAAGCAGCTACGCGCCGAGCACGCCGTCACCAAGCGGACTAAACGGGGCACGCAGCGCGTCTGGGAGAAGATTAAGCCGGGCGTCCGAAACGAAGCCCTCGACAACCGTGTGCTGGCGATGGCCGCGCTCGCCATCCTCAACCCCGACCTCGAAAAGTTGAGCGCGCGGCGGCTCTCAGGTATCGCGCCTCCGAAATCGGGGGAGGGCCAGCAGAGGAAAAAGGGAATCATCCGGCGCGGGACGGGCCGGGGGTTCGTGCCGGGGTTCACCGGCGGCGGCCCGCTCGGAGGGAGGTTTTAGAAGATGCTTGATTATGAGCCTGACGAACTATCGCCCGGCGACGCCGTCGAGTGGCGGAAGGCGCTCACCGACTATAAGGCCGGGGAGGGTTGGGCGCTCACGTACTACTTCCGCAACGCCTCCGGCACGGGCTTCGACGTGGTCGGCGTGGCCGACGGCGACGCGTGGGAGATGAGCGTCGAAGTCCCGGCCAACGTCGCCGCCGGTCGCATTGATTGGGAGGCGTGGGCGACGAAGGGCGCGGAGAAGCAGCGTGTGGACAGAGGCACGGCGACCGTGGTGCAGAGTCTCCGCGCGCTCGCGGCAAACGCCGCCTTCGACGGGCGCACGCAGGCCGAGCGCGACCTTGAGGCCGTGCGCGCGGCGCTCGTGCCTACTACGTCCGCCGGGGTGCAGGAGTACGAGATCGGCGGCATCGGCACTAACCGCCGCGTGCGGTTCTACGGCAAGGCCGAATTGCTCGAACTGGAGAAGACCTTAGCCCAGAGGGTCAACCGCGAGCGACGGCGTGCCAATAGCAAGAAGGGTGCTCCCTTCTTCAAGAACATCTACTGAGGGCGACGGCGATGATTAAACTAGACCTTGACCTTCCTCCGATGTCTCAGATCGTGGCCGAGCGCAGGCGCGCGCAGACCGGGCTCGAAGTGAAGAAGCAACTGGAAGATGCCCGTGCCGAGGTGCTGCGCGTCCGCCGCATGGCGCGGGAGTACCGCGCTGCGTCCGTGAGCCGCCTGACGAACGACTGGCCGGTGTCCCAGACGGCGTGGCTGTCAGAGATTTACCGGAACCTGCGCTCCTTGCGCGCCCGCAGCCGCGACATGGCGCGGAACAACCCGCACATGAAACGCTTCCTCGGCATGGTGCGCCGGAACGTCGTCGGCCCCGCCGGGATCAAGCTCCAGGTGCGGGCCAAGAACTCCAACGACGAGTTGAACGAACTGCTCAACAAAGAGGTCGAGGACAAGTTCAGGGAGTGGGGCCAGCCCGAAACCTGCTCGGCGTCGGGCAAGTATTCGTGGACGGACGCGCAGGGGATGGCCGTCAACACGATGGCGCGCGACGGCGAGTTCCTCTGCCGGTTCATCGCCGCCGACAACCCCTTCGGCTTCGCGCTCAAGTTCTACGACGTGGCTTACCTCGACGAGACTTACAACGAGATTCTGCGGGACGGGAACCGGGTGCTGATGTCCGTCGAGGTGAACCGCTACGACCGACCCGTCGCCTACTACTTCACCACGCCGAATTACGAGATGTCGCCCTACGGCCAAGAGCGCATGGAGCGCGTCAGAGTCCCGGCGGAGGAGGTCGTTCACA
>DASTQX010000292.1:0-1282 GCA_035761505.1 Pyrinomonadaceae bacterium
GGGCCCCGCGCGCGTGCAAGACCAGCGAGACGAGGAACCAATCAGAGGCGCTCTCGGCGCGATCGTGACGCGCGCGAGCGAAACGCTCGCGGACCTCATCGCAAGGTCGCTCGCACCCGGGCTCTATCTTGTGGCAACGCCGATCGGCAATCTCGCCGACATCTCGCTCCGCGCGCTTTCGGTGCTGGCCCGCGCAGACCTCATCGCCGCGGAGGACACGCGCCACTCGAAGAAGCTGCTCTCGCATTTCGGATTGCGCGGCGCGCTCGGCGCCTATCACGAGCACAACGCCGAACGCGAGCGCCCTCTCCTTCTTGCCCGGCTCCGCGCCGGACAGTCGGTGGCGCTCGTCTCGGATGCCGGAACCCCGCTCATCTCGGACCCCGGATACAAGCTCGTGCGCGAAGCGCTCGATGCGGGACTTAACGTCGTCAGCATCCCCGGGCCGTCGGCTTCGCTCGGCGCTCTCACAAGCTCGGGCCTTCCGACCGACACGTTCCTCTTTGCCGGCTTCCTGCCGCCGAAATCGGGTCCGCGGCGGGCGCGGCTCGATGAGCTCAGAAGCGTCCCCGCGACGCTCATCTTTTTCGAGACGGGCTCGCGACTCTCCAAAAGCCTTGCCGACATCGCGGATGTGTTGGGGCCCCGCGAGGGGGCAATTGCCAAGGAACTGACCAAGCTGCACGAGAGCGTGACGCGCGGGACGCTCGACCGGCTGCCCGGCGCGCTTTCGGGTGAGGCATTGAGGGGTGAGTTCGTGATTGTCGTCGGACCGCCCGACGCCGCCGCGGCCGAGGCGAGCGACGCGGCGATTGCCGAGCAGCTGGAACGGGCGCTGAAAGTCGAGAGCTTCCGCGACGCGGTGCGCTCGGTTGCGGAAGTGCTGGAGGTGAGCCGCGCCCGGGTCTACGAGCTCGGGATCAAGCTCAAGCGCGAATGACAAAACGGCAAGACCGGGTCAGAGCCTATCGCCGGGGCGTCTTCGCCGAAACGCTCGTTGCGCTTCTGTTTCGGCTGAAAGGCCACCGCATCGTTGCGCGGCGTTACGAGACGCCGGTCGGCGAGATCGACCTCGTGGCGCTCAAGGGCAGGCGGCTCGCCTTCATCGAGGTGAAGCGGCGGAGGACGCGCGATGACGCCGCCTGGACGGTGACGGCGAAACAGCGGCGGCGGATCGTGCGGGCCGCGCAATATTGGCTCGCAAGTCACCCCGGCTTCGCCGGTCATGACATCGCCTTCGACGTGGTCCTGGCGGCGCCCTGGAGTTGGCCCCGCGTCATCG
>DASTQX010000293.1:0-1356 GCA_035761505.1 Pyrinomonadaceae bacterium
CCAGCAGAGCACGAGCGGCACGAGCGGGACGAAGAAACGAATGTTCGGGAGCGTCACGGCGTAGCCCGCGAGCGTCGCCAGCAGGAACGCGAAGAGATACCCTTCGCGCCACGCTCGCTCTCGCGTCCAGCGCTCGCGGAACAGTCCGAGCGCGGCGAGGACGACGAAGGCGAAGGGGAACAGGAGATTGAATAACTCGTACTCGAACCGCAGCGCCTTCAACAACTGGACGGCCACGTCGGTCAACCCCGGCGGCGGGCCGTCGAGGTGCGGCCCGACTTCTCCGGCCACGCGGCGGCTGCCCTGCAAGACGTGCCCGCCCGTCTTCCCGCTCAACGTCAGCCCGCCCGTGTAGCCCCAGAGGTAGAGAAGATAAGGGGAGGCCGCGAGCGCGAAGCCCGCGCAGAGCGCGAGCGCTTGACGCGCGGCGAGCCTCAAAGTGTGCGCGCGGTCGAAGAGTTTCCGGCACAGGACGAGCGCGACGAGCAGGACGACGAACCCCACGGCCTCCGGCTTGAGCAGATAGCACGCGCCGAAGGCCGCGCCCGCGAGCGCGTAGGCGCGCGCCCTCCGGCCTGAGAGCGCCGTCCAACCGGCGAGGACGCCGCACGTAAAAAGCAGCGTGTAGGTCGCCTCGGTGAGCACGACCGTCGAGTAGTAGGCGAGCACCGGATGGAGCGCCACGAGCGCCGCCGCGACCATCGCCGCCCTCTCGCCGTACCACTCGCGCGCGAGCGCGTAAGCCGGGACGACGAGCAGGCTCCCCGCGACGACGGAGACGAATCGCCCTGCCAACTCCCCGTCGCCGAAGACGAGCGACGCGAGCCCGACGAGCAGAGGGTAGAGCGGCGGAAAGTAGGTGCTCATCCCGGCGGCGAGATGCCCCGACACGAGGTTCCGCCCCAGCCTCACGTACTCGACCCCGTCCGGCGAAATCACGTGCTCGACCCGCCACGCCAGAAGGAGCCGAACCACGAACGCCGCCAGCGTCCAGCCGAGCACCGCCCGCGCCTCTCCGCTCAAGCGGCCCGCGAACAAGTGCTCCGTCCCGGCTCGGCTCGCCGTCTCGCGTGGCGCGTCTTTACGCATCTCTCCCGCGCCTCAACTTCGCCGCCTGACCGACCGGCGGGGCGGCCTCAAAGGTTTGCCCGAACGCGCGCGCGACGTAGCAGAAGGCGAAGACCGCGCCGCTATAAAAATAGTAGAGCAGAAGCATCGGGAACGAAGCGGCGGCGAAGGCCGCGCCGCGCCGCACGCGGAAGAAGCGGAAGAGACGAAGGTTGAGGATGAAGACCGCCAACAGAGACGCCGCCGCCGCGCCCGCGAGCAGCGCCGCGTCAGGCGCGCGGACGAAGC
>DASTQX010000294.1:0-1962 GCA_035761505.1 Pyrinomonadaceae bacterium
TGGGTGCGGAGAGGCGCGTCGGGGTGCTGATGGGGCGTGGGGTGGGGATGGTGGTGGGGGTGCTGGGGGTGCTCAAGGCGGGCGGAGCGTATGTGCCGTTGGACGCGGAGTACCCGGCGGCGAGGCTGCGGTGGATGATGGAGGACGCCGGGGTCGGGGTGCTCTTAACGGAGGAAAATTTACTCGGAGTGGCGGCGCGGGCGGGCGCGCGCGTCGTGTGCCTCGACGGGGATTGGGGTCTCATCGCGCGCGAGGGTGCGCGCACTCCGCAAGCGACCGTCGAGGGCGCGCAGCACCTCGCCTATGTGATCTACACGTCGGGCTCGACGGGCCGCCCGAAAGGTGTCGCCATCACTCATCACAGCGCCGTCATGCTGGTGCGGTGGGCACGGCAGGTCTTTGCGGACGAAGACCTGTCGGGCGTGCTCGCCGCCACCTCGCTCAGTTTCGACCTCTCAGTCTTCGAGTTGTTCGTGCCGCTCAGTTATGGGGGTCGGGTGATAGTCGCGGAGAATGCTTTACAACTGCCGGACATCGCGGAAGAGGTGACGCTGGTCAACACCGTGCCGTCGGTGATGACAGAGTTGTTGAGGGGGCGTGGCCTGCCGCCTTCGGTGCGCGTCGTGAATCTGGCGGGCGAGCCTTTATCACAACAACTCGCCGAGCAGGTTTACGAGTCAGGGCACGTGCGTCAGGTGTTCAATCTGTACGGCCCGTCGGAAGACACGACCTATTCGACTTTCGCCCTCATCCCGAAAGGCTCTCACGAAACGCTGACCATCGGGAGGCCGATAGCGAACACGCAAGCCTACGTCCTCGACCGTTACTTAGAGCCCGTGCCCGTGGGCGTCGCCGGAGAGTTGTATCTCGGCGGCGATGGTCTTGCGCGCGGCTACTTGAACCGCCCCGCGTTGACGGCGGAGAAGTTCATCCCCGACCCGTTCTCTGGGGAGCCGGGCGCGCGTCTGTACCGCACGGGCGACCTCGCGCGCTACCTCGCCGACGGGCGGATTGACTTTCTTGGGCGGATAGACCATCAGGTCAAGCTCCGAGGTTTTCGCATCGAGCTGGGTGAAATCGAGAGCGCGCTCGAAAGCAGGCCGGACGTGCGTCAGAGTCTCGCCGTCGTGCGCGAGGACGCGCCGGGCCAGCGTCGCCTCGTCGCCTACGTGCTTGCGGAAGAGGCGTCGGCGGTGAGCGGCGGGGAGTTGCGCGAACACCTGCGCGCGCAGTTGCCCGACTACATGATTCCGTCCGCGTTCGTCGTGCTCGACGAGTTCCCTCTGACGCCCAACGGCAAAGTTGACCGGGGGCGCTTGCCCGCGCCGGAAGGCGAGCCGTCGGAGGGCGCGGACTCGACCGAGGCGCGGACGCCGACCGAAGAGTTGGTGGCGGGCATCTGGTGCGAGGTGCTGGGGCGCGAGCGCGTCGGCGCGCGGGAGAACTTCTTCGACGCGGGCGGCCACTCGCTGCTGGCGACGCGGCTGGTGTCGCGCGTGCGCGAGGCGTTCGGCGTGGAAGTGCCGCTGCGGGCCGTCTTCATGCACCCGACCGTCGAAGCTCTGGCGCTCCTCGTCGAGCAGGCGCGCGGGCGGCAGGACGACGGGCGCGACGAACCGATTACGCCCGTCGCGCGTGACGCGCACATGCCGCTCTCCTTCGCCCAACAGCGCCTCTGGTTCCTCGATCAACTCGAACCGGGCGACGCCACATACAACATCGCCGCCGCCGTCTCTCTGGACGGCCCGCTCGACATCGAGGCGCTTGAGCACGCGTTCAACGAAGTCGTCCGCCGCCACGAGGCTTTGCGCACCACGTTCGAGGCGGCGGGGACATCGCCCGCGCAGGTCATCCATCCGGTGCGGACTCGGACTCTGCCTCTGCTTGACCTCGGCGACCTGCCGCGCGCCGAACGCGAGGCGGAGGTCGAGCGTCTGACGCGGGAAGAAGCCGCGCATCCCT
>DASTQX010000295.1:0-2958 GCA_035761505.1 Pyrinomonadaceae bacterium
TCAAGCCTGGCAGGTGACAATCTGTGAAGAGTACATAGAGCGCGGACGCGCCGCGCGCGCCGCCGAAGCGGCTGCCGCCGTGAGCGCGCCGGCCGAGCGCCCGCCCGTTGTCGAGTCTAAAGAAGTCGCGGCCAGCGAGGACGCGACCAACGACGGAGGGCAGATGACGGCCAAGCCGACGCGTCGCGCACCGAGTCGTCCCGCCAGAACCCCACCAACGCCGCCGGCGCCGAGCCCGCAAGGCTCCCTGTTCGGTTAAGCGGCCCACCACCCCGAGGCTAAAAATGCGGCGGGCGGGGCCGGAGAATTTTACCCCGGCGCGCACGAAACACGCCCGGCAACACGGAAGCTCTTTGAACCTCGGGGTGCGTCCACCAGCTACCGCACGGCTCAAGCGCTCCCGACCGGAGGTCGCAAGGTCCCTTCTGACGAGCGGGCCTTGTCTGACGATCATGGCGGAAGAAGAAGAAGGCTTCGCGGAGGAGACTCGCGCGGAAGAAGAAATCCTCATCGCCCTGCCGACGGTGCAGATCCCGCCGCAGGCAGACCCGGGCCGGAGTCTTGTCGCGGTCGCCGTCCTCACGCGAACGCGCGCCTCCGAACTGCTCCGGCAGATGGAGACGGTCAGGGAGCTGGCGTCGAAGTGGATCGGCGTCTTCAAACTGTGCGCGTTCGACGGGAACACTTTCTACGTCCCCGCCGAGTACGCCCTGGCCGAACCCGCCCGCGCCGAGTTCACCGTCCTCAGCCCGAGCTTCACGACGCCCGAAATCATCAAGCTCGTGCGCCCGCAGATCGGCATCGTGCCCGGCGCGGTCGTCTGGGAGGCCTACGACGAGCAGAACCGTTTCGCCGTCACGACCATCGAGCTGAACGCCGACACCCTGCGCGCGGTCGCCCGCGGCGACATTTTGTCTCCGGGGATGGTGCTGAACGCACAGCGGTACGCGCTGCCGGCGGAGCCGATGTTCGTCGAGTGCCCCGGCCTCGATGAACAAATTATGTGACCGACCGGGCGCGGCGTCGCCGGCACTCATAACGCCCCACGCGCGCGACCTACTCGAACGCTCAGGGCACATGGCCCGGGTAGTCGCACCTTCCTCACACCGCCTCCGCGAAGAAACATACCGCCCACTCAGCAACGGCCCCGCCAACCCACGGCGACCTTCGGTCGCCACGGAGCCAGTTGCCACGTCGTCCGCCGTCCTCCACGCCCTCCTTAACGAACCAGCAGCAGAAGAAAAATAAGAGCTTCCTCCGGCCGCGTCGAGAGGCGACGAAAGCGCACGCCAAAAATTGTGTGGCGTGCGTGAGGCATGAGTGCCTCATTCAGACTTCAGTCGCCCGGCGGGAAGGAGGGCCGTGATGGGCAGTACGGGAAGGGCGAGGGCCGTGGTGTACCTGCTCTGCCTCGAAAGGCATATGTCGCACGCCAAGCATTACGCGGGCACGAGTGTGGACGTAGACCGGCGGCTCTCCGAGCACCGCGCCGGGCGCGGCTCGAAGTTCACGCAGGCCGTCGTCAGGGCCGGCATCGAGATGCGCCTCGCCGCGACGTGGCCCGGCGAGCGTCCCGAAGAAAAGTATTTTAAGTTGCGCAAAAATTCCGCCCGCTATTGCCCGTTCTGCCGCGACGAGTTCCTCGCGCGCGACCGCGAGCGGAGGAAGGCGAAGCGGCTGGCAAAGAGGCAACAGCACGCCGGCGACGCCGCGCATCCTCCAATCGCCGCATAACCGAATCACCCCACCGCCCGAACCATAACACCCGACGAAGCTAGCCACGACACACACATGAAGGGCGGCGTCGCCGGAGCCTGCGCGACAGCAGTTACGAATAGGACAGACACCCCGGAGGTGCAGTAAGAGATGGAAAGATACGCCAGGCTACTCGCCGACTTCGGCTACTCGTTCCAGGGCGGCGTGCTGATCCAGAAAGGCATCAGAGGCCACACCTCCGACCGCGTCGTCCCCGGCAAGTTCAGGGACGCGATGGACGCGGCCGAACACTTGTGCCCCATCGTCAAAGACGACGAGTTCACGCGCCGCCTCACGGCCGCCGAGTAGTCATGAGCGAGACTCCGCCGCGACGGCTACTCATCCTGAGCTGCTCCGACCGGAAGAACGACGTAGCGCCGGACTCGCCGCAACAACTCTTCGGCTTCATGACCACGCGCCGCGCGCGCTCCCTGGCCGCGTGGGAGATCTACGCCGGCGTCGCCTTCCAGGTCGTCAAACGCTGCCAGCGCGAAGGCGCGTTCCCCCCTGACGTTGACATCCGGATCCTATCCGCCAAGTACGGCCTCATCACACCCGAGCGCGAAATAACGCACTACGATTTGAAGATGACGCGAGAGCTGGCCGGGCGGCAGCAGGCGGTGAACGTCCGACTGCTATGCGAGTTGCTGCGCCGGCAGGCGTACCGTGAAATCTTCCTGATGATGGGTCGGACTTACCTTCAGGCGTTGGAGCCGATGGACGAGTGGCGGGGCGGTGTGAAGATCATCCACGAACCAGCGGACATAGGCGTGATGCTGGGTAAGCTGAAGGCGTGGCTACGGGCGTAAGCTTAGCGCGCCGGCCATAATTTCCCAACGCCTCACACTCCCCCCCGGATAGATAACAGCGCCCCTACCAAGCCACCTCTCCCTTCATCACGCCGCCTGTCGGCGGCAATGTTTCCAGCTCTCGAATCGAGCCCGGTTCCTTCCGCGTCGGAGGGTGTCGGGCGTGCGGGTCGCACAGGCATTCCGCTTTCACCCACGCTGCCCGCCACCGCGGCCGCAGGTTTAAGGATGCCGGTGTCACACGGTCTTAAAAATTTCGCGGGCGGAGGATGAGGCGATGGCAGTCGAAGTTGTTAATTGGAAGCACGTGCGCGGAACGGGGCTTGAGGTGGAGTACGTCGGGCGCTGGCACCCGGAGTTCAAGAGGGAGAGCCCGCTCAAGAATGATTGGTCG
>DASTQX010000296.1:0-6217 GCA_035761505.1 Pyrinomonadaceae bacterium
CTCGGCGATGAGCCGGGCGGCGCGCTCCACTTCGCCGGCGTGCTCGGCGAAGTAGCGGCGCTTGACTTCGAGGCTGTCGGCGACGATGGAAGCGATGGTGTCAGGCATTGTCGGCTGGAAGAAGTCTTAGATGTTGATGAAGGCGTCGCTCATTGAACCGTCCGTCGCGTGCCGCTTGAAGTCCGCCACAACTTATCTTTTAAAGGTCGGATTTCGCGCGGGAGTATATCACGCCGCGTTCTTGCGTCGGCCTTTGGACGCCGGTTTGTCGTTCGGGCTCTTGCCGTTTTTTACGACGCCCTGCTCTTTCCCGTCTGCGGCCTGCTTGTGGTCGTTGCCGCCCGTGGCGTGACCGTTGAGGAGCGGGCGGAGGGCTTGGCCGGTGTGGGATTTTTTGACTTTGGCGACCTCTTCGGGCGTGCCGCTGGCGACGACGCGACCACCGCCGGAGCCGCCTTCGGGGCCGAGGTCAATGATGTGGTCGGCGCTCTTAATCACGTCGAGGTTGTGTTCGATGACGATGACGGTGTTGCCGAGAGAGACGAGCCGTTGGAGCACGTCGAGCAGTTTATGAACGTCGGCGAAGTGGAGGCCGGTCGTCGGCTCGTCGAGGATGTAGATGGTTCTGCCGGTCGCGCGCTTCGAGAGTTCCTTTGCGAGCTTAATGCGCTGCGCCTCGCCGCCGGAAAGCGTCGTCGAAGACTGTCCGAGCTTGATGTAGCCGAGGCCGACATCGAGCAGCGTTTGCAGCTTCTGCTTAATCTGCGGGATGTTTTCGAGGATGGGCAGGGCTTCTTCGACCGTGGTGTCCAGAAGCTCGGCGATGGACTTGCCTTTGTACTTGACCGAAAGCGTCTCGCGGTTGTAGCGCGCGCCCCGGCACACGTCGCAGAGGACGTACACATCGGGCAGGAAGTTCATCTCGATGCGCTTCATGCCGTCGCCCTCGCACGCCTCGCAGCGCCCGCCCTTGACGTTGAAGGAGAAGCGGCCCGGCTTGTAGCCGCGCTCGCGCGACTCCGGGAGCATCGCGTACAACTCGCGGATGGGCGTGAAGAGTCCGGTGTAAGTCGCCGGGTTCGAGCGCGGCGTGCGACCGATGGGAGACTGGTCAATCTCGATGACCTTATCCACGTTCTCCAAGCCTTCGACCGTGTCGAACGCGCCGGGCTCTTCCAGCGAGCCATAGACGTGGCGGGCGAGGGCTCGATAGAGAATGTCGTCGACGAGCGTGGATTTGCCGGAGCCGGAGACGCCGGTGACGACCGTCAGGAGTCCGAGCGGGAAAGTCGCATCCACGTTCTTGAGGTTGTTGTGACGCGCGCCACGGACGCGCACCGACGCGCCGTTGGGCGCTCGCCTTTTTTCCGGGACGGCGATGGAACGCGCGCCGCAGATGTAGAGGCCGGTGATGGAGTCCGGGTTACAGGCGATGTCTTCGGGCGTGCCGAAGGCGACGATCTCGCCGCCGTGGACTCCGGCAGCCGGGCCGATGTCCACAACGTAGTCGGCGCGGCGGATAGTCTCTTCGTCGTGCTCGACGACGAGGACGGTGTTGCCGAGGTCGCGCAGCGCGCCGAGCGTCTCAAGGAGTCTCTGATTGTCGCGCGGGTGAAGGCCGATGCTCGGCTCGTCTAAAACGTAGAGCACGCCCCGAAGTTGCGAGCCGATCTGCGTGGCGAGGCGGATGCGCTGGCCTTCGCCGCCGGAGAGCGTGGCCGAGGGGCGGTCGAGCGTGAGATAGCCGAGGCCCACGGCGTCGAGAAATCTCATGCGGTTGCGTATCTCGCGGAGGACGAGCCCGGCAATCTGCCCCTCGCGCTCGTTGAGCTTGAGGCGGTCGAAGGCGGCGACCGCTTCTTCGATGGGGAGCGAGGTGTAGTCGGCGATGCCCAAGCCGCCGACGCGCACGGCGAGCGATTCGGGTTGCAGGCGTCGGCCCTCACAGTCGGGGCACTGAACGGGCGAGACGAGTTCTTCCAGCGCCTCGCGCACCTTCTCGCTCGGCGGGTGGTGCATCCGCTCGCTGAGGTGGCGCACCGCGCCCTTCCAGTCGCTCTGATAAGTGTAGAGCCCTTGACGGAAAGTGAGCTGGCCTTCGACGCCGTGGAAGAAGGCGTCCTGAACTTGACGTGAGAGTTCGGCGAAGGGCGTCAGCTTGTCCGCGCCGAAGTGTTCGATGACGGCGAGCAGCGCGCCCTTCAAGTAGGCCGCGCCCTGCTTGTCGGCGGCGGAGAGCGGGAGGAAGAGTTTCTCGGCGCGCTCGGTCGCGTCGGTGACGATCTTGGCCGGGTCTATTTCGAGCACCGTGCCGAGGCCGTGGCAGCGCTTGCACGCGCCATAGACGGAGTTGAAGGAGAAGGATCGCGGCTCTAAGGGCGGGACGTTGATGCCGCAGTTCACGCAGGCCATCCGCTCGGAGTAAAGTTTCTCTTCGCCGTCGACGACCGAGATGAGCACCGCACCGCCCGTCAGCTTCAAGGCCGTGCGAACTGATTCGGTCAGTCGCTCGTTGATGCCGGGCTTGATGAGCAGGCGGTCAACGACCGCCTCGATGGTGTGGTTGCGCCGCTTGTCGAGCCTGATCTCTTCGTCGAGCGAGAGCAGTTCGCCGTCAATCCTCGCGCGCAGGAAACCGTCTCTGGCGAGCTTCTCAAGCTCCTTCTTGAACTCGCCTTTGCGCCCGCGCACGACGGGCGCGAGCACCATCACGCGCTCGCCTTCGGGCAGGGAGAGGACGTTGAAGACGATCTGCTCGACCGACTGGCGGGTGATGGGCGCGCCGCAGTTGTGGCAGTGCGGCTGGCCGACCGAGGAGAAGAGGAGACGGAGGTAGTCGTAAACTTCCGTGACCGTGCCGACCGTCGAGCGCGGGCTGCGCGAAACGGTCTTCTGTTCGATGGAGATAGCGGGCGAGAGTCCGTCGACGGAGTCAACGTCGGGGCGCTCCAACTGGTCGAGGAACTGGCGGGCGTAGGCCGACAGCGACTCGACGTAGCGGCGCTGGCCTTCGGCGTAGATGGTGTCGAAGGCGAGCGAGGATTTGCCCGAACCCGAAAGTCCCGTGATGACCGTCAGGCGGTCGCGCGGAATCTCTACGTTGACGTTCTTCAGGTTGTGCTGGCGCGCGCCGCGCACCGTGATGCGGTCAATTGCCATTGCTCAAAACAGTCCGCGCACGCCATAGTGGAGAAAAATGCCTCGCGCGGAAACGATGATTGTAAACGACGCGCAGACGCGGGGCAAGGCAGCAAAGATTGTGGAACGCCGAGCGCGGAGCGGCGTTACGTCCGCAGGGTGAAAAAGACGGAAAGGGGATTCATGCGGCCTTCCAAACTTTCGACCGAGCCCTTCGCGCCGAGGCGCTCGAACATCGCGGCGCTGCTTTTCCTCGCATCTCTTTTCGCCTCGGCCTTCGCGCCGAGCGCCGCGCGCGCGCAGGCGAAGACGGAGACGGAGGCGGAGAAGCCCGCCGTCTTCTGCGACCAGACGCGGGCCGTGCTCTTGGTCGAGCAGGAGTTGTCGGGGGCGAAATCGTTCGAGAACCCGGTCAAGCGCATCGCCGTCATGGTCGGGGCCGCAGACCTCCTGTGGCCGCATCAGGAGGAGCGCGCGCGCTCGCTCTTCGCCGAAGCCTTCGAGCTGGCCTCGGCGCATTTCAGGGAGAAGGGCGACGAAATCCGCCGCGAGCCGGGACGGCCCGACAGCCCCGTCGTGGGCCTGACCGTGCAGTTGCCCGACCAGCGCTTCGTCGTCCTCCGCGCCGTCGGGCGGCGCGACACCGCATGGGCGCGACGCTTGGCCGAGCAGGCCGCCGAAGAGACGCGGCTCGTCGCCGAGAAGAAGGGGAAGGCGGGCGACGCTTCCAGCCGCCAGACGGGCCAGAAACTTCTCGCACTGGCCGAAACGCTTTTGCCGAGCGACCCGCCGACGGCGCTCTCGCTCGCCCGCCTCAGCTTGCGCGAGACGGCCACCTCCTTCCTGCCGCATTTCCTCTACAAGCTGGCCGAAGTTGACCGCCGCGCGGCGGACGCGCTCTACGTCGAAGCGCTCGCCGCGCACGTCGGGCGCGACCTCGAAGAGTTGCTCCATCTCTCGCCTTATCCCTTCGCGCTGCGGGGAGCCTTGGGGCCGGTGAGCGGCCTCTACAACGTCCCGCAGGGCTTCGCGGCGAGCACCGATTTGCAACGGCAGTACGTCTCGATCCTTTTGCGGAGGACGGGCCGGAGGCTCGCCGCCCTTGAGAAGCAGCCGCCGCCGAGCGAGCGCGCGACGGGGCGCTCGGAGGCGGAGACGACCTACGCCGTCCTGCTCATGTTGGAGAAGTTCTACGGCCCGCGCGATGCGGCTGAGTCCGCGCTCATCGCCGGGCTGAAGACGCAGGCCGCCGCCCTTCTCGACGCGGTGAGGCAGGAGCGCGCGGCCTCGTACCAGCGCAATCTGAGCGGCGGCCCGCCGGAGCACGTTGACAACTTCGACGCGACCATCGAGCGGGCGCAGAGCCACGCCACGCCGGAGCAGCGCGACCGTTTCATCGCGCTGGCGATTATGTCCGCGTCGCAGGGCGTGAAGCTGGAACGGGTAGAGAGCGCTTTGCAGAAAATCTCGGACGCGGAGACGCGGCGGCAGCTCTCCGACTGGCTCTACTTCTCGCGCGCGCAGCACGCCTTGAAGAACGGCGAACTCGACGAAGCCGACAGGCTCGCCGGGCGCGTCGGGGCGCTCGACCAGAGCGCCCTGCTTTCTCTTGAGATTGCCGCCGAAGGGCTCAAGCGTTTTTCAGATAAGCAGCGTGCGGACGAGATACTCGGCGGCGTCCACGGCGCGGCGCGGAAAGCGCCCGACACGGAGGCGAAGGCGCGCGCGCTACTCGGCGTCGCGCACCTCTACGCGAAGTTCGACTACGTGCGCGGCGCGGAGGTGCTGGCCGAGGCCGTGAAGACCGTGAACCTTCTGGCCGAGCCCGACTTCTCGACCGCCGTGCTCCACCGGAAGGTTCAGGGAAAGAGTTTCAGTTCCTTCACCTCTCACCCCGTCCCCGGCTTCAACCTCGAAAACGTCTTCCGCGAACTCGGCCCGCACGACTTCGAGGGCGCGCTCGCCGTCGCGCGCCGCCTCGAAGACAAGCACCTCCGCGCCCTCGCCACCAACGCGCTCTCGGCGCGCTGCCTCGAAGAAGCGCCGCCGGATGAACTTAAAAAGAGAGCGACGCCGCCGACGAAGAAGAGCGCGTCAGCGTCGAAGCCGTAAGAGCGCGCGGCTCGCCGGGTCTGCCCTTCGCCCGCCTCGAAGCCTCCGGCGGGACGCGCCTTGACACGTCCGTGGGGCGCTCCTAAACTCTGCTGCGGACATCAGCACATCACGGCAGAGCAAGAGTTTCATCGGCGTGCCCGCACTGTGGGCGGCGACGCATGGAGGGGGCGGGTGAATCTTCCGAACACACTGACGGTGTCGCGCATCTTCGTCGTCCCGCTCCTCGTCGTCGTCCTCCTGACCCCTTTCTCCGAAAACTGGTTCGGCGTCCAGCGCCACGTCCTCGGCGTCGCGCTCTTCCTCGCCGCCGCCTTCACCGACTACCTCGACGGGCACATCGCGCGCAGCCGCAGGCAGGTCTCGCGCCTCGGCATCCTCCTTGACCCGATAGCCGACAAGCTGCTTATCTCGGCGGCGCTCATCTCGCTCGTCGAGAACCGTCTCGCGCCCGCGTGGGCGGTGGTGATTATCGTCGGGCGCGAGTTCGCCGTCTCCGGCTTGCGTTCGGTGGCCGCCGCCGACGGGGTGGTGATTGCGGCGTCGCGGATGGGGAAGTTTAAGATGCTGTCGCAGGTGCTGGCCGTCGCGCTCCTCATCGCGTCGAGCGTGTCGGGCGCGCCGCCGGTGGCGAACTTCGGGCACGCGTTCCCGGCCATCCAGTTCTGGTCGGTGCCGGAGCTGCGAACCGCCGTGCGCCACCTCTTCGCGGGCGGCGCGCTGACGGCCACGGACTTTCAAGTCCTGCTCTACACCGCCGGGCGGGCGATGCTCTGGGTCGTCGTGCTCTCGGCGGTCTATTCGATGTACGAATACTTCCGCGCCTTCTACCTCGCGGCCCTCGACCGCCGCGCCGCCGACGAGCGCGCCGCGAGCCGCGCCGCCGCGCCCGCCGCGCGCACGCCGACGCCGCAGAAGAGTTGAAGCCCTCCGGCGAGACGCGACCACGCGACCAAAGATAAAGACC
>DASTQX010000297.1:0-41162 GCA_035761505.1 Pyrinomonadaceae bacterium
GTTTCGGGGCGGGTGTTCTGCTCGGCCCAGAGCGCGGCGGCGTGGCGGATGGCAGCCGCCGGGTCAGGAAGGACAAGACCCTGAGTCACCCTCTCCAACACCGCCTCCGGCTCGCGTGGATACTCTTCCGGGGTCATGCGCGGAGTCTAGCATGAGTTGCGGGCCGCGCGCGTGTGCGGCCTCGCCGTGTCAGACTTTATGGTCAAACGGGAATTTATGTGCACAGCCGAACCGACGGAAGTTTGGCTCTCGGACTCCGGGTGATTACCTCATTTCATCAGGGAATGGCCTTGACATACATCTTTCCGCCCGTATAATCCGCGTTGCTCATGTCGGGAATACTCACGAGCAGGTATGTCGCGATTCTCCCTTCCCTAACGTGATTTGTGACGCCTATCACAGACGTAATTCCCCTTACTTCAGCTCAATCGTGAAAGTGGATTCATGACGAGGCCGGTGAGCCCGTTCGCCTGGCCGGAGCCATAGACTATCTTCCACCATTCGCCATCATCACAGGCTCCGACGCGGCCTGTGCTTTCTTCGGAGTCGGTAAATGTACCTCGCCACCACCGCTCACCGTCAGAAGAGACGCGGGCCGTCGTTCCTTGTCACCTTCTGGGGACTACTAAGCCTGATTGCGCTGGCCGCCGGTTTCCTGAGCCTCCCGCCGCGCGCGGCGCACGCCGCCGCGACGTTCAACGTCAACTCGACGGGCGACGGCGCGGACAGCAACACCGCCGACAACCTCTGCGACGACGGCTCCGGCAACTGCACTCTCCGCGCCGCTATCCAGCAGGCCAATGCCACGTCCGGGGCCGACACCATCGGCTTTTCCGTGACGGGCACGATTAATCTGACGGGCGCGCTCCCGGACATCACCGACAGCCTGACGGTCAACGGGCCGGGCTCCTCTCTCCTGACCGTGCGCCGGGACACGGGCGGCGACTACCGGATTTTCACCGTCGAGAGGGAAGAAGACCGCAACGCTTTGGTCGTCAGCATCTCCGGCCTGACCGTAGCGAACGGCAGAACGCCGGACGGCTTCTCGCACGAGTTCGCGGGTGGTGCCGCGAGCGGCGGCGGCCTGTCGAACGGCGGCACGCTGACTCTGACCGACATGGCCTTCAACGGCAACAGCACCGGCGCGGGCGGCGCGGGCAGCAGCTTCGGCGGGCCGGGCGGCAGCGGCGGCGCGATCCATAACTTCGGCACGCTGACGTTGACGAACGTGACGCTAACGGGCAACAGAACGGGCGCGGGCGGCGCGGGCGGCAACGGCGGCGATGGCGGCAACGGCGGGGCAATCAGCAACTTCGGCGGGACGCTGACGATGAGCGGCTGCGTCGTCAGGGGCAACTTGACCGGGCGCGGCGGCGCAAGCAACGGCCCCGGCGGAGGGGACGGCGGCGACGGCGGCGGCGTCAGTACCATCTTCGGCGCGCTGGTGATGACGAACTGCGCCGTCAGCGAGAACATCACCGGCGCGGGCGGCAGCGGCGGCGGCGGCGCGGGCGGGAGCGGCTCCGGGATTTTTAGCGGCCACGGGGCGACCCTGACGGGCGTCACCGTCAGCAACAACGCGGCGGGCGGCGGCATCTACTTCGACACCGGCTCCTCTTCGCTGACGAACTGCACGATCACCGCCAACGCAGGCTCCGGCGTCATCGTGAACTCGCTGGCCCCCGTCGTCAGGAACACCATCATCGCCGGTAACGCGGGCGGCACCGGCCCCGACGTGTCCGGCGCTTACAATTCGCAGGGGCACAACCTCATCGGCAACGTCGGCGCGGCTTCCGGCTTTACCGCCGGAGGCGATCAGGTCGGCACCCCGTCCGCCCCCCTCAACCCACGACTCGGCCCGCTCGCCGACAACGGCGGCACGACGCGCACACACGCGCTGCTCGCGGGGAGCCCCGCGCTTGACGCAGGTAGCAACGCGCTGGCTCTGGACAACAACCACAACGCCCTGACGACCGACCAGCGCGGCGTAGGCTTCGCGCGCTTCGCCGACGCCGCCGACGCCGACGCCGTGCAGACCGTAGACATCGGTGCCTTTGAGGCCCACCCCTCCGTCGAGACAGTGGCCGATAAGGCGACGAACCCGGACACGCCACTCTTGTTCTCCTTCAACGTCGGCGACGCGGCCCTCGGCATCTCGTCCGTCACAGCCGCTTCGACTAATCAAGGGCTCTTGCCCGACTCTAACCTCTCCATCTCCGGCGACGGGTCGTCGCGCACGCTTCAGATAACTCCGGCGGCGGGCGCTTCCGGCACGACCACCATCACGCTGACCGTGACGGGCTCGAACAATCGCTCGATGAGCGACGCTTTCGTCCTCAGCGTCGGCGGGGTCAACGCCGCGCCCGCCTTCACGAAGGGGGCCGACCAGACCGTCGCCGAGGACTCAGGCCCGCAGACAATCGTCGGCTGGGCCACGGGCATCAGCCCCGGTTCGCCGGACGAGGCCGGACAGTCCGTCTCCTTCGTCGTGACGGATAACACGAATCCCGGCCTCTTCTCGGCTGCTCCTTCGATGAACCCCGGCGGCACGCTCACCTTCACGCCAGCGCCCAATGCCAATGGCAGCGCCGTCGTCACCCTCGTCCTCAAGGACAACGGCGGGGCCACGGGCGGCGGGCAGGACACCTCCGCCCCGCAGACCTTCAACGTCAACGTCACAGCCGTCAACGACGCGCCCGTCAACTCCGTGCCCGTCGCGCAGACGACGCCTCGTCAGTCCCCGCTCGTCTTCTCAGGCCCCAACGGCTTCTCGGTCGCGGACGTGGACGCAGGCACAAGCCCCGTCCGGCTCACGCTCTCGGCGACTCAGGGCACGCTGACGCTCGGCGGCACGGCGGGCCTCACCTTCGCCGGCGGCGACGGCACGGACGACACGACGTTGAGCTTCACCGGCACGCTCGCCAACGTCAACGCGGCCCTCAACGGTTTGACCTTCAAGCCCGCGCAGGGCTTCACGGGGGCGGCCTCGGTACAGTTGACGACGGACGATCAGGGCAACACGGGCGCGGGCGGAGCTAAGGCCGACACCGACACTGTTTCCATCTCCGTCACCGTCGTGTCCGGCGGCCAACTGCTCCTGTTCGCCCCCTTCGAGACGTTCGAGAGCGCGGGGACAGTGACCTTCAAGGTCGGGCGCAGTTTCGGCGGCGGCGGCGAGACCTCCGTCATCTTCCAGACCTCCGGCGGCACGGCTGTGGGCGGCGCGGCGTGCGGCGCGGGCGTTGATTACGTCAACGCCTCCGGCACGCTCACGTGGGCCGACGGCGAGACAGCCGACAAGACATTTACGGTCACCCTCTGCGACGACTCTTCGCATGAGACGGACGAGACCTTCGGCGTCTCCCTGAGCGACGCGACGGGCAGCGCCATCATCGGCACGCCTCCCGCGAGCGTGACGATCAGGGACGACGACCCGTCGGGCGACCGCATCGAGTTCAGCCAGCGCGTCTATACGACTGGCGAGGACGCGGGCAGCCTGACCGTCACGGTCAGACGCAGCGGTAACACGGGAGTGGCCGCGGGCGTGGACTACGCGACCGACGCGAGCGCGTCGCATTTGAAGTGCTCGGACAATCTCGGTCTGGCCCTCGAACGCTGCGACTTCACGAGGGCCGCCGGTCACTTGCTCTTCGCCGCGGGCGAGACCGACAAGACATTCCAAATCCTCTTGAGCGACGACTCCTACGTCGAAGACACCGAGGTCGTATTCGTCAGGCTCAGCAACCCCGGCGGCGGGTTCGTGCTGGGAGAGGTTGAGACGGCGAGACTTGAAATCACCGACGGCACGCCGGAGACATCCGGCAACCCCGTCGACGACTCCGGCAAGTTCGTCCGCCATCACTACCACGACTTCCTCAACCGCGCGCCCGACGCGGGCGGCCTCTCGTTCTGGACGAACGAGATCGAGTCCTGCGGCGCGAACGCGCAGTGCCGCGCCGACCGGCGCGAGAACGTCTCGGCGGCCTTCTTCCTCTCCATCGAATTTCAGGAGACGGGCTTCTTAGTCCACCGCATCTACAAGGCGGCCTTCGGCGACGCCGTGGGGCTGGCAACGCAGAACGGCGTGCCTATCCAGATTCCCGTGCCCATCGTCCGCCTCGAAGAGTTTTTGCCCGACACGCAGCGCATCAGTTCGGGCGTCATCGTCGGGACGGCGGGCTGGCCCGGACGGCTCGACAACAACAAGACGGCGTTTGCGCAGGAGTTCGTCGCCCGCTCGCGCTTCATGTCCGTGTTCCCTTCGAGCATGACGCCCGAACAGTTCGTCGAGAAGCTCAACACGAACGCCGGGAACGTCCTTTCGGACGCGGAGCGCGCCAACCTCATCGCCGAGTTGACGGCGAACAACACGGCAACGGGACGCGCTTCGGTGCTGCGGAAGGTGGCGGAGAACGGAGAGCTATCGCGCCGCGAGTTGAACCGGGCTTTCGTCTTGATGCAGTTCTTCGGCTATCTGCGGCGTAACCCGAACGACGCGCCGGACACGACGCACGGCGGTTACAACTTCTGGCTTCAGAAGCTCGACCAGTTCAACGGCAATTTCGTGCAAGCGCAGATGGTCAAGGCTTTCCTCGACTCCGCCGAGTACAGGCAGAGGTTTGGACAGTGAGTTCGTCAAGGTTCAGTCTGGAGGAAGAGGGAGCCACGACCGCGTCAACGGTCGTGGCTCCGCTTGACAGAAGATAGATGAGTATCCTAGTGTGGCGTTTCTTCGTTTCGTGGGCGGTAAGCCTCACCCGCGCCGTTTTCACGTGAAAGACCGCTGACACTCAATCTCGAAAATCTCACGCCCCAATTTCATCGGGTATCTGTGACCGGCGCGGCGCAGGCCGGCGCGCTCGTGCGTGCGGCCTCGGCGCTCCTCTAACCTCAACCTCGTACAAGGAGAAATCTGTATGCACTCGGAGCGAAATATATGGAGCCGGCGTGGGAGCGGTGCGCGATTACTTGCCGCCGCCTGCCTGCTGCTGCTGACGGCGGGAACCGCGTTCGGGCAGAGCGCGGGCGCGGGCGATCAGGAGTTTAGCGTGACCGATTTATTGAAACTGCCGGGGAGAGTCGTCGGGCGCGGGAGCAACGCGACGCCGCAGGGGCTTCTGAAGCTGCGCTCGTACCGCATTGAGGAGGTCGAGTTGCCGCGCTTCACGGAGGTCGAGTTGCGCGGGCAGCGCGTCGCCGTCGTGAAGGCGTTCCGCGTCACCGTCACGGGCGGCCCCTTTCAGGCGCGCGCCCTGCCGCCCGTCATCTGGGTGGACGACGTGGCGCTCGGCTTCGGCGTGGAGAGCGAAGACCTCTCGGAGATCACCGTCGTCACCTACGATGAGGAGGCGCTGCGCGAAGGCGCGAGCATTTACCTCTCTTACGGCGACAAGGAGAACAAGAAGGGCCGGATTGCGCTGCCGGAGAAACTGAAGCTCAACGCGAAGGGAGGCAACCAGTGATGCGTCAGAAACTCTTATCCTTCACGCTCGGAATTCTCTGCGCGCTGACAGTTGCCGGGACGGCCTCGGCCCAGACGCCCGACCCCGGCACGACCGGGCCTTTCGCCGTCACGCGCGAAGAGTACGACTACGGCAACTTGGCGTTCCAGCCCACGGGCTTCCCCTCGGCGGTCGAGGTGCGGGCCTCTGTCCATTACCCGACTAACATCACGTCAGGGCCGTTCCCGCTCGTCGTCTTCATGCACGGGCGGCACGCGACCTGCTTCCGCAGCAACATGGCTTCGCTGCGCTGGCCCTGCCGCAGCAACGAGCAGCCGATTCCCAGTTTCCAAGGTTACGACTACGTGGCGCAGACGCTGGCGAGCAACGGCTACATCGTCGTCTCGGTCTCGGCCAACGGCATCAACGCCTTCGACAACAACGTCAACGACCTCGGCATGCTGGCGCGCGCCGAACTCATCCAAAGACACCTCAACCAGTGGAACACCTTCAACACGACGGGGGCGGCCCCCTTCGGCACGAAGTTCGTCGGCGAGGTTGACCTCACAAGGGTCGGCACGATGGGCCACTCGCGCGGCGGCGAGGGCGTCGTCAGGCACTACGTCCACAACGCCGGCCTGGGCTCGCCCTACGGCGTCAAGGCCGTCTTCCCGCTCGCGCCCGTGGACTTCAACCGCCCGGTCGTCAACAACGCCGCGCTCGGCGTCGTCCTCCCCTACTGCGACGGCGACGTGAGCGACAATCAGGGCGTTCACTTCTACGACGACGCGCGCTACAACGTCGCGGGCGACACCGGCGCGAAGCACACCATTCAGGTGATGGGCGCGAACCACAACTTCTACAACACCATCTGGACGCCGGGACTCTTTCCGGCGGGCACTGCCGACGACTGGACTTCGTTCGTCGCGGGCGGCACCGCCGACGCGCAGTGCGGCACGGGAGCGGGCAACAAGCGCCTCACAGCCGCGCAACAGCGAGGGACGAACCTCGCCTACCTGTCGGCCTTCATGCGCGTCTATGTCGGCGGCGAGACGCAGTTCACGCCGATACTGACGGGCGCGGCCCCGCCGCCCGCCTCCGCGCTGACGACCGACCTGCACGTCTCCTACCACGCGCCCGACTCGGCGACCAAACGTCGCGACGTGAACCGCCTGCTCACGGCGACGAACCTGACGACCAACACGCTCGGCGGCGCGGCGACGCAGACGGGGCTCACCCCGCACGACCTCTGCGGCGGCAACTCGCCGCAGCCACAGCACTGCCTCCCCTCGACACAATCTACGAGCCGGCAACCGCACACCACGCCGAGCGCGCGCTCGACCCTGCGCGGCCTCAGCCAGTTGCGGACGGGCTGGGCCGCGTTCGGCGCGACCTACACGAACGCCCTGCCGCTCGGCGCGCGCGACGTGAGCGGCTTTCAGGCGTTGCAGTTCCGCGCCAGCGTCAACTTCGCCGACGCGCGGAACCCGCAAGCGCCGCAGAACTTCACGGTCGTCTTGACGGACGGCACGGGCGCGCAGGCCACCGTGCGCGTCGGCGACGTTTCCAACGCTCTCTTCTACCCTCCGGGCACGACCGGCCCCGTGCCGAAAGTCGTGCTCAACACCGTGCGCCTTCCCCTCACTTCGTTCACGGGCGTCAACCTGTCGGACATCCGCACCGTCCAGTTCAGGTTCGACCAGACGACGCAGGGCGCGCTCCTGATAACCGATCTGGCCTTCGCCTCCGCGCCTTAACTGACGCAGAGGACAGGCACGACTCCGACACGCGGACGCCGGGGCACCACTGCCCCGGCGTCCGTCTTTATTTTCAACACGCCGCCACTCCCTTTCGCGCCGCCGCCGAGTTCACGCCTCGCCATCTCCCTTCAAGGCTTCACTCAAAGGACGACGGCGCGCGAAGGTTGAAGGGGCGGAAGATAGTGACTTCCCTGCCGTCATAACGCCCAAAAAAATTTACACCCGCGTGGGTTCACGCCACGGGCGGTCGTCTTACTTGTAGGGACTTTTATTAATCTCCGTTCACCTTCGAGGGGGCAAGTAGATGACGAACACAATCCGGCGGTGTCTCTCGCTCTGGCTCGCGGCGGCACTCTGGCACTCCTGTTCAATGGCCGCGCTCGCCGCGCCCGACCCGGTGCGGCTGAAGCCCGCGGGCGCGGTCTTCGCCGCCGGGCCCGTCCTCATAGACGGGGCGGAAACGCGGCGGCAGCGAACGGACTTCCTTCACCGTCTTTTCGCTCTTCCCGGTCGTGGCATCCTCGGCTCAGCCTTCGCCTCGCTGAAGAGCCTGTCTCAGCCGTTTCGCTTCCAGCAGGATTTCGCCGAGCAGCGCGGGGCTGAGCGCCGTCGGCGCGGGCGGTTGGGCCGGATGCGCGTGGTCGTCAGGGTCGCCGAGTCCCGCCGTGCGGTGATGCCGGAGAAGATCGAGAATCAGGCGGCGCACCTCCTGCGGATTATCGAGCCCGCGCAATACGGCCCGATGCGCCTGCGTGCCTTGCTCATTCTTTTGCCCGCCCCCGCCCGCCGTATCCACCTCCACGTTTGAAAACCCGAACAGGCGCTCGACCGGCCCCTGCTTGACGTGGACGTTCTGCGCGTTGGCGAACGTCAGCGTAATCTCTCGGACGACCCACACGCCCTGTCGAATCAGCAGGCTGCGGTCGGTGACGACGTACCAACGCATCTCGTAATCGAGCCGCACCACGACGTACAACACGACCGCCTTGTAGGTCGCAAACAGCAGAAGCGGGATGACTAAGAAGACGAATCTCAAATCAAAGGCGAGGAGCAGGGCGCTCGCAAGCAGCACCGCGAGCGCCCACAGCGCGGCGTAGAGTTTCCAGTAGAAGAGCTTGTAACGGAGGTACGCGGGGCACGCGCGGAAGATACGCAGCGACTCGTCCTTCTCGTGTCCCGCCGGGGGCTCCGGCTGGCTCTCGTCAACTTTCAACAGAGGGAAAGAGACTCGCTTCAGCAACTCATACATGACGCTTCGCCTCGGCGAGTTCGCGGATGGCGCGCAACTCGTCACGGATTCCGGCGAGCACCGCGTCAACCGGAACCGCCTCCGCCTCCGTCGCCACGTCAACGCCCGTCGTGAGCTTATGCCCGCGCATCCGTGCGTAGAGAAAGTTGCGTATCTCGTTATACTCCTTCACGCCTTCTATAGACTCACCGGCGCTCGTGCTGCCCGAAGCGGTTTGAATCTCGACTTTCCCCAGTCCGAGCCACCTCTCGAAGATGTTCCGCGAGACGTGAATATCCTGTATCCGAGCATAGGTGAGGTAGCTCTCCTTGCGCCAGAGAATGCCGTGAGCCACGC
Source organism: Pyrinomonadaceae bacterium (assembly GCA_035761505.1). Classification (GTDB taxonomy): domain Bacteria; phylum Acidobacteriota; class Blastocatellia; order Pyrinomonadales; family Pyrinomonadaceae; genus JAIVJM01. The sequence goes on from DASTQX010000297.1 coordinate 8,787, forward strand.
TGACGCCCTCGGCGTCAAAACGGTATCGCAGGGTTTTGAAACGGAAATAGAGCGGGATGAAAGCGAACAGGAAGCCGACGTTAGCCAAGAGGCTGTAGATCACATACAGCCGGAGGAGCTTGTCGTCGGGCCGCGTCAAGGCGAAGATGTGCTGCGCATCAACGTCCGAAAGATGAGCGTCCTTATCATTATGCATAGTCAATAGGGCGGGCCGTCGGGGCGCGCGGGCGAGCGCGGAATCTATCACCAAAGCCGCGCGACTGACAAGAGCGCCTGTTGCGGCGAAGACATCCGGCGCGGCGACGTGACGGATGCCTGATTTGTGAAAGGGAGCTTGATTAACGGATTAAGATGATCGGCCTCCTGCTCCCGCCTGACGGGTGCGAGGCCGCTTAATCTAACGACCCCTTTCCTTTCGTCCGTCATCGTTGTGGAATGAGTAGGGGAAAGCAAATCCGATAACTGAGGCACGGAGCGAAGCACTGATATGCGGCGCTCGGCGCGATTGCAGTGCCTCTCGACATTTGATTTAATGACGCAATGGCTAAAGACTGGCGAGAGTGGCACCACCATTACGATAACCCGAACTCTTCGATTGCCCTTCGGCTCGCGGATGTTCAACGTGACCTGCGCCGAGCATTGGCCGAGGCTCCCCGTGGCGAAGACGGGATTATTCATCTCATCAGCATGTGCGCCGGTGAGGGGCGTGATGTCCTACCCGTCTTGGCCGAAGAGAGCGGCGACCGTCGAGTGGAAGCGATTCTGGTCGAGTATGACGCGGCCATGTCGCAGCGCGCTCGCACGGCGGTCGAGAACTTGGGCCTATCCGGAGTCGAAGTGAAAACCGCCGACGCGGGTACGACCGACACGTACCGCGATTTGCCGCGCGCGCAAATCCTCTTGGTGTGCAGCGTTTTCGGCAATATTCCCGAAGCCGACATGCGGCGAACCATCGCCACCCTGCCAGCCCTCTTGGCACATGACGGCATCGTGATCTGGACTCGCTCAGGCCGCACCGGCCACGACCCCAGTCTGGAAGTCCGCAGGGTTTTCCTGGACAACGGTTTCACCGAGATGTCTTTCACCAGCACCACGGACGACATGTTCCGTGTCGGAATGAATCGCCTCGCCGATAAGCCCGCCGACCTCAGCCCGCCGCCGTCCGGCACGCGGATGTTCTCTTTCTTTTGATTGCGGCAGCCGTTCCAAACTACTCGGCTCTGCTGATGCCGATCTGATTGTCCAGATGATTCGTGTCGGGCGAGGCGGACGTGGTGGCGGAGCGCCGCTCGTCGAGTTCCTCCGAACTGCTGTCATCCGGGGCGAAAAATCGGCTGATGTCGGCGTAGTCCGGCTTCTCCTCACGGGATATTCGTCTGTAGAGATAGCTGAGGATTTCGTCGAAGAGGAGGTTCGGCATGGGTCGCTTGCTTGCGATAAGCTCAGACCGAAACCGCTCGAAAGCGATCAGCCATTCACGGTAGGTCAGCACGACGGGGTCGTCGGAGGGCCATTTGGTATAAATGTAGTCCCTCGCCACCTCGAACTTTGAAGGCGAAGTCAGTTGTCCGCCGGAAACGAGGCCGACCACGTCGGGCACTTGATGATAGATGGTCGCAATCTTATCAACGAACGATACCCTGTAGCCCAGAGTCTCGGTCAGTGCCAGCCAGAGGTCCCAGTCCTCGCAAACCGCCAGTGCTTCGTCGAACCGGACGGGCGTGTGTCTGAAGTTGCGCGTGATGACTGACCCGGTGTGGATGAAGTTTGCGACCAGCAGGAACCGATGGTCGTAGGGATAAGCTTTGAGTGGAAACTCGGTGTGGTCGGGCGGGGGGCCACTCAGCCGTCGGTCGGCGACGACGGCACCGAGATACACGAAGTCCGCGTCGCCGGACTCCAACAGTTTGCAGCCCGCCGCGAGATGCTCCGGCAGGAACAGGTCGTCGTCATCCAGAAAGGCGATGTACTTCCCGGCGGCGAGTTGGATGCCGACATTTCTGGCGGCTGCCGGGCCCACTCGCCGGTCGAGCTCGACGAGCTTGACGGCCAACATCCTTTCCCACTTGCGAACCACCGGCGCGACGGACGGCCCTCCGTCATTCACCACGACTACTTCGACGAGGTGACGCACGCTCTGGGCGGCGACGCTGCCGAGCGCGGCATCAAGTAACTCAAATCTGTTGAAGGTGGGGATGATAACGCTAATCATATATCTACATTCATTCGACGGGGTGAAGAGACAACAAGAATCGTGGTGAAATCATGAGTGCATCGCCGATTAATCACACCGTCGCACTCTACTGCATCACGGTTGATTTGCTCAAGGCCGTCGGCCATCAGGCCGCGAGCCCGTTTGCAGGCGGCGTCGCTCCCGCCGCCGAGCCGTCGCTGTAAGGAGGGAACGTGACTATCGGAAATTGGAGTTCGTGAGGGGCAAGCGCAACCGGCTCATCGGCAACGACGGCATCATCCCCGTGCTGGAAGGGCCGGCGAAATACCGCGCCGCCTCGCGCCGGAGCGTGGCCGACACGCATCCGGGCGTCCAAGTCGTCGTCAAGTTCGGTATCGGCGAGCGCCACGCAAGGAACCGGCGCAGCGTGTGATGTTGCTCTCGTAGCGCCGCCGATTGTGCAGGTGTCGAGCGCCTTGCTTACAGCCCGAACGCTTTCGCCACTCGTCCGGCCAACTCATCCACCGTCAACGTGGGATCAACCTCGATGGTGCTCAGTCCCAGACGCCGCGCTTCCTCTTCGAGACGTTGGGTGAACATGGCGTCGCGCTCAAGCAGGTTGCGGAGGGCTCGCTCAGGGTCGCCCGTTTTCGCGATGAATCCCCATTGCGGCCCTCCCCGGCTGTCGAACACGGCCTGACGGAACTCAGGAGTCGGGAGGAGCCAGACGGCGTGACTCGGCACGGTGAGGAGCGGCTTGACGAGGTGCGGCAACAGCCGGAAGCCGTCGACGATGACACCGGGTTCTGTGGGCAGGCGGAGGATGTCTTCGAGGATCATGCTGAAGCCCTCTCCACGGAACCAGTGGAACGTCTCGAACATCTCTTTCGGCGAGCGGTTCACCCACCTCTCGTCCATGTCCATCGCCATGAACTGATGCAGCAGCGGACAGTCCTCAGGCGTGCTCCGCTTGGCGTGATCTGCCATCACGTCGTCGGTCACGTAGAGTTGGAGACCGTGCTCAGCCGCAACGCGACGAGCGATGGTTGATTTGCCCCCGCCGCTCCCGCCGCCGATCCAGTAAACGTGCCGGAGCTGCTCCCGCAGCGCTTCGGCGTCCGCGGTCAGCTCGTGTCCTTCAGTTTGCATGCTTCATCCCTTTCAACTGATTATCAATCTGACGTGCGACTACTTCCGACGACGCAGCGCCGTATTATAAAAATCAAGATACCGGCGAGCAACGCCGCTCCAATCGTAATCGGCCATGCGCGTGACTTCAGCCGGTTTCACGTCGCCGCTGAGTGCCGCGCTCAAGTGGCCGCACAGAGCGTCAATATCGTATGGCCCCACGGAGGGGACGTTCGGGAAGCGCCGAAGAATTTCTGGCACTTGGTCAGTGACGATCAGCGGGCATCCGCACGCTATCGCCTCCAGAGCCACCATGCAGAAAGTTTCGAGGTAGTTGGAAGGTACGACCGTAACATCAGCGCCTCTGTAGTACCAGCGCAGGTCTTGGTGCGGCACGAATGGCAAGAAGGTCGTCAACGCTTCGATTCCGAGTTGGCTGCTGAGCCGGTGGAGGTTCGGCGCGAGCGGGCCGTCGCCGATGATGAGCAGGCGGGGCCGGGGTGTGCGCGGCGGGAGCCGGGCGAAGGCCGTCATCAGTGTCTCGACGTTTTTGTCCGCGGCCAGCCGTCCGACGTACAGTACGACGGCGGCGTCCGCGGGTAGCTCGACACGCCTTCGCGCTTCCGCCCGCTCCCCCGGACTGAAGTGTTGCAGATCAATTCCCGGCTGGATGATGTCCGCCGGTGGAAGACCGGCCAACGTCAGCGCCGCCGCCTGTTCCTCGCCGATTGCCACCAGTCTTACGTTGTCGCGCAGCAGCCGTAAGCGGCGCTCCAAGTCTTCATTCTCGTCCGGCTTCGACTCACGCGGCAGCCATCTGCCGATGCGCCCCCAGTGCGTCACGACAAGCGGCCCACTGATCGCGTTGAGCAGCGCCTCGGCATCCTTCAGCCCTTGGACGTGGATCACGTCCGCGACGCCCGGACTGGTCAGAGAAGAGACCGCTCTGAGCCAGCGCTTCTGCCGCAGGTTCGTCCCGAAAGACCGGACGCGGACAGGACTGGCCTTAACGAGCCCGTCGAGCCAACTCGGCCAACGGAAGTATTTCGTCGTGACACCGTCCAAGCCGTCGAGGTAACGCATGCGCGGCCCGCCGACAAACAGCTCGATGTCCACGCCGAAACGGGCCAGAGCACGCGCGAGCTGAATCATCCCGATTTGGCCGCCGGGGACACCGGCTCCGCCGGGGACGCCGGACTGGCCCCGCACGATCATCAAGACTTTCATGTTGATCCTTCGGGAATGTCGGTTCGGGCTGGAAGCCGCGCGAGCACGTCGGCCTCCACCGCCGACATCCGGTAAATTGACACGCGCCCCCTCTCTGCCCCGTATACCGTCACGGGCAGGGTCAGTTGCCACACGATTTGGCCGTCCATGGTCAGCTCAAACGCGCCCCCGCCCGTCGAGTTCGTGACGAGCAGATTGCCGTTCGCCAGCCGCTCGCAACCCCCGGCGAGCGGGCAGAAGAACGACTCCGGGGGTTGTGCCGACCACTGCCAGACGACCTCGCGAGTGTTCGGCTCCACCACGACGAGCCGCGTGCGACGCGCGTTGAGACCGTTGTCAAACACGAGGATACGACCGTCGGGCAGCGCCGACGGCTGATGCGGGCCGGAAAGTTCTTCCGTGCCCCACCACCAACGAACTTTGGCGCGGGTCGGGTCAACGACCGCCACCGTGTTGAGTTCACGCATGCAGAGTAAAAGGTCGCCGCGATTCCAGATGCCCCCCGGATGCGCGTCCAGAAGCTCAAGCGTATTGGTGTGCAACACGTCGCACGGCGAGCCGGGCAGGGCGCGGAGTCGCCGGAGAGCCCGCCGCAGCTCACCTTGATAGCTTGCGTCTCTCAGTATCGCCTGCGTCTCCTGAACCACTTCGAGGGACACTTGGTCTTCAGGCGTCGGCCATCCGCGTTGCCGAAAGCTCTCGCTCCGCCGCCGGGTCGCGTCGTTGATGAGCTGTCGCAAACCGGAGTCCGTACACAGGAGGTCGTACAGCGAGACTTCCGACTTCACGTCGCCGCCGGGGTCAACGAATGTCACGAGGTTGTCTATGATGACATACGCGCAGCCGTCAAACACCACACGGCGCGGCGACTCCGTCAAGACGAAGAGCGAGCCGTCGTCTCTCACGGCGAGGTCGTGGTGCGCGGCGACATCGCAAGACCATTCGAGCTTCGACTCCGGCGTGAGCTTGAGCAGCGCACGCAACGGGACGATGGCGAACAGGCTGCCGTCGGCGTCCACTTCGACGTGGTTCCAGCCTCGGAGGTAGCTCGGAGGATTGTCTTCGGGCTTCAGTTGATGGATCGCGTTGCTCCACGTGTGGAGGACGGAGCCTGCCTCGTCAACAACATACGCCGCAGGTCTTGGGTAGCAGGAGGCCGGCGAGAACAGGAAGCCTCTCGAACGCAACCTGCGATGGTGGGGATTCGGAAGCTGCGTCATGTCGAGGAGTAACCTGCGCGGCCACGTTCCGTCCGGAGTCCGGCTGTCAGTTTCGCGGGTCGGCGCGTATGGTAGCATAATAGCGCAACGTCCGGCGAGAGATGGATTAAAACGACGTGCGGGCCGGAAGCCGCGTGAGGATAAACGTCTCGTGACACTCGAAAGTAATCGCAAACCGACTTTGATTATCGTCAGCGGGCAGCCGGGCTCCGGCAAGACGACACTGGCCCGCACGCTCGCGAAGGCTTTGTCGTGTCCGTTGATCTCTCGCGACGAAATCTACGAGGGGCTCTTTTACACGTTCGCCGACCACCCGGAACTTGCGGATAAAGAACGGATAACAAAGTCCGCCTTTGAAACATTCTTCCGAGTCATCGGGCTCCTCCTGTCCTCCGACGTGACGTTCGTCGCCGAAGCGGCGTTCCAAAATGAGCGCTGGCGCATCGGCTTGGAGCCGCTCGCGCCGCTAGCCGAGATGAAGCTCATCCACTGCACGATCAGTTCGGAACTAGCTCGTCAAAGAGTCATCCAACGGCGTCTCGAACAGTCCGTGACGGGAGCGACGCGAGCGTCCGCGCATCTTTCCGCCGACGCGCCCCCGCCCGTGATTCGGCCATTCGAGCCCCTCTCATTACCGATGCCGTCGCTCCGCGTGGACACGTCCGACGGCTACGCCCCAACGCTCGACGAGATCGTCGCGTTCAGCAAGTCGTAAACGGTGTACTGACGGGGAAGCCTTTCTGTCGGAGGCTGTCCTCACACCCGCGCTCTAACCAACAATTAAAGTGCTTTGAAGCGCGAGGGGATAAGTCCTGGCGATGGGGCGTCCGTTCGTGTAGAATCGGGCCTCTGGTTCGCGCACCTGCTGGCGTTCCGTAAGACACTTTCTCTTGGGATTTTTGATATGTCCGATCTATTGCAAACCTCTCCTTACCTAACGTGCCTCACCGCCGGGCAATCGAGCCGGATTGTCTTTGCAGTTGACGAGATAGAGCCGGTTTTCCCTGACGTTAAACCTCCTGATGGCGCGGCTTTCGGGGTCATCGGGCTGGATCGCAACGTGGTGTGGCACGGAGACCTCAACGCCCTCGATGCTTTACAGCACGCCGCATCAGCGCCCGTCGCCCGCCAGTCGTTGATTGAGACATACGGCCCCCAAGTGGTGTCAGACCTCGTCGGGCGCGGGTGGCTCCAACGTCCGGAAGAACTCTGCACGGAGTACTATTTGACCTCGGCGCAGATTGAGGTGACGGCGCACTGCAACTGGGGTTGTAGCTTCTGTCCGGTGTCGACCGACAGGAAGCCGAAGGCGACGATGCCGATGCCGCTATTTGAGGAGATCATCGAGAAGATTTCGCCTCACGACACGATTCGCTGCGTCACCTTTCACTTTTTCAACGAGCCGACGCTCGACCCCTTCTTCGAGGAACGCGTCGCCGTGCTCCAAGCGTATCGTTTACCGCTCTGGCTCTTCACGAATGCGACCCGCCTGACCGAGAGCAGGATTGAGATGCTGAAGCAATCCGGCGTGCTCGGTCGGCTCGTGGTGAACCTCCCGACACTGCAAGAGGAAGACTTCCGCTCATTGACTAAGTCCAAGACGTACTCTGCGGTCATTCACAATCTCGACGCGGCCATCGCCGCAGGGCTTCCGGTCGAGATTGCGGTGACTGGAACCGGCGAGGAGGTTCCCCAACGCCTGAGCGAACTGCGGGAGAGGTACGAAGCGCCCGGTGTTTCGGTAAAGGCGACGCTCACCGCGGATAGGGCCGGTGCGCTCTCAGGCCGCTACAACCAAGCGGTGCAGGTCGAAGGGCAGTTGACGGGCTGCGCATGGCCGGTGAACCACGCCTACTTCTCGGTCACCGGCGAGATGTTTATCTGCTGTAACGATTACTACCAGCGCGAAACCTTCGGAAACATCCGGTCAGGCTCCTTGCACGAGGTCATGACGAGCCCGGAGGCCGTCCTTTTACGGCGACGCGTCTTCGGGGTGGCCGACGCCCCAGCCGACTATGTTTGCCGGAGCTGCCACGACCAGTTACTCGATTTCCCGCGCCGCCAGTTCCGGCCTCTCGCGAGTTTCCCTGTGCTCAAGCGTTGCGGGATGTCAGGGGGCTGTCCATGAGTGACATCGTGCGCATCTGGTACGTCTCCGCGCAGAGGCTCTGCAACTTTCGTTGTTCGTACTGTGTCTCGGTCAACGACTACGCGAAAAGCAATTCCAAGGATTGGCTGGAGCAGGAAGACCAAGACCGATTCAAGAAGATCGTCAACTGGATCGCCGAACGCCCGTTCCGCGTGGGCGTCCGGCTCGCGACCCTCGGCGAGCCCTTCACCTCGCAGGTCTTTTTGTCGCAAGCAGCTTGGTTGACCACGCGCCCGAACGTCGCCTTCGTCGAGTTGCTGACGAACGGTTCGCTCCTTCGGCAACGACTCAACAGGCTCGACCGGGATGGCGACATCAGCAAGCTCTCGCTCTGGATCACCCATCACCCCACCGAAATCAGCGTTTCCCGATTCATCCAAAACGCGCGCTTCGCGCAGGAGAAGTACGGCTGCTTCGTCGTGGTCAATGCTCTGCTCTTCCCGGACAACGAGGCGTCTATCCTGGAGCTGAAGGAGGCTGCCGAAGAGCAAGGGCTGCGCTTCAACTTGGACTTGGGCTATGACCCTCTGACACCACAGAGGGCGAACCCTGATCTTGGGGCGATGGTGCCCATCCTCAGGCGGGAAGAGGACGGCATTGCCCGCGCCGTCCGACTCGGCTCCAATCCGGAAACCCTCGGCCTTAACCTGTTGGCGATGCGCGACCTCAGCAACCAGTTGTGCCGCGCCGGTCACGGCTATTTCTACATCGGCATCAGGGGCGATGTGTACCGTTGCTCCCGGTATCAAGCGCTGGACAAGAACCGGCTCGGCAACGTCCTTGACGACGGCTTCGAGTTTCATCCGAACGACGAACGACGGACGCCCTGCGAAGCCGGGTTCGGCTGCGTCAACAAAGAAGACTTCTTGAACCTTCGACCCCGCAGACGAGAGGGCGAGCCGCCGGTTCCCAGTCTCGGCTGGGTCGGCACCGCCGGAGACTCCGAGGGCGGGCGACCGTCGCCGGAGGACGCGCAAGGAGCGGCACGAAGGAGTGACGGCGCGGTTCGGGGCGGAGCGAGCGGCCCGTCCCTCACCGTCGAGCCGCCGACAGGACGACTGAGCTGATGCGTGTAGAGGATTCGACGTGGCCCGACTACCACGCTCTCGTCGCCAAGGGAATCGTCGTCCTGCCGATTGGCTCTATTGACGGGCACGGGCCGCACCTCCCGCTATCGAGCGACACCATCATCTCGACGTATCTGGCCCACAGGGTCGAGAGCCACTTGGACGCTCTGGTGCTCCCCGCCATTCCGTATGGACTGAAGACCGATCCTCCGGCGAGCGGCGGCGAGTTCCCCGGCGTGACCAACTTGCGGGCCTCGACGTTGACCAACGTGGTGCTCGACGTGTTGCGTGCCTCTTATCGTCATGGAGCCCGCCGGTTCCTCATCCTCGATTCGCACATGGCGAACCTCGGCGCGGTTCGAGAGTCGGTGCACCTGTTCATGGAGGGCGCGCCGGATGCTCGCGTCATGTCGGTCATGTGGTGGGACGTGGTGTCGGAGGAGACACGAAACCAGATCGCCGAGGAGACCGGCATCAGCCGACAGGACGATCATCACGCGGCGATGGTGGAGACGAGCTTGGTGATGCACATCGCCCCGCATGCGGTGCGCCACGAACTCGTCGGCGACGACAGCATTGCCCGCCGGGCACGTTACCTCATACTCCCCGTGCCGGAGTCGCTGAAGACGGATCGGGGCGTCGTATATCGCGCCAGCCGGGCGAGTCCGGCAATCGGCGAGCGCTTGCTAAACGAGATGGTCTCGAACTTGGTCGCTGCCGTCAAGCTCGAACTAATGTAACGACGAAGCGAACTCGCGGCCCCGGCGCGAGCGTCCTTATGATCCCTCCGACTGACTCACGCGCAGAGGCCGCGAGCCGGTTTCCACGGCTGGTTGCCATAGACCTCGACGGTACGCTGCTGGGCGCAGGCTTCGCCGTCAGCCCGCGCAGTGCGCTCGCGTTGAGCCGGGTCGCCGCCGCGGGTGCCGTGATCGTGCTGGTCACCGGGCGTTCACTGCGCAGGCTCGCGCGCGTCTTCGCGGAGTTAGGGACGCGGTACGCCGCGATTTGTGCGAACGGGGCAATCATCTATGACCCGACTGACGAGTTGCCACGCTCTTGCCGGGTGCTGGAGCCCGCCGAGGCACGCAAGGTTTGCCAGCGGCTTCGGGAGCAGGTGCCGGACGTGATGTTCGCCGCAGAGGTGGACTACGGGCGGCGGCTGCTTCACAATCCGGGATGGCCGATCCGCGACGATGACCGAGAAGCCGTCTTTCCGGTCGAACTCGAAGAGTTGACCGCGACTCAGGTGGTGAAGCTACAAGCCCGCGCCCCCGGTCGAAACTCCGACTCTTTCGGCAAACTGGTAACCGCTACCGTCGGCGACCTTGTGGAAGCCACCTGCCCCGGTTACGACGGCCTCGTGGAAATGACACAGCGGGGCGTGACGAAAGCCAGCGCGCTGGCCGTTCTGGCGGCGGAGTTGGGTATTCACCCGGCGGACGCGCTCGCCTTCGGCGATATGCCCAACGACATTTCGATGCTTCGCTGGGCGGGCCGCTCCGTCGCGGTCGCCAACGCACACCCCGCAGCCCGCGCCGCCGCCGACGAGATTACTTTATCCAATTTGGATGATGGCGTCGCCGTATATTTGGAGCGCTTGCTCGACTCTCATCGCTGAGTGGCCTCCCGGTGCCGTCGGCCCCTTTGAACCGGCATCACGGAGGATGATTAACGGCCCGGCATCGTGTGTCCGCGCCGGTTTGCGTCAGCCGTCACGATGTAGCGTTTCTCAAGCACAATCGAAAGGCTCTTTCCGTGTCCGCCGATGCCTCCGCAGAGGCACGACGGCCCCGCGCGGCGTCCGTCTGTCCAAAATGCTTCGACTGAGCCTCTCGATTTTCCGCCGTCATTCGACGATGCGTTGACGTGATGAGAAGGAAGGCCGAGCCCTTCCACTTCGATGCGCCGGAGGAGTCGCTGCCGGAGTGAGCGCCGCCATCGGCTACAGGGTAGTGAGATGCGTTTATTGCTGCTTGGGGGATCGTGGTTCCTTGGCCGCCTGCTCGTCGAGGACTTCACACGTCGGGGTTTCGACGTGACGGTTTTCAACCGGGGACGGTCGGCTGTTCCGGAGTTAAATGGTGTCCGGCAGGTTCGTGGGGATCGGGAGCGTGACGACGATTTGCACACGCTCGCCCAGTCCGGGCCTTGGGATGTCGTGGTCGACGTGTCCGGCAAAGTCCCGGCTGTTGTCCGACGCTCAGTCCGCGCTCTGGCGGAAGTCGCCGAACGCTACGTCTCCGTGTCGACGGTTCGAGTGTACCGGGACTGGCCTCATGCGCCGGTCGACGAGGACTCGCCGCTGTGGCCCGGCGACCCCGATTACGACCCCGGAACCAGAGCGTGGAACCCGGACGCATACGGCCCGTTGAGGGTCGGCTGCGAGATCGCCTGCCGTGACGCGTTCGGTGACGAGCGGCTGCTAATCCTCCGTCTCCACGAAATGATCGGCCAGTACGAGTACGTCGGCCCGCTGCGTTCGTGGCTTGAGCGGATGCGTCGTGGTGGCCCGGTACTCGTGCCTGCCCCGGATCGGGGGATTCAGCCGGTTGATGTCCGCGACGTGGCCCGCTTCCTTGTCGAGCTGGTCGAGCGAGGCACGCACGGCGCATTTAATGTTGCTGCTCCGACTGAAGGCCGAACCTTCGGCGCTCTGGTGCGGGCCTGTGCCGACGTGGCTGCTGCCGACGCGGGCGGCGAGCCGGAGTTGGTGTGGGCTGATGAGGATTGGCTGGTGGAGCAAGGTGTACGGCAATGGGCGGAGTTGCCTCTGTGGCGAAACGCTGCGGCTACATGGGGCGTGTCCAACGTTCGTGCGGTGGCGGCTGGCCTAGAGTGTCGCCCGCTGGCCCAAACCATCGCCGACGTGTGGGAGTGGTTAAACGGCGAAGGACATCAGGCTTCGCAGGGACGGCCTGCACAGTATGGGATTGACCCGGCGCGAGAGGCCGCAATCATCGCTCGTTGGCGTGCAAGGGCTGGCGGGCCGGTTGAGTCTCAACGCTGAGCGCTTTCGCGAACGCTCGTCGTGCATGGCGTTCCGACCTCGCGTATATTTCGGTTATAGTCTGCGACGAGAACATACATTTAATTTGGACGGACGCAATTCATGCTGACAATGGGTATCAAGCCGGGACACGATGGGGCAATCGCCGTCATCGAGGATGGCCGCCTGCTCTGGTGTCTGGAGTCCGAGAAAGACAGTTTCCCTCGGTACGGGCAGCTCACACCGACGACCCTTCTGGCAGCGGCGGAGCGGCTGGGCCGGATTCCAGACATCGTGGCTATGGGCGGCTGGGCGAAACCCCGCAACGGCGGGCCTATCGGTGCCGGCTACTCCGGTGAGCATGTAGTCCAGAGAGGGCACATTCGGTTTTTCGGTCAAGAGGTCGAGTACTTCAGCTCATCGCACGAGCGCTCGCACATTATGATGGCGCTCGGCATGGCCCCGCCTGCGGAGCATGACTTGACTACGGTGCTGGTGTGGGAAGGAGTTACCGGCTCGTTCTATGTGGTCGACCGGGCTTGGCGGGTGGTTCGCACCGTGCCGGTGCTCGGTAACCCCGGTGATCGGTATGCCTTTCTCTTCTCGCTCGCCGATCCTACCTTTCCGGATCGTGGCCGCACTCCGCGCCTCGACGGCAGCGGAAAGCTGATGGCGCTCGCCGCGTATGGTGATCCCACAGAGGCCGACGCGGACATCACCGCCGCAGTGGAGCGCCTGCTCACCATCCGGGTACTAAACCCGGCCCCCAAGGCGGATTTCGCGGACACCGTGCTCTACAACGCAGGTGTCGAGTCGCAAGTCACCAAGACGGCGGCGGCGCTGCTCAGCAAGCGCATCTTCGATATTTTCGCGCAGGCCGCGCGGCGTGACCTGCCCGCCGGGACGCCGCTGCGCATCTCCGGCGGCTGCGGGCTGAACTGCGATTGGAACGCAGACTGGCGAAATCTCGGCCACTTTAGCTCCGTCTTCGTGCCGCCGTGTACAAACGACTCCGGCTCGGCCATCGGTACCGCCATTGATGCTCTGGCGCACCACGGGCACTGCCAACCGGTGGAGTGGAGCGTCTACAGTGGGCTGGAGTTCGTCGACGACGGAGAGCCCGATTCGCGGCGTTGGCGACAGCGGCCACGCGACGACCGGGCCATCGCGGCGGCCATCGCGCGCGGCGCGGTGGTCGCATGGGTGCAAGGAAGATGGGAGATCGGCCCGCGCGCTCTCGGCAACAGGTCGCTGCTCGCCGAGCCGTACTCGGCGGCCACGAAGGACAAGCTCAACGAGATCAAGCAGCGGGAAGACTACAGACCAATCGCACCTTGCTGCCGGGAAGAAGACCTCGCCAAGGCATTTGTCGAGGACTTCCCTGACCCGCACATGCTGTACTTCCGGCGCGTAAGCTCTCCCCGGCTGGGCGCTGTCACCCACGTTGACGGCTCGGCCCGCGTGCAGAGCGTGACGGCGGCCAGCAACCCGCAGTTGTACAGCCTCCTAAACGCGTTCGCCGCCGAGACCGGCCTCGGCCTGCTGTGCAACACCTCGCTCAACCAGAACCGGCGGGGCTTCATCAACCGCATGTCCGACCTGATGCGCTACTGCGACGACCGGCGGATCGGGCACATGGTAGTCGGCGACCGTTGGTATCAGCGTCTCGACTAGGGCGCGACCCTTTGAGGAGGAGTTGATGGCGGTCAGCCCGCGACTTCGACTTCCTCACGCAGCAGCGTGGCGAGTTCCGAGAGGGTCTGTTCGGGGTCGGCGACCACGCTCTCGATCACCCGGCAGTAAAACTCCAGCACCTCGATCATCGTCTCAGGCCGGTACTGATCCACTCCGCTATCAATAGATATTTGGAGCCCCTCGGCGACCACATCGGCGTTGACCCAAATCCCCGTCCCCGGAACGTGTTCGGGCGGTTCGAGCGGCACCGTATTAATCGTCAGGTCGGCCAGTCGCAGCTTCTCCGCGAGGCGCTGGCCGTCGGCTCTCCGGTCGGGCTGCGCGCTGAGGAAAACATAAGGCGGCGCGACAGGGTCGTCGCCGTCGTTGAGCAATTCCATCAACTGTGGGAGGGGAAGGTCGGAGTGTTCAAAGACACTCTGACACATCGCCCTGACGCGCTCCAGCAGTTGTGAGAAGGTGGGGTTGCCGCTCAGGTCGGTGGGTAAGATAAGCTGGTTCGAGAGCCAGCCGAACAACTGCTGAGTCTCCGGGCGCTCGCGGTTGGCCGCGTTCGTAATGACCGCGAGTTGCTCCTTGCCCGTGTAAGCGTGCAGGACAGTGTTCAGGACGGCCAACTGCACCATGAACAGCGTGGCCTGTTTGTCCCTGCCGAGTGCTTCCAGTTTTTCCAGCATCGTGCGAGGGAGCACCTTCCAATGTGTCTGGCCGAGTCTCGTCACGACGGCGGGCGGCGGCAGCACCTGCGGCAGCTCAAGCCTTGGGAACGGGTGGCTCATGTCCAACCGCTCTCTCCAGAAGTCAATAAACTCCTTTGCCGCCTCGCCGCTAAACTTGCTCCGCTGCCACGCGGCCCAGTCGAGGAACTGGACTTCCAACTCCGGCAGCGGCGAGGGCTGTTCGTGATAGAAGGCGTCGTAGATGACGGCCAGCTCGTTCATGAACACGTCTTTCGACCAGCCGTCGAAGATGAAGTGGTCAATCACGAAGACCAGCACGTGCTCCTGCGCGGCCAGCCGGAGCAGCGTGGCGCGGAGCAAGACATCGCCCGCGAGGTCGAAGGGGTGGCGCACATACTCCGCGACGAGCCGTTTGGCCTCCTGCTCTCGTTCGGGTGCGGGCAGGGCTTGCAGGTCAACGACACTCAGCGCGCCCGACAAGGTCGGCGCGACCAACGGGACGAGATTCCCTTCGACCTCAGCATAGGTGGTTCGCAGTATCTCGTGACGCCGCCCCAACTCCGCCAGAGCCCTCTCCAACACGTCGAACTTGAGCGGCCCCTTCAGGCGGAAGATAACGTCCATGTTCCGCGACTTTCTGGGGCCGGTCACGTCCGGCGTGAGTTTCGCCAGAGACCACACGTGGTCTTGGGTGAACGATAAGGGCAAAGTGCCTTCGCGCGCGACGCGCTCGATCACAGGCCCGCCCTCTCCCACATCTTCCTTCGCGCCGAGCGGCGACAGAGCCTCGGCCATCTCGGCGACGGTCGGGGACTCGAACACCGCTCGCACCGGGAAGTCGTTGTCGAACATCTCCCGCACTCTTGAGATAAGCTGCATGGCGAGCAGCGAGTGGCCGCCCAGCTCGAAGAAGTTGTCGTTGACGCCGACGCGCTCGACCTTCAGCACCTCCGCCCAGATGCGCGCGAGCGCCTCCTCGACCTCCGTGCGCGGCGCGACGTACTCGTTGCTACCTGCCGCACGCTCCGGCGCGGGCAGAGCCTTGCGGTCAATCTTCCCGTTCCGCGTCAGCGGCAGCTCGTCGAGCACGACGAACGCCGAAGGCACCATGTACTCTGGCAGCCGCTCGCGCAGATAAGCGCGGAGGCCCGGAGCGAGCGCCGCTCCCTCGCCCTCACCCGCGACGACGTAAGCGACCAGTCGCTTGTCGCCCGGCCCGTCCTCGCGTACCACGGCCACCGCTTCCGACACCGCTTCGTACTCGCGCAGTGCCGACTCGATCTCGCCCAGCTCGATGCGGAAGCCCCGCACCTTGACCTGCGAGTCGAGCCGCCCCAAGTACTCGACCTCGCCACCGGCCAGCCGCCGCGCCGCGTCGCCCGTCCGGTACATCCTCGCCCCCGGCTCCTGAGAGAACGGGTCGGGGATGAACTTCTCCGCCGTCAGGTCTGCCCGGTTCAGATACCCGCGCGCGAGCCCCGTCCCGCCGATAAAGACCTCGCCGTGGACGCCCGCCGGTTGCGGACGCAGGCGCGGGTCGAGCACATGGACGCTCGTGTTGTTGATGGGGCCGCCGATGCCGACGGCGGCGGAGGTCTGCGCGGCGCGCGCGAGCGCGTCCGAAGAGACCTCGCGGGCGGTTGACCAGATGGTCGTCTCCGTCGGCCCGTACATGTTCCACAAGCGCCCGCAGCGTGCGGCCAACTCCGCCGCCAAGTCGCCCGGCAGCGCCTCGCCCCCGCACAGGGTAGTGAGGTTCGGCTGGCCGCGCCAACCGGCTGCGAGCAGCAGACGCCAGGTGCTCGGCGTCGCCTGCATCAGCGTCACGTCGCCGCGTTCGAGGCGGCGCGCGAGGAGCAGCCCATCGGCGGCCTCTTCAGCCGTCACGATTTCGACGCGCGCGCCCGTGGCGAGCGGCAGGTAGAGTTCGAGCGCGGCGATGTCGAAGGAGATGGTCGTCACCGCCAGACAGAGGTCGCCCGGCCCGGTGTGGAAGAGGCTTCGCATGGCCGCGAGGAAGTTGACGACCGTGCGGTGCTCGATCACGACGCCCTTGGGCCTGCCCGTCGAGCCGGACGTGTAGATGACGTAAGCGGCGTCGGAGCCCTCCGCGCCCGACAGGTCGCCCCGCGCGTCCGGGCCGGAGTCGGGCGGCCACGCGCCATCGAGCGTGACGACGCGCGCGGAGGTCGGCGGCGTGCGTTCGAGCAAGCCCTGCTCGGTGATGAGCGCCGAGAGGCGCGCGTCCTCTGCCATGTAAGCGAGGCGGTCAGCCGGATAGGTCGGGTCGAGCGGGACGTATGCGCCGCCCGCCTTGAGCACCGCGAGCAGCGCGACTGGCAGGGCAGCCGAGCGGCTGACCATGACCCCGACGCGCGACTCACGCCCGACCCCAATCCCGCGCAGCCCGCGCGCGAGGCGCGCGGCGCGCTCGTCCAACTGCCGGTAGGTCAACTGCTCGTCGCCGAAGACGACGGCCACGGCGTCGGGCGTCAGCCGTGCCTGTCGCTCGAAGAGGTTTTGGACGCAGAGCCGCTCGTCGAACTCCTCGCGCGTGTCGTTCCAAACGCCGAGCCGCCGCCGCTCTTCCTCACTCAGCAGCGGCACATCCGAAACCGGCTCGTCGGGCCGCGCGGCTGCCGCCGCCAGCAAAGTCACGTAATGCGCCAGCAACCTCTCGGCGGTCGCGTGGTCGAAGAGGGCGGTGCTGTAGGAGAGCGCGCCGCCGACTCCGCCCGCCCCCTCGGCCAGTTCCAGCGTGAGGTCGAACTTCTCCACCCTCGTCCCGCCGCCCCCGAAGGCCGAGGCCGCCACTCCGCCCAAAGCCATCCGCTCGCGCGGCGCGTTCTGCAAGCTGAACATCGCCTGAAAGAGAGGCGGGTGGCTCAGGCTCCGCTCCGGCTGAAGCTCTTCCACCAGCCGCTCGAACGGCACCTCCTGATGCGTGTAAGCGCCGAGCGTCACCTCTCGCACGCGCCCCAGTAGCTCGGCGAAGGTGGGGTCGCCGGAGAGGCTCGTGCGCAGGGCGAGCGTGTTGACGAACAAGCCGATGAGGTCTTCGGTCTCCCGCCGTATCCGCCCGGCGATGGGCGTGCCGACGACCACGTCGTCCTGCCCGGAGTAGCGGGAGAGCAGCGCCTGCCATCCGGCCAGGAGCGTCATGAAGAGCGTGCAGCCGTGCGCCTGCCCAAGCCGTCGCATTTCGGCGGCCAGTTCCGCCGGCAGCGTGAACGACACTTCCGCCCCGCGATAGCTCTGGACGGGCGGGCGCGGTCGGTCGGTCGGCAACGCCAGCAGGGCCGGCACCCCCGCCAACTGCTCCTTCCAGTATGAGAGCTGCCTCTCCAATATCTCGCCGGTCAGATAGTCACGCTGCCACGCGGCGTAGTCGGCGTACTGCACCGGCAGTTCATCCAGCGGCGACTCTTCGCCCTTCGCATAGGCCACGTAGAGCGCGTTCAGCTCGCGCACGAGCACGCCCACCGACCAGCCGTCCGAGACGATGTGATGCATCGTGATGAGCAGCACTTGCTCGCCTTCCGACAGCCGCAGCAACATCACTCGCAACAGCGGCCCCTGCGCGAGGTCGAAGGGTCGGTGCCGCTCGTCGTCCGCCAGCCGACCGACTTCCGACTCCCGTTCATCTTCTGACAACCCCGACAGGTCTTTGACGGGTAGCGGCTGCGGCTCGAACGGCCCCACGACCTGCACGGGACGGCCCTCCGCCTCCGCGAAGGTCGTGCGCAAGATTTCGTGCCGCCGCACCAACTCCCCGAAGGCCCGCTCCAATGCCGCCACGTCGAGCCGCCCCGTGAGCCGCAACGCCGCCGGTAAGTTGTAGGCCGCCGAGCCCGGCTCCATTTGGTCGAGGAACCACATCCGCTGCTGCGCGAAGGAGAGCGGCGCGGGTGTGCTGCTGTCTTCGCGGCGGAAGATGACTCGCTGCCGCGTGGCGGCAGACGCGTTCTTCCTTTCCGCGAGGGCGAGTTGCACGCGCTCGCGCGTTGAAAGTTTTTTTGGCCGTCCCGGCGTCCCGACCGTATCCGAGTTCAACATGGCTTCACCCGTGAATATTGGCCCCGCCTGCGGCGACGTGCCGCGTCGCATAGCATGCGCGGTCGGCGTGCTTCGGAGCCTTCTGCTTTTATGAATTGTGCGCCGCGCGCACGACGCGGCCCGACGACGTGTTGCTGACAGGCGAGAACCGGCTGTTATCAATCGCGGTTAGCGTTTGCCCCGCGACATAGCTCATCAGGCGGGATACAAGAGCAAGGCACATGCCACCGGCGGGCGCGCGTAAACCCTCGATTTGACTGGCGTTGCGCGCCCTCCGCGCGCGTAGGCTGCGCGGGACTAGGGCTTTATTTCCCTATCGGCGGAAGGAGACGCGCGGGGCCGACCAGACGGCGTAGGGCAATTTTATCCATTAAGGCAGGCTTCGCCGAACCGTCGCTTTGTGGCATAGGGCTTTTTTAGCCTGCCCCGCCCGTGGGGTCGAGATAGCTTGCCGCAGGAACACCTGTTATTATCCACCTAAGCCCCCAGTAAAGAAGCGAATCCCGTACAGGCACCGTTTGAAACGGCCCGATGAGCAACATTCTAATTGTTGATGATTCGCCGACCATGAGGCGGATGGTCACGGCCTCGCTCCGCGCCCTGCCGGGTGTCAGCTTCGGCGAAGCGAGCAGCGGCCTCGAAGCCATCGAGCGGCTGGCGCTCGCCCCCGTAGACTTGATGATTCTCGACCTGAATATGTCGGACATGCACGGCCTTGAGGTGTTGGACTTCCTGCGCCGCCATCAGGCGTACAGCCGCATCCCGGTCATCGTGCTGACGACGAGGGGCGACGAGGTGAGCCGCGCCGACGCTCTCGCCGCCGGTGCCGCCCTGTATTTAACCAAGCCGTTCGCGCCTCAGTCACTGGCCGCGCAGGCGGAAGCCTTGTTGAAAGCTCATCCGGAAAGGGCTTAGTGTCCGACCCGCATCCCGACAACGGCGGCGTTTTTTTTGCGCAGTTCCTCGACGACTATTTCGCCGAGTGCGACGAGCACCTGACGCTCGTGCGCCGTCACCTGCTCGCGCTCGAAGAGCGGGCCGGGCGGTCCGATGTTGACCCGTCCTTATTAGACGAGTTGTTTCGCAGCTTCCACACGCTCAAAGGCATCTCGGCCATGGTTGACCTGAGCGAGGCGGAACAACTCGCCCATCACATGGAGAGCTACCTGCGGGCCTTGCGCCAGCAGGAGGCGCGTCCCGGCGCGGAGGGCGTCGAGGCGCTCATGGCCGCGACGACGGTGCTCGAACAGGTCATCGCCGCTCGCCGCAGGAGCGGGACGGCCCCGCCCATTGACGCCACCATCGCGCGACTTCAGGCGTTACACTCGGAGGCCGCGCCGATGACCGAACACCCCGCGCCCTCACGAGCCTTTGACGCGAGCGACGCCGGTGCGGAGTCCGAGCAGAATCCCGCCCGCCCGCGCGGCACTGCGAATCACTCAGAGCACATACGCGCATGGCGGTTTGAATTCGTCCCGACGCCCGCGCTCTCCGAACGCGGCGTCAACGTCAACAGCGTCCGCGCCCGCCTGCAAGAGGTCGGAGAGATTCTGCAAGCCACGCCGCACGTCAGGAAGCAGGGCGGCATCGTCTTCGAGTTCGTCGTCGCCGCAGGCGTCGAAGAGTCGGCGTTCGCGAATTGGCACGAAGACAACCTGACCTACACGCCGGTCGAAGAAGAGCCCCCGCGCACGGCTCAGTTGTCGCCGACGAACGAGGGTGCGGCCACGGCGACGCCCGCCGCGTCAATGCTCGCTTCCTCCAACGTCGTGCGGGTTGATCTGGCGCGGCTGGACGAGTTGATGCGCCTCATCGGCGATTTGGTCACGAGCCGCGCCCGGCTGGACGAGAGCCTGAAGCATTTGAAGCGACACGTCGCTCCCGCCGAGTGGCGCGCGTTGCAGGAGACGAGCATGGCGATGTCGCGCCAGTTACGCGACCTGCGCGAAGGCGTGATGCGCGTGCGGATGGTGCAGGTCGGCGAAATCTTCGAGCGCATGAGGTTCGTCGTCCGCGATCTGGCGCGCGAGAGCGGCAAGGAGATGAGGCTCGAACTTCGGGGGCAGGAGACGGAGATAGACAAGTTCCTCGTCGAGCGGATGATGGACCCGCTCCTGCATCTCGTCCGTAACGCCGTCAGCCACGGGCTGGAAACAGTGGAGGAGCGCGCCGCGCGCGGGAAGTCGCCGGAAGGAAAAATCACACTCCGCGCCGCGACCTCAGGCGAGAACGTTCTTATCGAAATCGCGGACGACGGGCGCGGCATTGACGCGGAGCGCGTCGCCGCGCGGGCGCGCGAGCGCGGCCTGATTTCCGTTGACACGCATTTGGACGAAGCGCTGTTGCTGAAGTTGATTTGCGCGCCGGGCTTCTCGACGCGCGACGAGGCCGACCGTGCCAGCGGGCGCGGCGTCGGGATGGACGTGGTCTGTCGCACCGTCGAGGAACTCGGCGGCACGCTCACGCTGGCGACCGAGAAGGATAGAGGGACGCGCTTTACAATTGAACTGCCTCTGACGCTCGCCATCGCCGACGCCCTCATCGCCAGCGTGGGCGGCCAGCGCTTCGCCTTCCCGCAGGCGGCGGTGCGCGAAGTCATCGAAGTCGAGGCTTCGGCGGTGAGGGTCTTGGAGAACAACGAGATTGTCTCCTATCGCGGAGGGGTGCTGCCGCTGGTGCGCCTCTCGCGTCTTTTCGGTCTTGAAGAGGCGGCGGGGAGTGCGTTCCACGTCTTCGTCATCGGCGGCGGTGCGAGCGCCGTGGGGCTCGCCGTTGACCGTGCCGTCGGGCAGAGGGAGGTCGTGGTACGCGGCCTCAATGACCCGCTGGTGAAGGTCGCCGGAGTCGCGGGCGCGACCGACCTCGGCGACGGGCGCGTCGTGCTCATCCTCGACGCGGCGGCCCTCAAACATTCCGTGCTCGGAGGCCGACTCGGCAACGGGAGCGGGGCGGCCTGAACAAACAATGTCGAATACTACTAACGACGCCGAACCCTTCGTCCTCTTCGAGCTGGCCGGGACTACCTACGGCGTGCGGAGCAGCGCCGTGCAGCAGATGGAGATGATCGAGCACATCACGCCGGTGCCGAACGCGCCCCCGGCGGTCGAGGGCGTCGTGCTCGCGCGCGGGCAGGTCATCCCGGCGCTCAGTCTGCGGGCGCGCTTCGGCTTCGGGAAGATTCCGTATGACCTGCGCGCGCGGCTCGTGGTGGTCAGCAGCGAGGGACGCACCATCGGGTTAATCGTGGACACGGCCCGCGAGTTCATACGCATCCCCGCCACGGCCATCGAGCCGCCGCCCGAAGCCATCACCGGGTTGAGCGGGAAGTATCTGGAAGGAATCGCAAACCTCGACGGGCGAATGATTCTCGTCCTCGACCTGAATGAAGTGATTGACATCGGCGACCAGCACGCGGCGGTCAACGTCGAGCGATTGTCCGAAGCTAACGGTTAAGAGGAGACGGTCATGGCAGCACAGATTGGTGTTGACTCGGCGGGCCTTAACGCGAACGCCGTGCGAGAACAGGCGGCGCAGATGGCGGACGCGGCGCACGAGATCGCGCGGGTCGCAAACGAAGTGACGGCGGGGGCGGAGGCACAGATGCGGTCGCTCGACTCCGCCGCCAGTCTCGCCAACGAGATGGCGGCGTCGCTCGGCGAGACGACCACGCAGGCCGAGTCCATCGCGGCCTCCGCCGAAGAACTCGTCTCGTCGGTCAACGAGACGGCGGCCTCCATCGAGCAGGTCGGCGCGAACTCGGCGAGCCTCGCCGCCTCCATCAACGAGACGGCGGCCTCCATCGAGGAGTCCACCCGCTCGATTGAAAGCGTCGCCGCCGACGCGCAGGAGATGGCGACCTCCGCCGAGGAGGTGACGAGCGCGATGAACGAGATCGCGGCCTCCATCAAGAGCGTCGGCGACGACACCGAAGCCCTCTCCGCCGCCGTCAACCAGACCGCCGTCAGCATGGAGCAGGTGTCGCGTTCCATCGAGAGCCTCGCCGCGGGCGCGGACGATTTGACCGTCTCCGCCGAGGAGACGGCCTCGTCCATCAACGAGATGGCCGCCTCCGTCGAGGAGGTCTCGGCGATGTCCGAGAACCTCGCCTCGACCGTCGAAGAAGTTTCGACCTCGATGGAGGAGATGGCGCGTTCCATTCAGGGCGTGGCGCAGAACACCGAGAAGATTACCGAGGCGGCGACGGGCGCGGCGACGAGCGCCGCCGAGATGGATCGCTCCTTGCGCTCCGTCGCCGCGATGACCAAGCACGCGGAAGAGGTCGCGGGCCGCGTCTCGCGCGAGGCGGAGCAGGGCGGCGCGGCGGCGCAGAAGTCTATTCAAGGCTTGGGACGCGTCCGCGCCTCGATGGAACAGTCGGCGGCGGTCATCCGCGAGATGGGCAAACGCTCGAACGAAATCGGCGGCATCGTCAACACCATCAACGTCATCGCCGAGCGGACGAACATGCTCTCTTTGAACGCCTCCATCGAGGCGGCGCGCGCAGGCGAGGCCGGGCGCGGCTTCGCCGTCGTCGCCGAAGAGATTCGCAACCTCGCCGACCGCTCGGCGCAGGCCACCGCCGACATCGCCGCCATCATTAAGGCGTTGCAGGAGGTGGTGCAGGAGGCCGTCGCCGCATCGTCCGAGGGGGTGCGCGTGGCCGACGAAAGTGGACGCCTCGCCGAGGAAGGCTCGGAGGGGTTGCAAAGAATCCTGTCCGGCGTCGGCGAGACCGCGCAAATCGTCGGCCAGATCGCGCGCGCCACCGAGGAGCAGTTGAGCGCCGGAGCGCACGTCGTCACGGCGATTGAGACGACCGCGACGCAGGCTAAGCAGGCGACGGTCGCCACGGCTGAACAGTCAAAGGCCGCGCAGGAGATCGTCAGGGCGGCGGCGCACATGCGCAAGACCGCGAAGGAGGTCAGTCAGGCAATGGGCGAGCAGGGGCGCGCCGCCCGCGAGATCATCAAGGCCGCGCAGAGCACGACCACAGTGGCCGTGCAGGTGCGTAAAGCCTCCGGCGAGCAGGCGGCGGCGGTCAAACAGGTCGCGCAGGCGGTCGAGTCCATGCGGCGCGGCGCGGCCACCACCTCGCGCGCGCTCGAAGAGCAGGCCACGGCGGGCGAACAGGTCTCGAAAGAGTCGGAGCGTCTGGCGCGCATGATCGCGGGAGTGAGCCGCGCGATGGGGGAACAGTCGGTCGCCGCGACGCAAATCACCACCGCCGCGCACAGCATGCGCCAGCAGGGCGACCAACTCGCCAAAGCGATAGCCGAGCAGGCGCGCGCCGCCCGCGACATGATTGCCGCAACCACGAGCATCTCCAAAGAGGTCGGGCTCATCACGCGCTCGAACCGCCAACACCTGACATCCGCCGAGCAGGTTTTAGGCACGCTCACCGACATCCGGCAGATCACCGAGCGCAACGCGCACGGAGTCGAAGCCACTCTGGACGGCACCGCCAGTTTGATTGAGCGGGCGCAGCAACTCGCCGGGATCGTGAACGACACGAACGCGGGACGGGTGGTCGAAAATGGGGCGCGACGCTCAAGCGCCAGCCCGCGCGCGAACGGGAGGCCACGCCGCTCGAAAAAGAATCAGGCTCAGGTCGGAGATGCCGAGACGGGCGGGCCGGAACGTCCCGACGAAGCGGGGTGATGAAGGGGCTGCGCGCGCCCGGCTGGGACGGGCTCGGCGTGTTCGTTAACGTGTACGGGGATGGATAACCTGACTCCTTCAGACAATTCAATCGGCGTCTTCACCACCGACGCGAGTCTCGTTATTCAAATCTGGGACGCGGCCCTCGCACGTCTGACCGGCATCCCTGCGGACGCGGCCTGCGGGAGACCGCTCGTCGAACTGCTCCCCGACTTGGAAGAGCGCAGGCTGCTCGCGCGTTTCCGGCGGGTGCTGGACGAAGGGGTCGTCGAAGTCCTCGCGCCGGCTTTCCATCGCTATCTGATTGCGTGTCCCCCGGCGACCGCCTCGGAGCACTTCGACAAGATGCGGCAGCGCGTGACCATCGCGCCCTTGCACGAGGACGGGCGGATAACCGGCGCGCTCGTCACGGTCGAAGATGTGACGGCGAGGTTGGAGCGCGAGCGCGCCCTCTCCGAACAACTCGCCAGCGCCGACGAGGCCGCCCGGCTCAGCGCCGCACAGGTATTCGCCGGAGACGCTTCGCTCGAACCGGCGCGGCCACTTCTGGGCGCGTTGAAAGATGAGAGCTGGCGCGTCCGCCGCGTGGCCGTCGAGGGCTTGTCGCGCAGGGCCGCGCCGGACGCCATCGCCGCGCTCTTAGCGTCGGTGCGCGATAATCACCATCATCTCGGCCTCCTCAACAGCGCGCTTCAGGTGCTCACGATGAGCGACGTGGACACGCTCTCGTCGCTCTTGGAGTTTCTGAACGACGAGGACGCAGACCTGCGCATGCAGGCGGCGCTCGCGCTCGGAGAGCAGCGCGACGTGCGAGCCGTTCCCGCGCTCCTCGGCGCGCTCGAAGACGTGGACGCCAACGTGCGCTACCACGCCGTCGAAGCCCTCGGCAAGCTCCGCGCCGCCGAAGCGTCGGACGCGCTCGTGTCCATCGCCGAGACGCGCGACTTCTTTCTCGCGTTCCCGGCGCTCGACGCGCTGGCGCACATCGGCGACGCGCGGGTCGCGCCGCGTGTCGTGCCGCTGCTCGAAGACGAGTTGCTGCGCGAGGCTGCCGCCGACGTGCTCGGTCGCCTCGGCGACGAAGAGACGGTCGCGCCGCTCGCCGCGCTGCTGAACGCGCCCGAAGCCCCCACGCGGATTGCTGCGCGGGCGCTCGCCGCGCTCCATGACCGCTTCGAGAAACTCTACGGCGAGGGCGCGTACATCTCCGACCTGAGCCGCGCGGCCATCAACCCGACGGGCGCGCGGAATCTGCTCGACGCTTTGGACGACTCCGACGCCGCAGAACTGCGCCCGCTCGCGCTGGTCGTCGGGTGGCTGGAAGGCGCGGCGGTCGAGCGCGCCCTGACGCGCCTGCTCGGACGCGCGGACGCGCGCGGCGAGGTGGTCGAAGCGTTAGTCCGGCATGGCTCGCGCGTGACGGAGTTACTTGTCGAACAACTCCAGTCGGAAGACCTCGAAATCAGAAAGGCGGCGGTCGTCGCCCTCGGACGCATCGGCGACGCGCGCGCCGCGCCCGCGCTGGTCGAAGTGCTGGACGATGACCCGGAGCTGGTGATTCCGGCGGCGGACGCGTTGGCGAAGATCGGCGACCCGCGCGCGTTCGAGGCGTTGCTCGCCCTCGTCGGCGACCCGAACGCGGCGGTGAGGCAATCGGTCGTCGGCGCGCTGAACTCGCTCGGCTCGCCTTCGATGCCGGGGCGCGTGCTGCCGCTCCTCGACGACCCAGACCCCAACGTGCGCGAATCGGCGGTCAAGGTCGCGGGCTACTTCGGCTATCCCGAATGCGTCGAGCTTCTGTTGGAGCGGTGCCGCGACCGAGAAGAGCGCGTGCGCCGTGCGGCGGTCGAGCACCTTCCCTTTCTCGAAGACGAGCGCGCGACGCCCGCGCTCGTGCGCGCGCTCCGACACGAGACGCCGAGAGTGAGGGCGGCGGCGGCGGGCGCGATGGCACTGGCCGAAGGCCCGGAGGTTTCGGCGTCTTTGATTGAGGCACTCGGCGACGATGATTCGTGGGTGCGCTATTTCGCCGCGCGTTCGCTCGGTCGGCTGAAGCTTGCGGAGAGCGCGGACGCGCTCGCGGAACTGGCGAGGGACGATAAATCGAATCACGTTCGCATCGCGGCGGTCGAGGCGTTGGGAAGCATCGGCGGAGAAACGGCGGTCAGGGCGGTCGCCCCGCTGCTCAAGTCGGACGAGCCGGACATCGTGCGCGTGGCAGCCGAAGCGCTTGGGATGATGAAAAGCGGGAAGCCGGAAGACGTTAGCTAAAGGCGGAAGAGCCCCCGACCGTTCGTCGCGGGCCGAAGAACAATGGGCGTCAATACGGGGAGTCTAGGTATCACGGGCGGGGCGGACAGGTTGCTGCGTGACCTGATACACGAGCGCACGGGGCTCTTTTTCGATAACGGGAAGGGCGACATCCTGACCGATAAGTTGTCGCCGCTGGTCATCGAGCGCGGGTTCACTTCCCTGCTGGACTATTACTACCTGCTGAAATACGACGAGGCATCGCAGGACGAGTGGCTGAGCGTGATGAACGCGCTCTCCGTCCCGGAGACTTACTTCTGGCGCGAGATGGATCAGGTGCGCGCGCTGGTCGAAATCATCGTGCCGCGCTGGTTCGCCGCGCCCGGTGCCGGGCCGCTCAGGATTTGGAGCGCGGCGTGTGCGACGGGCGAGGAACCTTTGACGATTGCGATGGCGCTCAGCGAGGCGGGGTGGCTCGCGCGCGCGCCGATTGAAATTCGGGCCAGCGACGCCAGCCCGGCGGCAGTTGAGAAGGCACGTCGCGGAATCTACCGCGAGCGCTCGTTCCGCAACCTGCCGGCGGAGTTGCGCGCCAAATACTTCAGGCAGGAGGGCGAGACAAAAACGTGGCGCGTTGACGCTAAGCTGCACGCGAGCATCGAGTGGGGCGTGGTTAATTTGATGGACGAGGCGCAGGTCGCGCCACGGGCTGCGGCGAACGTCATCTTTTGCCGCAACGTCTTCATCTACTTCTCGAACCAGTCCATCGGCAGAACGGTGCGCACGTTCGCGGCGCACATCAGGCCGCCCGCGTATCTCTTCGTCGCCGCCTCGGAATCTCTGTTGAGGGTTGCCGAGGCTTTCGAGTTGCAGGAGATAGGAGACGCGTTCGTCTATGTGAGGCGTCCGCACACGGGCTGACCGCCCCTTCAAAGGATTATTCATGGATCGAGTTCTCAAAGTTCTGGTGGTGGACGACTCCGCTTACGTGCGCAAAGTCGTGAAGCAGATGCTCTCGCGCAGCCCGTTCCTCGAAGTGGTGGGGACGGCGCACGACGGGCACGAGGCGCTTGAGCTGGTGGAACAACTCGACCCGGACGTGGTCACCTGCGACCTCATCATGCCCGAACTGGACGGGGTCGGGTTCGTGCGCGAGCAGATGCGGCGGCGGCCTTTGCCGATCATCATCATGAGCATTGCGAGCGAGACGGGCGAGGCCGCGCTGACCGCACTCGACGCGGGCGCGGTGGACTTCGTGCAGAAGCCGACGGCGCTCGCCACCGAGAAGATATTCGAGGTCAGCGACGAGTTGATCGAGAAGGTCAAGACCGCTGCCGGTATCCCGATGGCACGCGTCAAAACCTCGGCACCGGCTGCGGAGGCGGAGACGTTGCCGCAGCAGGCGGCCCCCGCCTCGGTCACGCGCAAGGAGTTGGTGGACGTGGTGGTCATCGGGATTTCCACGGGCGGCCCGCAGGCTTTGAAACAGTTGATCCCTCAACTGCCCGTGGACTTTCCCGCGCCCGTGGCGATGGTCATGCACATGCCGGTCGGTTACACTGAAATGTACGCGCGAAAATTGGACGAGCAATCGCCGCTCGAAGTGCGCGAGGCGCACGAGGGCGACGTGCTGCGCGCCGGTGTCGCGTTGCTGGCCCCGGCGGGTCGGCACCTGACCTTTCGCCGCCGGGCGGACGGAGAGGTGGTCGCGCACCTCGATTCGAGACCTTTTGAGCTGCCGCACCGCCCGTCGGTGGACGTGTTGTTCCAGTCGGCGGCGGATATTTACAAGCAGAGAGTTCTCGGAGTGGTGATGACGGGGATGGGTTCGGACGGCAAGCAGGGCGCGGCGTGGATTAAGGCGCAGGGCGGTCTGATTTACACCGAGAGCGAAGAGACGTGCGTCGTGTACGGCATGCCCTCGTCCGTGGTGGAGGCCGGGTTGAGCGACCGGAGCGTGCCGCTCGACAAGTTGGCGCAGGCGATACGGGAGGCGGTGTGAGTAAAAAAATAATGGTGGTGGACGACTCCGCGATGTCGCGCCGGACGCTGCGGCGCATTCTGGAGGGGGCCGGGTACAACGTCGTCGAGGCGGAAGAAGGAATGGCCGCGCTCGAACTCTACTTCATCGAGAAGCCCGATCTGGTCTTCCTCGACCTCGTGATGAAGGGCATGTACGGGCTCGACGTTCTGACCAAGCTGCGCGAACTTGACGCGGGCGCGCGCGTCGTCGTCGCCAGCGCCGACGTTCAGACTTCGACGAGGGCGATGGTCGAAGAGGCGGGCGCGCGTGCCTTCATCAACAAGCCATTCGTGACGGAGAACGTGCTCGGCGCGGTCGAGTCCGCGATGGGGGGGAAGTAACGACATGGAACTGACCGACCGCCAGCGCGACGCGATTGCCGAACTCATCAACATCGCCTTCTCGCGCACCGGGGCCGCCCTCTCCGAGTTGACCGGGCACCGCGTCCTGCTCAACGCGCCGGAGGTCTCCGTCCACCCGACCACCGAGTTGCCGGAGGCGCTCGCCAAATTCATCCCCGGCGAAGTCGCCTCCATCCATCAGGTCTTCGGCGGGCCGGTCGCGGGCGACGCGCTCCTGCTGCTCAATCACGACGGCGCTGTACACCTGACGGATTTGCTGACGGACGGGGGCGGCCCTCCTTCCAGCCGCCTCGACGAGTCGGCGCGCGAAGTGCTGACCGAGGTGGGGAACATCCTGCTGAACGCCTGTCTGGGGATGTTCGGCAATCTACTGGACGTGCGCGTCTCGTTCTCAGTCCCACGCCTGCATCTTGAGACGCTCGACGAACTGCTCGCCTCTCTCATCGGCGGCGGCGGCGAGACGCAGTACGCGCTGGTGGTCTACACGGCCTTTCACATCCGCGACAGCGCCGTCAACGGGTTCCTTGTGATGGTCTTGAGCGTCACCTCACTCGACCGCCTGATACATGAAGTCGAAGCATGGGAAGAGCGGCAGGGGCAATCCTGAAGGCCGACCGAGACGCGGGACATTTTTGCCATGACCTCGAAGACCAGTCCTGATGAAGAGACGTTGCTCAACGCGGCGCTGCTGCGTTGGATGAATGATCTCGCGGGGCAAGGCATCCTGATTACGGATGCCCGGTTGAAGATACGCGTTTGGAACCGCTGGCTGGAAGAGCACAGCGAGCTGAGCGCGTCCGAAGTGCTGGGACGGAACCTGCTGGAAGTCTACTCCGTGTTGGAGACGAGGCGGCTGGATCGTCAATACAAGTGGGTGCTGGAGGGGCAGACGAGGGTACTTTCGCAGCGCCTGCACGGCCACCTGCTGCCGCTCCCGACGGACGCCGGCATGGGTGGCTTCGCGGAGATGCAGCAGACGGCGCGCATCTCGCCGCTCATCGCCGAAGACGGACGCGTCATCGGGACGCTGACCGTCATCGAGGACGTGACCGAGCGCGTGGCGCGCGAGGCGGAGTTGCAAGCGCAGGTGGACGCGCGCACGCGGGCGCTCGCCAGCGAGAAGGCCGCGCGCGAGGAGGCGGAGGAAGCTAACCGGCTCAAGGACGAGTTCCTTGCGACGGTCTCGCACGAACTGCGCACGCCCCTGACCTCTATCCTCGGCTGGTCGAACATGCTGCTTGCGGGCCGCCTCGAAGGTGAGGCGCACGACCGCGCGCTCGACATCATCCACCGCAACGCACAGTCGCAGAATCAACTCATCAGCGACCTGCTCGACGTTTCGCGCATCATCAGCGGCAAGCTCCGGCTCGACCTCCGCACGGTCGACTTAACCGCCATCATCGAGGCGGCTGTCGAGGCGACCCGTCCCACGGCGGAGGCGAAAGGCGTCCGCCTGACGACGGCGCTCGACCCGCGCTCCGGGCCGATCAACGGCGACGCCGACCGCCTGCAACAGGTGGTCTGGAACCTGCTCACGAACGCCATCAAGTTCACTCCAGCGGGCGGGGAGATAACGGTCAGTCTGGGGAGCGTCGCCTCTCGCGTGGAGATCACGGTGCGGGATTCCGGGATGGGCATCAATCCTGAGTTCCTGCCTCACATCTTCGACCGCTTCCGGCAGGCCGACCCCGCCACCAACCGCGTGCACGGCGGGATGGGCCTCGGCCTCTCCATCGTCCGCCAACTGGTCGAACTGCACGGCGGGACGGTGAGGGCCGCAAGCGAGGGCGAGGGGAAGGGGGCGACTTTCACCATCAGCCTGCCCTTCGTCAATTTCAAGCGGGGGCCGGGACGGGCAGAGCGCCTGCCCCTCGACGGCGGCGGCCATTCGGAGATCAACTGTCCCCCCTCGCTTCAGGGCTTGCGGGTGCTCGCCGTTGACGACGAGGCGGACACGCGTGAGATGATTCGCGCCGTGCTCGAATATTGCAAGATGGAAGTCATCATGGCCGGGTCTGCGTCCGAGGCGCTAGAGGCCATCGCCCAGTCACGTCCCGACGTTTTAATCAGCGACCTCGGCATGCCGGGCGAGGACGGCTACGACCTGATCGCCAAAGTGAGGGCGCTCCCGGCGGAGCGCGGCGGGCAGATTCCGGCGGCGGCGCTGACCGCCTACGTGCGGGCGGAAGACCGCGTGAGGGTGCTCCGCTCCGGTTTCCAGCTCCACGTTTCAAAGCCGCTTGAGCCGAACGAATTGGTGGCGGTGGTAGCGAACCTCGCCGGTCGGCTCAACCAGTAAGATTCCGGTGAGACGGCAGATTGTCGTCGGCCCGGCGGGTGTTCTCGTGCCGCGCTCGGCGTCGGGTTCGATGTCAGGTGGAGCTTTTCGGCGGGTGAGGTTGCGCGGGCGGCTCGAAGCGCGTCGTCAAGAAAGTTGACTTCAGTCGGAAAGTTCTTGCAATCCTATCGTGAGGAGGGGCGGAGTCTGACTTTGCCAGACCCCGCCCCTCAGACCGTCAGCCATACGGCGCAGCGTGTCTGCCGGTCGCGGCTATTGCGGCGTCTCTTCGGCGAGCGGCACCTGTTCGGGGTCGCCCGGATGATCCGCCTCCTTACCGTCCTTGCGCAGACGCGGGCCAACGCTGCGAGAGCGTTCCGCGCTCAACGTCTCAAGCTCCGCCTGCGTCAGCGTGCCGACGTTCGTCGGGAGCGGGCATTTACCGACGCGGCTCAGGCGCGTGTTGGCGAAGACGACGGTGGTGCCGTTAGCGCCGAAGTTCCACCACTCCGTCCACTGCCCCCCGCCCACGTCCTTCGTCGAAGTCCCTGCGAAGAGGTCAATGACCATCCCATCGCTGCCACGGAAGTTGGCCCAGTTCCCGTGCATCAGAAGGTTATCGCCCTCCTGACTGTAACGGCCATTCCAGTTCGGGAAGGTGTCGGAGTACCAGACGCCGCGGATGTGCGTCCCGCTCACCACGTAAGGGAGGAAGCAGATGCCTTGCGTCGCCCATTGCTGGTGAACCGAGGAACTGTCGTCGAAGGCCGTGATGAGCCACCGGTTGCCGCCGTCGAAGACGTTGGGCTTGGGAACCTGCGCGGCGGCCTGACCCGCGAACAAGGCCATCACCATGAAGAGCGTCAACCCGGTGAGTTCGATCTTGTGCTTCAAGCTTCTCATGTTCTTTCTCCTTCTTTAATGAGGAAGTGAGTCCCCGCAGCCGTCGCTCTGCCGTCGCAGGCACGCTCGCTCGCGCCGCCGCGACGTGCTCAAGTGACGTTCGGGGGACAGGTGAGGCCGATTGTTAGCCACCGGCGGAGACGGGCTCCGCTACCGGGTTTCCGGCGTCCGCCGGCGGCGCAAGTTTGCTGTTCGCGCGGGACTCCTCCGCTAACCGACGCCCGGCGTGAGCATCAACACCTCTCGGCGGTTCACGCGCACGCCAGTTATCGTCGTCAGAGGCTTCCGTTCAGTCCCGTGCTTCGGGATAAGCTTCTTTGCAGGGCAGTGAGTGTAACGCGGGTGCTTAATACAATTTGGATGCCGTCCGCAGCGCCGCAATTTTGTTAGGATGCGCAGCCCCGCAGAGGACGGAGAGATGTAAGAAATACGATGACCGGGGAAAATTTACTCACTCAGGCCAGCACGGCCTCGACGGTCTTCCTCAAGACGCACGCCAGCCAAAAACGAAGAACGCG
>DASTQX010000298.1:0-1009 GCA_035761505.1 Pyrinomonadaceae bacterium
AAGCTGAAGCTGCACGCGGGGATTATTTCATCCTTGCACGGCGGACCTGAAGGTCCCGCATTACCAGGGGAGGCGGTCCGCGCGACGACGGGCGGTGGTGTAGGACGCAAACGGACAATTGAGGACTGGCAGAGCTAATCCGGGCAAACCGTCGGCCCTTCGCTTGCTTGTCTTCGGGGCCGTTGATAGACTACGCGCCCTTGGTGGTCAGCACCGCCTGCTTCGCCCGCGAAGAGAGCCGATCGAGCCTCGAAGTCCGACTCGTTCTTCCCTCCACGCTTCTGCAGAGCCGACGAGCCGCTACCGCCGTGAGTTCGTGGTCCGTGCGGAGTGTTGGGTAACCCCGGCCGGCGGCCGGGCGAGGAGAGCGTGATGGGTCGAAGGCTGTACGTCGGAAATCTGCCCTATACCACCGGGGAGGCGGAACTGCAGGAGTTGTTCAGCCGCGCCGGCAACGTGGAATCGGTCCGCGTGATGCGTGACGCCGCGACTGGCCGTGCCCGCGGGTTCGCGTTCGTCGAAATGGCCACCGACGAGGAAGCGCAGAAGGCTGCGACCGAGTTCAATCAGTACCAGATGGGCGGCCGCGCGTTGACGGTCAACGAAGCCCGTCCGAAGCCGGAGGGCGGATTCGGCGGCGGCGGCGGATACGGCGGCGGCGGAGGCAACCGCGGCGGCGGGCGTCGCGAGCCGCGGTGGTAACCGCATGAAGGCATGGACCAAAGGCGATCGGGTTTCCCAGCCGACGTACGGAACGGGCACGCTCGTCGAAGTCAACGAGCACCACACGGTGATTGACTTCGACGAACACGGCCGGAAGGTGTTCGCGACGCGGCTGGTCGTGCTGCAGGCGACGAACGAGCCTGCGCCCGCCAAAGCGCCGCGCAAGCGCGCGGCGCGCAAGCCGAAAGAAAAAGAGAAGGAAGCAAAAGCGTAGCTGCCCCAAGCCACCGCTTCGCGAGCGAGCGCGCGAGCGAGCCACGCGAAGGGAGCGCGCCGACGCAGCGGC
>DASTQX010000299.1:0-9837 GCA_035761505.1 Pyrinomonadaceae bacterium
CGACCGATTTGGTAGAGGGTACTTAACCATTTCGTCACCTCCGGATGCCCGTCCGGCGCGCGGTTTCCGGGAGGCTTCCGAAACTCCTTTAAAGCGTGGGTATTCGGCGCGCGGCGGCGGCGGAGAGCGTTGGCACGCGGATTGATTTACTTATCCGCGTCTCGTTTAAAGTTCAGCCGACGGTGCCTCGTGCATCGTGGGCTGTGCAGAGAGGCCCGGATGCGAAGGGGAGAGCGCATCCGGGCCTCTTCTTTTGAAAGTCGTTTCTTCAGTGTTTGAGCTTCGGGGGGACTAGGGTGATAATGAGCGCCATGACGACAGAGCTGACTGAGCCGGTTGCGCTGAGGGACGAGGGCAACACCATCCTCGTCGTGGACGACGTGAGCGACAATATTATCCTCATCAGCCTGTGGCTTCAGGACAACGGCTACCGCGTCGTGACGGCCAACAACGGCGAGGACGCGCTGACCGTCGCCAAACTGGCGCGGCCCGACCTCATTCTGATGGACATCGCGATGCCGCAGCAGGACGGGCTCGCGGCGACGCGGCGCATCCGCGAAGAGTCCACGCTCCAAGACGTGCCGGTCATCGCGCTCACGGCCTTCGACACGGAGGGCTTTCGGCAGGCGGCCTTCGACGCGGGCTTCAACGGCTACCTGACCAAGCCGATTGACTTTGAGCGGCTGAGCAAGTTGATGGGGATGCTGCTCTCCGGCGGCAAGACGACCTCGCTCGAATAAGACGGCCTCTCGACAAACAAAGCTCCTCACTCCGCTCCGCAGTTGACGGAGAGATTCGTCACTCGCCTCAAGCTCTCGACCGAGCGCACTTCCCTCTTGCTTTCACGGAAACAGGCGGTGTAATAGTTTCCGCACCGAGCGCCGTCAGTGCGCGTGTGCTGTCTGTCCTTACCCGCCAAGTTGAAAGTGAGGTCGAGAGAGATGAAAGCGAAACACTACTTGCTGCTGTCCGTCCTGCTGCTGCTCGCCGTCTTCGCGGGGCGCTCGTGGCCGGTCGCGTCGCTCGCGCCCGTGAGTGCCGAGGCGCAGGAGCGCGGGCGCGAAGATGAAGTGGACGAGCTGAAGTGGGAATACTGCGCGGTCACGAAGGCGCAGTTCGTGGGCTCGATTCGCGGGGGCCAGTACTGGATCAGCTACTTCCGCAGGGGCAACGTGCAGGTGGAGACCATCGAGGCGAGCGTCCACGAGAGCGCGGTGGCGAAGGCCGTCTTCAAGCTCGGCGAAGAGGGCTGGGAGATGGTCGGCGAAGGCCCGCTCGAAGTCCGGCAGGGCGGCCCCGGCGGCACGCCCACGGCGCTCTACTTCAAACGGCGCAAGTCTTCGTAAGAGATTCCGAACGGGAGGCAAAAAGTGTAGAGGGCCGGAAGCGTCTGGCGGCGCGCTTCGCACGCGTGCCGACGCACTTCCGGCCCTCCTGACTTCGACTCGCTCGCAATGCTTCGGAGGCCGTGCCTCCTTCGTCGAGCGCCCGTCACGAACGGGACGAGGAAACTGACGGAAAGCTCCGCTTACTTGCCTCCGCCCCCCTCCTGCTCGCCGCCGGGTTCTCTGTTCAAACCGGCGGCGTTCTCCAACTGCTCCGTGCCGCCCTTGAGCGCGCCGATGATCGCGCCCGTCGCCGCGCCGAGCAGAGCGTCCTTCGCGGCCTTCTTCACCGCCGAGATGGCTTTGGACGGGCTCTTCGGCTTGCCGACGCCCCTCTTGCCCGAAGACCTCTTCGCGCCGCCTTTTTTAGCGCCGCCCTTCTTCGCACCGCCCTTGCCGCCCGAAGACTTCTTCGACGCGGACTTCTTCCCGCCGGACTTCTTCGCGCCGCCGCCCGCCTTCGACGCGGACTTCTTGCTCGCGGCCTTCTTGCCGCCGCCCTTCTTACCGCCTGATTTGGAAGAGGACTTCTTCGCCGCCGCTTTCTTCTTTCCGCCGCCCGATTTCTTCGTCGCTTTCTTCGTTGCCATCGCCTTTTCTCCTTGCATCCACTTGGTAGTTACAACGTCCGCAACTTAACAAACAACCGGCACGCTGTCACCATTTATTTACGCGCCACAGACGGGCTTTCACGCGCGAAGCACTCGCGCCCGCGCGCCTTTCTAGCCTCGACTGAAATCCGCCGGAGCGCGCCGCGACGTAATACAAACGGCGCGGGATTGATGTTGACTCGACGGGCGAGTCTGAAACAAGATGCCGCGCTCGTCCGCAAGCCTTGCGGGCCGTCGAAGCATTAAACCCTCGTTCCTTCGGCGGCTCCGTCCGAACGCAGTGCTTTTCGACTTCGCCGCCTCGCCACCGGCGTCCGCACTTCAAAGAAAAAGTTGGGACAGAAAGAGTTTCATTACCGTTGGGAGTACGAGTTGAGCGCGAGCCCCGCCGCGCTCTGGCCCGCCGTCGCCGACACGAACCGCTTTAACCGCGACGCGGGCGTGCCCGCGCTCAAGGCGGTCGCCTTCGCCGAGACGGACGACGGCGGCGGCGGCGCGGCGAAGAGGCCGAAGGCGCGCAGGCTCAGCCTCTCCAAACTCGGCCTCAACGTCGAGTGGGAGGAAGAGCCCTTCGAGTGGGTGCGCCCGCACCGCTTCGGCGTGGTGCGCAGATACCGGGGCGGCCCCGTCGCCGAGATGCGCGTCGCCGCCGAGTTGCACGAGCGCGAGGGCGGCGGCACGCGACTCGTTTACGAAGTGTGGGCGACGCCGCGCGGGGCTCTGGGCCGGGCGGCGATTCCCTTGCAGATCGGTCGCATCTCGGCTCGCCGCTTCGCCGACACCTTCCGCCGCTACGACGAACAGGCGGGCCGAGACAGTCTCGACTCCGGGCTGCTCACCGTCGCTCATCTCGACATGGGAGAGCGCGCGCTCCTCGCGTCGCTCGAACATAAACTCTTAGAGACCGGCGCGGACGCCGGACTCGTCGGGCGGCTCGTCGAGACCATCGAGCGGGGCGACGAGTTGACGCTGACGCGCCTGCGGCCTTACGTGCTCGCCGACTGTTGGCGCGCGCCGCGCCGGGAGGTTTTGCAACTCTGCCTGCTGGCAACGCGGGCGGGACTTCTTGACCTTCGGTGGGAACTCCTCTGCCCGCTCTGCCGGGGCGCGTCGCGCTCCGTCCCGACGCTCGCCGAGATTCGCTCCGGGCAGCACTGCGAGAGCTGCAACGTAGATTTCGTGGTCAACTTCGACCGCTCGGTCGAGGTCGTCTTCCGCCCGAACGCTTCGCTCCGTCGAGTCGCCGAGCGCGAGTTCTGCGTCGGCGGCCCGCAGGTCACGCCGCACATCGTCGCGCAGCAGCTCGTCGCGCCGGGCGAGCGCCGGACGCTCTCGACGCGACTCGAAGAGGGGCGCTACCGCGTCCGCGCGCACGGCACGCAGGGCGGCGTCCTGCTCCTCGTCGCGCCGCGCGGCGAGAACGCGGCGGTCTTCCGCGCCGACGAAGAGCCGTGGCCGAGTGGCGAGTTTCGACTCTCGGCGACGCCGGAGCTTGTCTTCGAGAACGCGACCGCCGAAAAGCAGCTCTTCATCCTCGAACGCACGGCGTGGAACGATCAGGCGGCGACCGCCGCCGAGGTCACGGCGCTGCAACTCTTCCGCGACCTCTTCGCGACCGAAGCGCTCCGCCCCGGCGACCGCATCAGCGTCGGGCAGATGACCATCCTCTTCACAGACCTCCGCGACTCGACGCGCCTCTACCGAGAGATCGGCGACGCCGTCGCCTTCGGCGCGGTGATGAACCACTTCGACGTGCTGCGCGAGGCCATCGCTCACGAAGGCGGCTCCATCGTCAAGACCCTCGGCGACGCCGTGATGGCCGTCTTCCCGCGCCCCGCGCCCGCGCTCCGCGCCGTCCTGAGTTCGCAAAGGCGGCTCGCCTCGCCGCTCGCGGGCGCGCGCCCGTTGGCCTTGAAGGCGGGCATCCACAACGGCGCGTGCATCGCCGTGACGTTGAACGGGCGGCTCGACTACTTCGGCTCAAACGTCAACATCGCCGCCCGTCTCGAACCGCTCTCGACCGGGAGAGATTGCGTCATCTCCTCGGACGTGCGCCGCGACCCGGAAGTCGAAGAACTGCTCGCAGACCCCGCGCAAGGCTTCACGACCGAGCCGCTGGAAGCGCGTCTCAAGGGCTTCGACGAGGAAGCCTTCGAGCTGTGGCGCGTCATGTCGAAGCAGGAAGAGGCGGAATGAAGAAGATAAGCGGAGAGCCTTGCCGTAGGAACTCGACGCGGGTGATGAATGGTTGAATTAAACGAGACGTGAAGGGCAGCGACGAGTTCTGCCACTGCTGTTTTCAAACACGCTCTCAGGAAGGACGGCTGCGAATGGTGACAACTACTGAAGTTCTCCCCGCGCGGCGCGGGCGAGGTCGGGTGCGGCGCGTGCTGAAGGTCTTTGGCGTGGCGCTCGCGCTGCTGCTCGCGTGGGTCGCTTACGACCTCTACGCGCCGCGCCGGACGAGCCTGCGCGAGTTCGACGCCGACGAAGTGGCGCGTTTGGAGACGGCGATGTGGCGCTCGTACTACGGGCGCGAGCGCGCGCGGCTGTTCGTGCAGCTCGGCGAGTTGCTGCGCACGCAGTACCGCCTGCCGCTCGTGCGCTCGAACGTCGTCGCGTATCAGGCGGCGAAGGCGGCCTTCGTCTTCAAGGACGGGCGCGGGCGCGCGGACTACGAGCGGGCGCTCCCGAACCTCGTCAAGTTTTACGAGGCCATCCGGCAGGTCGGCGACGTGGAGTTCGACGTGGAGCGCGCCGCGCGTCTCGAACTCGAATGGTGGATCGTCCACCGCGAGCGCAAGCGCCACGCGCCCGGCGACCTCGAACGCGCGCTCGCCGACCTCGCCTCCGAAATCTACCGCGTCCCCGCCGAACGACTCGCGGAGCACGCGCGGCTGCGCGCCGAAGCGATGGAGATACGCGACACCAAAGCCGAGCAGGGCGGCGTCAACGAAGAGGACTGGCGGCGCATAGACGAACTGCTCCACGAGTCTTGGCGCTCGCTCCACGGGGCCGTGAACTCTTAACGTCGGGGTCGGAGAATTTATGCCTGCGCCTCGTTGATCCAGACGGGCTTGGAGTTGCAGCCCGTGCCGTCGCTGCGCCAGCGTGGGCAAGACCAGAAGTAACTGCCGGAGGTGGCGGGGCCGCGTTTGAGGGTCGGCGTCCCGCACTGCGCGCACGGCGGGCCGGTGACGGGCGCGGGCCTCGGCTCTTCGAGCGCGCCTTTCTCGTCGAACCAACGCGCGCCGCGACATTCCGGGAAACGCACGCACGAGAGGAAGGCGTGCTTGCCCTTCTCCTTCGGCAGCCGCAAGCGCATCGCGCCCTCGCACGCGGGGCAGCGAGTTTCCAACATGGCCTTGCGCTGCTTCGCGTTCTTCGGCACGTCGCTTAAAAACCCGCACGCCTCACGCCCCAGAGAACAGGCGAGGAATTTCCCTGAGCCGCCCGTGCGCTCCAAGAGGAAGCCCGCGCGGTTTTCGACTTTGCACTTCGGACAGTCGAGAGCGCCTTCCGGCTTCGGCGTCGCGCTCGCGCCCGCGCCGGGGCCGCGCTCGACTTCCGAGCCCGCGATTTCGGAGACGAGCCCGGTAATCATCTCCTTGACCTCGCCCATGAAGGTTTCGAGCAGGTATTCGCGGCGCGTCATCTGCGAGAGCTTGCGCTCCCACATCCCGGTCAGCTCCGCCGACTTCAGGAGCGGCGACGGCAGCATCTTGATGAGCGCGACGCCCTTCGGCGTGGCGACGAGCGTCTTCTTCTCGCGCGTCACATATTCGCGCTTGAGAAGCGTCTCGATGATGCTGGCGCGCGTCGCCGGAGTGCCGAGGCCGGAGTCCTTCATCGCCAGCCGCAGTTCTTCGTCTTCGACCTTCTTCCCCGCCGTCTCCATCGCGCCCAGCAGGCTCGACTCGGAAAACCTCGGCGGCGGCTTCGTCTGCTTGGCGAGCTCCTCGGCCTTCAAGACCTCCGCCGGGTCTTTCGCCTTCAAGGGCGGAAGCTCCGCGCCCTCCTCGTCCTCGTCCTCCGAAGACTTCTTCGCGTCTCTGGCGGGCGGGTCAACCTCGCGCCAACCGGCCTTCAAGACGACCGTCCCGCGCGTGACGAACGTCTCGCCTTCGGACTCGGTGACGATGTGCGTGCGTTCCAATTCCGCGTCCGGGTAGAAGGCCGCGAGGAAGCGGCGCGCGACGAGATCGTAGATTCTCTTCTCGTCGGGTTCGAGCGCCGAAGGATTAACTTTCTGCTTCGTCGGGATGACGGCGTGATGGTCTGTCACCTTCTTGTCGTCAACGTGGCGGCTCGTGAGCTTCGGCGTCCCCTTCGCCAGAATCTTTTCGATGAACGCGACGTAAGGGCCGACCGACGCGGCCTCGACGTGCTCCTTCAACTCCTGATTGACGCTCGTCGAGAGGTGGCGCGACGAAGTTCGCGGGTAGGTGATGAACTTCTTCTCGTAGAGCGACTGTGCGAGTTCCAGAGTTCGCGTGGCGGTGAAGGCGTAGCGGACGTTGGCGGCGCGCTGCAAGGTCGTGAGGTCGTAGAGCAGAGGCGCGCGCTCCTTCGCGGCCTTCTTCTCGACCTTCGTGACGACGCCCTGCCGTCCTTCGACCTTGCGCGCGATCTCCTCGGCGGCTTCCCGCTTGTCGAAGCGGCTCCCGTTCTTGTTGAACCAGAGGCCGCGATACTCGCCGCCGGGCGCGCGAAAGTCGGCGACGACTTCAAAATAATCGGTCGGGACGAAGTTGGAGATTTCGAGGTCGCGCCCGACGATGAGCGCGAGCGTCGGCGTCTGCACGCGCCCCAGAGAATAGACGCCCTGATGCCCCGCGCGACGCGCGCGCAAAGTTTGAGCGCGCGTCGCGTTGATGCCGACGAGCCAGTCGGCACGCTGCCGCGCGTGCGCCGAATCCCTGAGCCCGGCGTACTCTCCGGCGGGCTTCAGGTTGCGGAAACCTTCGAGGATGGCGTCTCTCGTCAACGAAGAAATCCACAGGCGCTCGACCGGCTTGCGGCACTTCGCCAGCGTATAAACGAGGTCGAAGATCAACTCGCCTTCGCGCCCGGCGTCCGCCGCGTTGACGACCGAGGTCACATCCTCGCGCGCGAGCAGCGCCTTGATGACTTTGAATTGATCGAGCGTGCGCTCCGAGGCGTGGTACTTGAACTTCTCCGGCAGAATCGGCAGGTCTTCGAGCCGCCAGCGCTCCAACTTCGGGTCGTAGGCTTCCGGGTCTTCGAGTTCGACCAGATGCCCGACGCACCACGTCACGATGTCCCGCGGCCCCTCGATGAAGCCCTCGCCCCGCCGAGACGCGCCGAGCGCCGCCGCCACGTCGCGCCCCATCGAAGGTTTTTCCGTGATGACGAGTCTCATGGTGATAAACGACGAGCGCGGAACGCGGAACGATGAACTGAAAGACAAAGCTCTTGCTTCTTCAGTTTGTCATTCATCACTCCGCGTTCATCGTTCCCTTTAATATTCTTCGCTGTGCTGGTAGTGCACCTGCAAGTCACGCTCGCCGACGATGAGCCAGCGGTCGCCGAACTTGGCGAGGTCGAGTTGCTGGCGGACGGAGCCGGTGGATTCCTTGTCGTCGGCGACGAAGCCCCACGTCTTGTCGAAGACGGCGGTGGCGCGCGTGCCCGTGGCGTCGGGCTTAATCTGGACGTTGCTGAGCGTCACCTCCATCGCGTCGTAGCGGGTGAAGGCGCGGGCGCGGTCGTTGTGCACCTGCTGGGCGGGAGCGTTCTTCTTGAGGTAGTAGGTGTCGAGCGTGTCGGCGTAGAAGGTCATGTGCGCGAAGAGGTCTTGCTCGTTCGTTGAGGCGACCCAGCCGTTGAGGAGCAGGCTGACTTCTCTCTGCGCCGTGGCGGCGTCCACGGGCGCGGTCGGCGGTGCGCCGCCGCCGCTCTCGTAAGACTTAATCAACTCGGCGTTGGCGATGTCGCCCGCCGTGAGCATCCTCTCGTTGAAGTCGGAGCGCGGCCTGTACCACGGACGCCCGGTGAAGTAGTTCTGAAGCTCGGCGGTCTGGAAGGTGCGACCGTAGCGCGCATAGACGACGTTGCGGAGGATGCGCAACTCCGTCGCCGAGAGCGAGGCGAGGTCGTCCGCCGTGAGCGTCGCGCCGTTCAGAATCTTCTGCTCGGCGCGCTCCATCGGCGTCGAAGCGGAAGGCTCCGAGCCCTTCTTGCCGCCGTTCGTGTTCGGGGGCGACGGCGCGCGGCGGTTGTTGGCCTTGTTGTTGGCCTCCTCGACAAAATCCTGACTGCCGAGCCAGAAGAGCCCCGCCAGGACGAGGACTCCCCCGCCGATGAAGAGGAGGACGATGATGCCGATGACGAGCGGCGCGCGCGACTTGCGCGGCGGCGGAGGGTAGGCGTGTTGCGGCGGCGGCGGGGCGTGCGGCGGGTAAGTCTGCGGCGTGAGGGGCTGCGAGTGCGTCTGCGGCGCGGGCGTGTGGACGGGCGTGTGGACGGGCTGCACGGGGACGGGCGTCACCGCCGCCGGGTGCGTCACCGCCGGGAAGGTCGGCGTGGTCGGCGGCCCTTGTCCCACGTCGCCGGTCGTCCGCACCTCGCCCGTCGAGCGAACTTCGCCGGTCGTCCTCGCCTCTCCGGCGGCGGCCTGAACCTCGCGCGCGAACTCGGCGGCGTCGCGCTGTCGGCCCGCGGGCTCTTTCGAGAGCGAGCGCGAGATGACGACTTGGAGCGCGGGCGGGACGTTCAAGTCCTGCGGGAGCGGCGGCGGCGCTTCGGTGAGGTGCTTGGAGAGGACGCCCGAAATGCTCGGCGCGGTGAAGGGCGGCGAGCCCGCGAGCATCTCGTGGAGGAGCGCGCCGAGGCTGTACACGTCGGCCCGCGCGTCGAGGTCTTCGCCCCGGCACTGTTCGGGCGACATGTAGTAAGGCGTCCCGACCATCACGCCCGTCTGCGTGATGGCGTTGTTGGCGGCGAGGTCGCGCAGCTTGACGATGCCGAAGTCCACGACCTTGATGCGCTCGCGCTCGTGCTCTTCGTCCACGGGCAGGACGATGATGTTGTCGGGCTTGATGTCGCGGTGGACGATGTCCCGGCGGTGCGCCGCGCCCACGCCCGCGCAGATGTCGCGCATCAAAGCGACGGCGCGCGCCACGTCGAGATTGCCCTCGCTCCGCAGCAGTTCGCGCAGGGAGACGCCCGGCACCAACTCCATCACGATGTAGGCGAAGCCTTCGGGGCCGCGCG
The DNA here is from genome assembly GCA_035761505.1 of Pyrinomonadaceae bacterium. GTDB lineage: Bacteria > Acidobacteriota > Blastocatellia > Pyrinomonadales > Pyrinomonadaceae > JAIVJM01. The sequence goes on from DASTQX010000299.1 coordinate 9,233, forward strand.
CCTCGCCGTAGTCGTGGATGGTGACGATGTTCGGGTGATGGAGTTGCGCGGCGGCGCGGGCTTCGCGGCGGAAGCGCTCGACGAGCGTCTCGTCGTTGACGAGCTTCGAGTGCAGGACTTTGACCGCCACCACGTCGCCGATGTGGACGCGCGAGGCGCGATAGACCGCGCCCATCCCGCCCTCGCCGAGCCGCGACAGCAACTCGTACTTGCCGTCGAGCACGCGCCCCACGAGCGGGTCTGTGGCGCTCGCGGTTACGGTCTCAGCCCCGGAAGCGGCAGCCGCATCCACGCGCTCGACGGTCGGGACGGACTCCGACAGAGACTCGCGCCCGCCGTGCGCCGTGCGCGTCCCGCAGTTGGTGCAAAACTGTTTGCCCTCTCGCAGAGGTCTCCCGCACTGTGGACAGTTCATAAAATTCCAAAGGGTCAAAGGTTAAAAGGGGAAGAGGGTCAAAGGGACTGGGAAACCGCCCGGAGAGGTCTTGACCTTTTACCCGTTTCCCCTTTTAACCTTTGACCCCTTCTTCGTTCGTGTCCCGGCACGCGGGACGAAGCGGGCCTTATCAACCCTCGACGGCGTCGAGGACGCTGGTCGCCTTCTT
>DASTQX010000300.1:0-7165 GCA_035761505.1 Pyrinomonadaceae bacterium
CACGGGGTCGTGGACGTGTTCCGTCCAGGCGTTGCCCTCGAACGAGAGCTGGAACCACTGCTCCGTCCACTCCCGGCTGTTGGCCGCCTCGAAGAAGGCGTCGGTGACGGTGACGGACAAGTTCTTCGCCGCCGTGGACAATAAGGAGTGGTATCAGCTCTCCTTCGACGACGAGCCGTGGGAAGAGCCCGTCTTCGACCCCGTGCAGGACGGCCCTTACGCCATCTACCGCTTGAAGGACGGAGGGACGGTGACGTTCCGCGACCGCGCGGCCTTCGACGAGGCGCAGGCGGCGGGCTTGCTCGACGCGTGTACGAAGGAAGAGCCGCCGCGCCCCGGCATGGTCTATGCGCCGGACGTTTGGAACCGCATCGTGGCCTCCGCGCACCGCTACGCCGAGCCGGGCGTGATCTTCATTGACGAGGTCAACCGTCACAACCACATGATGAAGAGCATGGGGCCGATCTACGCGACGAACCCGTGCGCGGAGCAGGCGCTCCACTTCAACAACTCGTGCAACCTCGGCTCGATTGACCTCGCCAAGTTCTACGACGCCTCGGAGCGCTTGGACTGGGAGCGGCTGGCCGAGACGACGCGCTGGTGCGTGCGCTTCCTCGACAACGTGATTGACGTGTGCTCTTGGCCGCTCCCCGAAATTGACGACGTGGTGAAGCGGACGCGGCCCGTGGGCCTCGGCGTGATGGGCTTCGCGGATTTGTGCATCCAGTTAAAGGTCAAGTACGGCTCGCCCGCCTCGATTGACTTGATGGACGAAGTGATGCGCTTTGTCCGCCGCGAGGCTTGGACGGAGTCCTGCCGCCTCGGCGCGGAGAAGGGCGTCTTCCCGGAGTACCTGCCGAACAAGGAAGCCTACGACCGCTTCCTGCGCGAAGACATCGGCATCCCCGAAGACGTGGAGCTGACGCCGCGCAACTACGAGACGACGACGATTGCGCCGACCGGCACGATCTCTCTGGTGGCCGAGACCTCTTCGGGCGTCGAGCCGAACTTCTCCTGGGCCTACGTCCGGCAGGACACGCTCGGCAAGCGCACCTACGTCCACACGCTTGCGGCGCGCGCTCTTGGGATGGAGGTTGACCAGACGGATCAGGACTCGATTGACCGCGCCGCCGAGTTCGTCGTCGAGCACGAGGCCGAGCTGCCCGACTACTTCATCCACGCGATGTCCATCAGCGCCGAGCAGCACGTGTACGTGCTGGCGGCGGCGCAGCGCCACGTGGACAACGGCGTCTCGAAGACCTGCAACGGCTCGCGCGACGACACCATCGAGAACGTAGATAAGCTCTATCGTCTGGGCCGCGAACTCGGCTGCAAGGCCGTCAGTTACTACCGCGACGGGAGCCGCGACTCGCAGGTGCTCTCCAGCGTCAAGGGCGCGGAGGCCGCGCCGGGCGAGGTCGCGTGCGACCCCTCAATCGTCGCCGAAGCGACCGCCGCCGAAGCGACGATTGACGAGGCCGGGGCGACGGGCGGCGCGGAGGCGGAAGCCGTCCCGACCGCCATGACCGCGCTCTCCGAGGAGATCACGCGGAACCTGCGCGTCGAGCGCCCGCGCGAGCTGCGCGGGGCGACGTGGCAGATTCCCTTCGACGGCGCGAACCTCTATGTAACGGTCAATCACGACGGTCGTCAAATCCTCGAAGTCTTCGCCACCGGGCCGATTTCCGGCGGCGTGGGCCTGCTCGCCTCGAAGATGCTGCGCGGCGGTTTCGACGCGCGCGAGGTGGCGCGCTCCTTGAACAAGGTGACGGGCACGCACTCGGTCTGGTTCAACGAGCGCCTGCTGACCTCGCCGGAGCAAGCCGTCTCCGAGTGCATCATGCTCACGAGCCGCCGACTCCAGAGCCAGCCCGACTCGGCGCGCGCCCTCGCCTACGAGCAACAGGCGGCCCCCGCCGTGCAGGTCAAGACGACGGCGGCCAGGCCGAGCGCCAACTTCTCGCTCATCAGCGAGTGTCCCGAATGTCGCGGCCAGTTGGAGCACGCCTCCGGCTGCGACTTCTGCCGCGACTGTGGCTACTCGAAGTGCAAGTGACGGTTTTAAAAAACCGTCTCCCCTCTGCGGTATAAGCAATAGCGGATAAGGCGGAGACGGGAAGTCGAGGCATCCATCAGGCTCCTGAGCAAAACGCTCAGGAGCCTGATGTTCGTAGGACTTAAACTCCTTTTTTGACGATTCCCCGCCGCCGACCGCGACTCTATTTACAAAACCACGGGCGAAAAAGTATCTTCGACGGAAGTATTCCGTCGCACCCCGAAGCGGACGCCGCCGCAAGACTTCCCCGCGCCGCCGTTCTACTTGAGCAGGGGCAAGGCCCGCGTCTTGCTCAGGCTAATCCCGTCTCGTGAGGATTTGATGACACGTCTCAAAAACGCCGCCCGCTGGCTCCTGATTTTTCAACTGACCTTCGGCACTCTCTCGCCGCGCAACACGATGACACACGCCGCCGAACCGGAAGAGATTGGCGAGGCCGCCAGCGTCGCCGCGCAGGGCGCGGGCGACGAGCGCGAGGGCTTGCGCTTTCGCCTGAGCGAGGGCGCGGAGGAGTCGGAAGCGTCGCGGCCCTCCGCCGCCGCGTCGAACGTCGCCCCGGCGGAGAAGTTGTCGGAGGCCGAGACGTTGAAGGTCTTGCAGCGACTCCCGCCCATCAAGGTCGAGGCGGGCGACGAGCAGGACTTCGCGCTGCGCGAGAAATCTCTGCCGCCGCCGCGCACGGGCCGGACTGTGCTCGCGGCCTTCCCCGCGCCGGCAGAGAGGGAAGCGCCCGACGCCGCGGCCACGGGGCCGTTCGAGGTCGTGCGCTACTCGCCCACGGGCGAAGTCCCGCTCGCGCCGCAGTTGAGCGTGACCTTCTCGCAGCCGATGGTCGCCGTCACTTCGCAGGACGAGGCCGCGCGCGTCGTGCCCGTCCGGCTCTCGCCGCAAGTGCCGGGGCGCTGGCGCTGGCTGGGGACGAAGACCCTCATCTTCGACCCGGCGGCGGAACGCCTGCCGATGGCGACCGAGTTCACGGTGAGCGTGGATGCGTCGGCGCGCTCGGCGAGCGGCGGCGCTCCGAAGGCGGCGGCCTCCTGGAAGTTCTCGACGCCCGCGCCGCAGTTGAAGACGAAGTATCCGGAGGGCGGCCCCGTCCGCCGGGACGCCATCATGTTCGCGGAGTTCGATCAGAAGATTGACCCGGCGGCGGTGCTGCGGACGGTGAGCGTGCGCGGCGGCGCGGCGGCGACGGGTCTGAAACTTCGTCTGGCGACGGATGATGAAATTGCCGCTGACTCCAACGTCAGTCGTCTGGCGAAGGCGGCGGTCAAGGAGCGTTGGCTCGCGTTCCGGGCCGTGGACGCGGGCGGCGGGACGGCGACGGCGCTGCCGCAGGCCGCGGGCGTAAGCGTCACGTTCGGCCCCGGCACGCCCTCGGCGGAAGGGCCGCGCGTGACGGCGAAGGCGCAGAGCTTCTCTTTCCGCACCTTCGGGCCTTTGCGCGTCACGCGCCACCAGTGCGGTTGGCAGAAGACTTGCACGCCGTTCGACCAGTGGCAAATCACCTTCAGCAACCCGCTCGACCGCGACGCCTTCGACGCGAAGCAGTTGCGCTTCTCGCCTGAGTTGCCCGACCCGAAGATTCAAATCTACGGCAACACCCTCTACGTGCAGGGCATGAAGAAGGGGCGCACGACTTACAGGATGACGCTGCCCGCCGCGCTGCGCGACGAGTTCGGACAGACGCTCGGCGAGGACGTGACGCTCAACTTCACGGTCGGCAGCGCGCCGCCGAACCTCTTCTCGCAGGGCGGCCACTTGATCGTGCTCGACCCTTCGGCGCGGCAGCCGACCTACTCGATCTACAGCGTCAACCATCCTTCACTCAAGGTCAGTCTCTACGCCGTCCGGCCCGAAGACTGGGAGCGCTTCAACGCCTACATGCGCGCGGAGAACGGCTACTCCGGCGGCGGGCGGGAGACGCAGCCCAAGCCGCCGGGCCGCCTCGTCTCCTCGCGGGTCGTGAAGGTCGCGGGCCAGCCCGACGAGCTGACCGAGACGCGCGTTGACCTCGCCCCGGCGCTCGAAAACAATCTGGGTCAGGTGGTGGTCGTCGTCGAGCAGACGATTCCGCCCGTCATGCGGCAGCAGAAGCAGAAGGGGCACGCGTGGGTGCAGGTGACGGGCATCGGGCTCGACGCGATGGTTGACCGCGCGGAGCTGGTCGGGTGGGCGACTTCGCTCAAGGACGGGCAGCCGCTCGCGGGCGTCGAGATGAGGTTGCACGACGGGGGCGGCGCGGGCGTGAGCGGCGCGGACGGCATGGCGCGGCTCGCTCTGCCGCCGAAGTCTTCGGCGACGACGGGGCTTCTGGTGGCGCGGCGCGGCGCGGAAGTCGCCATCCTGCCGGAGCGCGCCGAGTGGTGGGGGACGGAGAACGGCTGGGTGCGGCGCGAGGCCGCGGACGCGCTCTCGTGGTACGTCTTCGACGACCGGAAGATGTACCGGCCCGGCGAGGAGGTGAGCGTCAAGGGTTGGATTCGACGCGTCGGCGGCGGCGAGACGGGCGACGTGGGCGCGCTCGCGGGCGCGGTCGAAAGCGTCTCTTACGCGGTGCGCGACGCGCGCGGCAACGAACTGACGAAGGGCGCGGCGCAACTCAACGCGCTCGGCGGCTTCGACCTGAAGTTCAAACTGCCGGGCACTCTGAACCTCGGCGGCGCGTCGCTCCAACTCGACGCGGTCGGCGGGACGAGTTCGGTCAAGCGGCGGCAGCACACGCACCAGTTTCAGGTGCAGGAGTTCCGCCGCCCGGAGTTCGAGGTCACGGCCAAAGCGAGCGAGGGGCCGCACTTCGTCGGCGCGCACGCGCAGGCGACCGTCTCGGCCAGTTACTTCGCGGGCGGCGGCCTGCCGAACTCGGAAGTCCTCTGGCGCGTGACGGCGCTGCCCGGACACTTCACGCCGCCGAACCGCGACGAATATACCTTCGGCAAGTGGGTGCCGTGGTGGGGCGGCGGGCGTTACGGGAGGCCGGGCGCGGCGAGCCGCACCGAGACTTTCGGCGGGCGGACGGACGCGGCGGGCAACCATCGTTTGCGGATTGACTTTGAAGGCGTGCGGCCCCCGCAGGCTTCGTCCGTCACGGCGCAGGCCAGCGTGACGGACGTGAATCGGCAGACTTGGACGGCGACGACGACGATGCTCGTCCACCCGGCAGACCTCTACGTCGGCATCCGCAGCGACCGCACCTTCGTCCGGCAGGGCGAGCCGCTCGTCGTCCATTCCATCGTCACCGACCTCGACGGTCGAGCCGTCGCCGGACGCGAGGTGAAGATGCGCGCCGTCTTGCTCGACTGGACTTACACGAAGGGCGAGTGGCGGCAGACCGAGGCGGACGCGCAGGAGTGCTCCGTGCGCTCGGCGAGCGACGCCGTGAAGTGTACCTTCACGCCCAAGAAGGGCGGCATGTATCGCGTCACGGCGCGCGTGCTCGACGACCGCGAGCGCCCGAACGAGAGCGAGTTGACGCTCTGGGTCGCCGGTGGCAAGCAGCCGCCGCGTCGCGGCGTGGAGCAGGAGTCGGTCGAACTCATTCCCGACCGCAAGGAGTATCGCGCGGGCGAGACCGCCGAGGTTCTCGTCCAGACGCCCTTCTTCCCGGCGGAAGGCGTCCTCACGCTCAGGCGTTCGGGCCTCGTCCGCACCGAGCACTTCCGCATGGACGGCCCCTCGCACACGCTGCGTATCCCGATTGAAGAAGCCTTCACGCCGAACGTCTATGCACACGTCAACCTGGTCGGCGCGGCGGCGCGCGCCGACGACGCGGGCGTGGCGAACGAGAAGCTGCCGAAGCGACCGGCCTTCGCCGAGGGCGAGCTGAACCTTTCAGTCCCGCCGCTCGCGCGCAGGCTTCAGGTGACGGCGACGCCGAAGGATAAGGCTTTGGAGCCGGGCGGCGAGACGACGGTTAATATCGAGGTGAAGGACGCGGCGGGCCGCGCGGTGCGGGGGAGCGAACTGGCCGTCGTCGTGGTGGACGAATCAGTGCTCGCGCTCACGGGCTACCGGCTCGAAGACCCGGCCTCCTTCTTCTACGCGCAGCGCGGCGCGGAGGTGCGCGACCACCACCTGCGCGCCAACGTCCTGCTCGAAGACCCGACGCGCATTGACGAGAGGCAGGTGCAGGAACTCCCTTTGAGCGGGCGCGGGGTGGGGGCGAACTTCGGCCTCACGGGCGGGGGCAGAAACATGAACGCGTCCTCGGAACCGCCGCCGCCGCCGTCGCCAGTGGCGCGGATGGCGCGGCGCGAGAAGATGGCGGACGGCGCGATGCTCGAAGCCGAGGAGGACGCGGCGGGCGGAGAGATTCGCCTCCGCGCGGACTTCAACGCGCTCGCCGTCTTCGCGCCTTCGGTTTTGACCGACGCGGACGGACGCGCCGAAGTGAAAGTTAAAGTCCCCGACAACCTGACGCGCTATCGCGTGATGGCGGTGTCGGTGGCCGGAGGGAAACAGTTCGGCAAGGGCGAGTCGTCCATCACGGCGCGGATGCCTCTGATGGTGCGCCCCTCCGCGCCGCGCTTCCTCAACTTCGGCGACCGCTTCGAGCTGCCCGTCGTCTTGCAGAACCAGACGGACAGGCCATTGGAAGTCAACGTCGCGGTGCGCGCCACGAACGCCGAGCTGAGCGACGGCGCGGGACGGCGCGTGACCGTGCCCGCCAACAACCGCGTCGAGGTGCGCTTTCCCACAAACGCTTCGATGGCGGGGACGGCGCGTTTCCAACTCGCCGCCGCTTCGGGCCGACATTCGGACGCCGCCGAAGTCTCGCTTCCGGTCTGGACTCCGGCCACGACCGAAGCCTTCGCCACCTACGGCGAGCTGGACGCTTCGGGCGGCGCTCTCGTCCAACCCTTCCAAGCGCCGCCGGGCGTCTTCCCGCAGTTCGGCGGGTTGGAAGTGACGACCTCTTCGACGCAGCTCCAAGCGTTGACGGACGCCGTGCTCTACCTCGTCGCTTACCCTTACGAGTGCTCGGAGCAGTTGTCCTCGCGCATCCTCGCCGTCGCCGCGCTGCGCGACGTGCTGACGGCGTTCCGCGCGGAGGAGATGCCCCCGCCGGAGGAGCTGCGCGCCTTCGTGGAGCGCGACCTGGCCGCGCTG
>DASTQX010000301.1:0-10468 GCA_035761505.1 Pyrinomonadaceae bacterium
GGGCGAGCAGACTCAGTCTGCTCGCCCACGGCTTTTGTCTCTCGCCCTCTCAGGGCGGGCTTGAATCTCAATCCGTGGGCGAGGCCCGCCCGAAGCCGTGGCCGAAGAGCGCGCGGAAGAAGAGTTTCGCGGACTCGCCGAGGCCGGTGCTGCGGGGCGTGCTGGCGGCGTCGAAGGAGACGGAGCCCTGCTGGTTGCCGCCGGGCGCTCCGCCGAAGCGGTCGCGGTACTCGAACGAGGTGATGAAGGCTTCGACCATCTGGGCGCGGCTGACGCGGGCGAGCGCCACCGACTCGTTGCGGACGTTCTCGCCCGGCTGGCTGAAGGATTCGAGCTTCGCCAGCCAGAAATCGTAGCCGAGGAAGTTGCCGTCCGGCGGGTCGTCCGGGTTGCGGCGCAAGTAGCCGTAGTACTGCATCAACACGAACGCCGGGTTGTACTGCTTGAGGTAAACCGAGTCGCTGTCGGCCACGCTCTTGAGAGCCGCCGCGCGGCCCGCCGTGTCGCCCGCGCCGTAGGCCGTGATCGCCGCCGAGCGCTCCGCCCCGGAAGGCGTCACGCCCGCGTTGGCGAAGAGCGCGTCAACGTAAGTTGCGGCTGGCTGCCCTTGCGGGAAGGCGGCGACGAACTCGACACGCGAGACGAACTCTTCGAGATACTTCTGGCGATTCTCGTCGAGCTTCTCGAAAGAGCCGGGCGTGCCGATGATGACGCCCTCGCCGATCTGCCTTTGGTCGCGCAGGAAGACGGCGTAGCGCGGGTTTGACTTCGCCGACCCGAACGCCGCCTTGTGCGTGCGGATGACGAAGTAGCCGGTCTGCTGGAACTCGATGGAGAGGAAGAACGCGGTCGAGACGTTGGCGCGTCGCGCCTGAATGCAGGAGGCGTCGTTGCCGCAGGCCGCGATCTGATTCGTCCAGAAGTCCTCGCCCGCTTGGTCGGGCTGGCGGTAGAGGAAGTCGTGGTACTGCTGACAGACGAAGTTGCGCGCGTCGTCAATCGGATTACCCGATGTCTCCACCGCGTCGTCAATGATCTGCAAGGTCGCGGTGTTCGGTACGCCGAGCGTGCCATTCTGCGGGTTCTGCAAGACGATGGTCGCCGTCTCCGCTCCCTCGGTGTAGCTGTCCTCGTTGACGAGGAGTTGGAAGGTCTTCTGAGTCTCGTTCGGCTCGAAGATGAGCCGTCCCGTGGCGAAGGTGTAGTCGCCCTTCTGCTTGGCCGTCCCGTCGTTCGAGGTGAAGTCCACGGTGGCGCGCGTCGTCGTCAAGCCCGTGCGCGTGACCGTGACGGTGATGGCCGCGCAATCCTCCGCGATGGGGAAGGCTGCCGAGTTGAACTGGAAAGTAGAAGTGACCGGCGCTGGCGTGGGCGTTGGTGTCGGCGTCGGTGTCGGCGTCGGTGTCGGCGTCGGAGTCGGTGTTGGCTCGACGGCGGCGCAGCCCGTCGAAGGGCCGGAGAGACAACCGCCGACGGTGAACTCGGTTCCGCCGCGTGTCAGGTCGCGCTTGGCGTTGGCCGCGCTCGTGAAGGTCTGGCCGCGCAGGCCCGCGATGATGGAGCCCGTCGTGATGGCCCCCTTCGGGGCGAAGGCGTTGAGCTTGCTCACGGAGACTTTGACCGTGATGGTCTTGTTCGCCTGATCGAACGCGCCACAGTCCGCCGCGCCGCGCTCGGTGTAGGCGAGCGTGCCGCCTTCGGAGAGGCCGACGCCGTCGCCCGTGTGGATGCGCTGGGTCGTGCCGTAACTGAACGTCTGCGCGCCGGTGGCGTCGGTCGTGGCGCGCACCCAGAACTGGTCGCCCTGATCGGAGAGCGCGAAGCTGTAGTCGCCGACCGGGCTGATTGTGCCCCGGAAGGGCGCGTTGGCCGTGAAGTTCATCCGCCAGTTAGAGTTCGGCGGGATGACCGTCAAGTCCGAGACCTTCATCGTGGCGACGATGACGGGCTCGCCGCCCGCGCCCGTCTCGCACGAATACTTGATCGAGGTGATGTCGAACGGGTCGTCCGTCTCGACCTTGCCGAGTTGCCCCGTCGTTACGTCGTGCAGGAAGTCCGTGACCTGCGCGCCGTCAGCCGGGGTCGGGATGGGCGCGGGCGCGGTGCCGGGCGAAGGCACGACGACTTTGCCGAGGATGCTGGGGCCGCTCGCCTGCCGCGTGACGTAGGTGTGACCGTCGAAGTCGTTGTGGTCGTCGGTGTAGGCGATGACCGCCGCGCCCGTCGGGTCGAAGGAAATCTGGAAGTAGTCAATCAGATTTCGGTTCTTGTCGCCGAGCGTGCCGCCCGTCGAGATGTTGCTGCCGTGGATAACGTGGTCGCCCGCCTCGACCTGCCGGAAGTTCGGGTTCGCGCTCGAAGCGTTGAAGCTCTGCGAGAAGAAGACCTTCCACTGCGCGTCGTCGGAGTTGGACTCGGAGGTCGTGCCGTACCAGACGACGCCGACCGTGCCGGGGTCTGGCCCCGTCTCCATCCACGGGAGGAGCGAAGTCTTCGTCTCCGGCCCGTCGCTCACGCGCACGCGCTGGCTCCACGTCGCGCCCTTGTCGGTCGAGTGGCGGAGGTAAATCTGCTGGCCGTCCGAATAGACGACGTAGGCCGTGCCGTTCGCCGTCCCGTCGTCGGCGACCTTGACGACGAAGAAGATGTTGGCCGGGCTCTCCGTCGGGTCTGTGACCTGATGGCAGGTGTAGGTGATGGGCTCCGCGCCGACGCGCAAGGGGTCTGTGCCCGCCGTGACCGGCTCGCCGACGCAGACCTGCCCCGAAGAACCGCTGATGTAAACCGTGCCCGTCGCCTGATGCACGTCAATCGAGCCGACCTGACCGATGGCCCCGGCGGTCTTGAACGCGCCGTAAGTCAAACCGCCGTCGGTCGAGCGCTGAATCTGCGTGACGGCGGGCGCGAGCGTGCGGTAGAGCAAGTAAACTACGTCCTTGCCGTAGAACTCGTGCCACTGCCGGTCATCAGCAGGGATGCCGCCCGTCGCGTTGCCGAGCGGGTTCTTGGTGAAGGTCGCCCCCCTGTCCTGCGAGCGCTGCGTCGAGATGTTGGCCGCGACGAGGCTCGAAGTGGCGAGCGTCGGCGGGTCGTTGGTCGCGGCGGTGCCGGGGTTCGGGAAGCCGACCGAGAGGTCTATGTCGCCGCCGCCGTCGGCCCCGACCTGAACAGAATCCTCGTCGGTGAACGAATCGGGCTGGCCCCGGTAAATAGAGTTACGCATGAAGGGGTCGAAGGAAGGGTTGGCGGCGTTGGCGACCGTCGGACGGAGGTCGAAGTACCAGAGGTCAACGCCCGCCGGGACGCCGCGAATCGCGCCGACGTAAGTGTTGCCGAGGAAGTCCGTGCGCAGGGACGGCTCGCCGTCGCGCGCGGCGGCGGGCGCTTTGACCGTCACGTTCGGCGTGAACTGGATGCCGCCCTTCGCGTAAGTCGCGTTGCGCGCGACGGGCGCGGTCTGGACGCTGACGTTCGCCGCGTACTGGCGCGTCGCCAGCACCGGCGGCGGGACGGCGAAGTAAACCATGCGGATGCGATAGTCGCCCGTCCCCGTCGCGTTCGGGTCAATCGCCGCGTGCTCTTCGCCGAGCACGCCGCTGGTCACGCCGTTGCCGGAACTGGCGATGAGTTGGCCGTCGCACTTGCCGGTCGCGGGGCAGTTCCCGCCCTTGTAGATGACGAGATCGTAGTCGTCCGCCACGTTAAAGGTCACGTCAATGGCGAGGACTTTGCCGGAGTAGTTGCCGGGCAGCACCGAGAGCGTGAAGGTGTCGCACGTGATGCCTTCGGTGCAGCCCGCTTCGCCGTCGAGCGGGTCGGTCGTCGCGCCGCCCGTGGCCGTGCCCCTCCAAGTCCCCGTGAAGGTCAACTGCGGCCCGCTCGGATTGACCGAGCCCGCCGGAGGGTTGGCGGCCCTCGCGCCCCTCTCCTCGCGCAGCCACGAAGGGAGCGGCGCGAGCAGGCCGACCGCGACGACGATCAAAAGTAACGCGAGCAGGTCAGAGCGTGAAATTTTGCCGAAGAGGAGGAGGCTGCGCTCGCCCGCCTGCTCATCCCTCCGGACGCTTGTCCGGTCTTCGGAGAGTCTTCGGTGAGGCACTCCCCGCTCCGCTTTGGCTGAAGCTTCGCCGTTCGATTTCATTTTGAGAGACTCCTCTGGTTAGAGCGTGTCGCGGGCGGCAAGATGACCGGACACGGATGGGAGGGCAGCGAGCAAGCAAGAAGGCTGCACCCGTACACGACCGCGCGAAAGGGGGAAACTTGTCAGCCGGGAATTAGAAGGGGTTTGTTGCGGGGGGATTTATACCACAAGCCCCGCGCCCGCGTACAACAATTTCCGAAGGATTTCCGGGGGCGATTCCTTCGTCAACGACCACGGCGGGCGCGGCCTCACTCGAAAGATAAAACCTTCGCTCGGCGAGAAGCGATGAACTGCGATTTAAAGAGGACGCCTTCAACGCACGGGCGGCGCTTCGAGCGAGAGGAGATAGACGACGCGCGCCTTGCCCTTCGGGCCTTTGGCGACGAGCCGGTAGCCGCCGCCGCCCGGCGCTTCGACCGTCCACGCGGCCTCGGTCTCGTCCTTACCGTTGGCGCGCGCAAGGTCTCCGAGTTGCGAGAAGGGAATCTCCTTGCCGGGCCGCACGAAGCCGGTCAGCCACACGACGCGGCCTGAGGCGTCCGTCTTGTAAGCGATTGAGGTGAACTCGCCGCCCTTCAACGTCCAAGCCTCTTTCCGCCCGCCCTCGCGCGTCGCTCGCCCGCCGACCGTCCCCAAATCTTTCAACTTCGCGTGCGCCTCTTCGAGGCTCGAACCGATACGCACGCCCAGGATGGAGTCAAGCACTTTCGCCCCTCCGCCCTGCGCGCCCGCGCGACCCGCAAACAGCAGGCAGCCCGCGACCAGCAGCCCGGCGGCGACGGAGAGGAAAACAGCCCGGCGGTTTGAAATCAGAGTGCGTCCGTTCATTCTTCCATCCCTTCCCTCGTCCCTCAAGGCGCTATCAGATCGGCGCGCGCGAAGAGGACGAGCTTGACGCCGGGGCGCAGCGGATAGACGCCGCCGACCCGCCGGTAGCCTTGCGCGAGGAGGCGTTGGAGTTCCGGCAACTGGCTCTCGTTACCGATGACGACGAGCGTCGAGTTCGGGTCGTAGCGCTCCGCGACCTTGCCCTCGTAACCGACGTTCGTGTTATCGCGGAAGTACCACGGCAGCGGCCAGTAGTCCTTTGAGGTGACGCTGATGCCGCCCTTGCCCGCACGCCCCGCGCGCCCCGCGATGCGCTCGACCTCGGCGAGCAGTTGGAGCGCCTCGCGCTGCGTGTGCGAATAGACGTAAGGGTACGTGTCATCGTCATACTTCCGGAAGTTAATCACCATCGTCTGATACAGGCACACCGAGACGGCGAGCCCGCCCACGACGAGCGCCGGGACGTGCCGCCGCATCCCCCTCGTCTCGTTCGCCGTCGCCACGCGCGCGCTCAACAACTGCACGGCGTAGCCGCCGACGAGCGCCATCGGGATGACGAAGTTGATCGCCAGCCACGGCGTCTTGTACGGAATCAAAGAGTAGGCCGCGAGCGTCCCGAAGCCCCACGCGCCCGCGAAGATGGCGAAGCGATTCTTGCGCCGCTCGAAGAGCGCAACCGACGCTCCGGCCAACGCCAGAATCAGAATCGGCGCTTCCTCCTGCCCCAGCCATTGGAGGTACGTGTAGAAAGGCTTGCTGTGAAAATCGCTCGTCCCCGTCCTCTGCCACACGGCGAGTGCCTCGATTGCGCCGCCGACCCCCGGCCAGTTCGTGGTGAAGGACGAGTAGAAGAGGAGGTTGAGCCAGACGAAGAGCGCCAGCGCGCAGACGACCAGCACCGCCGCGCGCCCCGCGCCGCCGAACCTCTCGCGCAGCGCACGCAGGCTGAACTCCTCCTCGACTTCCTTCGCGCGCCGCTTGCCCTTCGCGTTCGCGGGCGGAGCCTTCGCGCCGCTCGTCAGACTCACCCAGCCCCAAGAGACCAGCGCCGCCAGAATGAGCACGCCCGCCGAGATGAAGGCCGTCTCCTTCGTCGCAAACAGCAACGCCGCCGAGCCGGAGAGCAGCATCAAGTACCAGCCCTGCCGCGTCTCGTAGAAGCGGAGCGCGGCGACGACGATGCCGAGCGTGAAGAAGACGAAGAGCGTTTCGTGGATGAAGTAGCGCGAGTAGAAGACCGCGCCCGGCGAGACGGCGACGAGCGCCGCCGCCGCGAGCGCGCCCACCGGGCCGAGGTAACGGCGCAGGGACAACACGAGCCACACCGTCGCCACGCCGAAGAGCGCGATGACGAAGCGCACGGCGAAAGTCGTCAGGCCCATCAACGCGACCGCCGGGAGCGTCAGGTAGTAGAGCGTCGGGCCGTGGTAGTTGGTCGGGTCGTACTTGTACGCGCCGCTGCGCAGGAGGGTCGTCAGGAAGAAGCCGTTGACGCCTTCGTCGTGATGCATCGGCTTGAGTTCGAGCGCGTAGAGCCGCAGCAGTGTCGCCGCCATCAGCACCGCGAGGCTCGCGTACATCCAGACGCGCTCCGGCAACTCCGTCCCCGCCGTCGTCGGCGGCGGCGCGTCGGCCACTTCCCGCGCCGCGACGGACGCGCCCCACTCAGACTGTTGTCGCTTCTTACGGGCTTGTTTTGTAGAGGCGGTACTCACCTGCTTCTCCGACTTTCGCGTAGCGTTCAAAGAAAGGCCGCCTGAGCGCGAGCCCCGCTTTCCTCATCTCGACCTCTTCGAGCGGCCCGACGACGACGTACTCGATGCCGTTCTTCGTGAGCAAGTGCGCCGCGTCCGCCGCGCCCGAATAGATGCGCTGCAACTCGGACTCGCGCTCCTTGTAGTCCAGCCCGTGCGACCAGACGTGGCCGGGGTAGCCGAGAAAACTCCGTCGCCCTGTCAGGAAAACAGGGTCATTATACGTCGGCGCGTGCAGAATCAAAGCGCGCGGCGGCGTCTCGCGCCGCACGACTTCGGCGAAGGCCAAGCCCTCCGTGTCGTAAGTCTGCTGCTCGGACGCGCGCGACGCGACGCGCCACACGTCGAGCCCGCCCGCCAACGTCTGCGCCGACAGCAGGACGAGCGCCGCGACTCTCAACGCCCCGCCGCGCCGCCACAGACGCGCCAGCACCAGAGCGACGAGCGGCGCGCTGGCAATCCACCAGTAGAAGAGCACCTTGATGTTGTCCCACACCCACGGCGAGAGCTTATAAACGTTCGGGACGATAAAGCAGAGCGTGAACGGCAGATAAAAGTAGAGCAGCCTTGAGCGGACGACCGGCTCGCGCCCGCGCCACAGGAGCGCCGCGACGAGCAAAGGGATGAAGACCGCCGTGTTCTTAATCCAGAACCAGAAGACGTTGTAGTCGCCGCTGTCCCAACCGAACTCCCAACCGAAGAACTGCCCCGCACGCACCGCCGACCCCTTCGTCGCCCACCACATCTGCGGCACCGCGACGACCACAGCCGCCGTGAAGAACGCCGCCCACGGTCGCCACCCCTGCCACCACTTCGCCCAACTAAAGCCGCCCGCCGCCGCCTCGCCGTCGCTCGCTCCCCGCCAGTCCGCGAAGAGCAGAGACAGCAGCCCTCCCGTCACCATCAACACCACGAAACTGTGCGCGTGCACCAACGGCAGAAGCCCCGCCACGAGCCCCGCCGCGATCATCAAAGACAGAGGGGAAGAGGGGAAAAGTGAAAGAGGGGGAAAGGATAAGGAAGCGTCTGCCTTCGAACCTCGCGCGCTCACAACGGCGTGGCCTTCTTCACTCACACGCACCGCGCCGCCCGCGCCCGCCTTCTTCCCGCCGTCGCCCTTCCCCTTTGGCTTTTTACCTTTCGCCTTTCGCCCTTCTTCCCTTTCCCCTCTTCCCCTTTTCCCCTCTGCGCCCTCTTCTTCTTCTTTCCCCGTCGCCTGCCACCACAACGTCCACACGACGAGCGCCAGAGGGATGCCGAGCAGCATCCCTCTCTGCGGGATGAGCAGCGTCGTCACGGCATTGCCCCAGCGATAGCCGAAGTGGCCCATGACCGTGTAGTCGTGCTCCAACTTACCGAGCATCCCGAAGACGCCGCGCCCTTCCGCCAGCGCCTCCTTGAAGAAGTGAAACCAGCCGAACCCGCCGCTCAGAATCACCAGCGCCGGGGTGATGAGGGCCGCCGCGCGCACGCGCGTCAGCTTCCAAGCCCAACGGTGCAGGAGCCCCGTGAGCGAGAGCGCCAGCACGAAGTTCTGCCAGAAGAGCGCGCCTTCAAGCGTCGCGCCCGCGCGCACGAACATCGCCGCCATGAAATCCACGATGAACGGATAAGTGAGCTTTACGCCCGCGAACTCCGGGTGCTGCGGCGGGAAGTTCTCGCCGTAGGCGAAGCCCGTGATGATCGAGAGGTGAAAAGGCAGGTCGCCGATGTTATTGTCCACGCCCGTGAAGACGCCGCCCGCGTTCACGTACATCGCGCGGTCGAAGACGAGCCAGAACAGAAACGCCGCCGCGATGTAAAACACGACTTCCGCATCCGCTCCCTTGCCCGGCCTCTTAATCGTCCGGCCCACGACGCGCGCCGACTCCCACACGTCCGCGCGCACGCGCGCCCTCAACTCACTCCTCGCCAAGAGCAGGAGCGGCGCACCCGTGACCGCGCCCGCGAGCGCGAGCGTCAGAGGCGTCATGCCGAGCGCGGAGGCGAGGACGAAGCCGACGAGTCCGAGCGCCGCCCAACCGACGCACGCGCCCGCGCAGAGGCGCGACCACAACAGCGCCTCACGTTCGTAGAGGTACGTCAGAAGGGTCGCGCCCGCGATTGCGACGAGCGCCAGCAACAAGGCGAAGGGCATACGGCGTGCGGGAGGGATGAAGACGGGCGCGTTTCCTCGCCCCCGCCTCTCATCTGATGTTCAGTCTGAGACGGCCCGATTATATGCCAACCCGCCCCGTGTTTTGTAAAGCCGCGAGCGTCGGCGGGGCCGCTGGACAAGTGCGCCGGGCAGGTGTTTAGATGTCAGTTTAAAGACAGACACTAACATCTGACATCTAACATCCAACATCTTCTTTCAGAGGTTTCGCTATGCTCCGAGCAGGTATCGTCGGTCTCCCGAACGTCGGCAAATCTACGCTCTTCAACGCGCTCACGGCGCAGACGGCGGCGCTCGCCGCCAACTACCCCTTCGCCACCATCGAGCCGAACGTCGGCGTCGTCCCCGTGCCCGACGAGCGCCTTGAGCCGCTCGCCAAGTTAGTCAAGACCAGCACCATCGTCCCCGCCACGGTCGAGTTCCTCGACATCGCGGGCCTCGTGCGCGGCGCGTCCAAAGGCGAAGGGCTCGGCAACCAGTTCCTCGCCAACATCCGCGAGACCGACGCCGTCATCCAAGTCGTCCGCTGCTTCGAGGACGAGAACGTCGTCCACGTCGAAGGCTCCGTCGACCCGCGCCGCGACATCGAGACGATTCAAATCGAACTGGCGCTCGCCGACCTCGCCACGGTCGAGCGCCGCCGCGAGCGCGCGCAGAAGACCGCCAAGAGCGGCGACAAGACCGCCCGCGCCGAGATCGAAGTTATTGACAAGCTCTTGACCGCGCTCGCCGACGGCAAGCCCGCGCGCATCGTCCCGCTCGACGACGCCGAGCGCGCGGTCGCCCGCAACCTCTTCCTCCTGACCACCAAGCCGACCATCTACGCCGCCAACGTGGACGAGGTGACGCTCTCCGACCCTTCCTCCAACCCGCACGTCCAGACCGTGCGCCAAATCGCCGAGGAGGAGGGCGCGGAACTCGTCGTCATCTGCGCGCAGCTCGAAGCCGAACTCGTCGCCCTCCCGCCCGAAGAGCGGCGCGACTACCTCCACACGCTCGGCGTCGAGAGCAGCGGCGTGGACAACCTCATTAAGAGCGCCTACCGCCTGCTCGGCCTCATGTCCTTCCTCACGGCGGGCGAAAAGGAGGTGCGCGCGTGGACGATCCCGCAGGGCACGCGCGCCCCGCAGGCCGCCGGAACCATCCACACCGACATCGAGCGCGGCTTCATCCGCGCCGAAGTCGTCAGCTACGAAGACCTCCTCCGCGCCGGCTCCAACAACGCCGCCCGCGAGCAAGGGCTCACCCGCCTCGAAGGCAAAGACTACGTCATGCGCGAAGGCGATGTCGTCCATTTCCGCTTCAACGTCTGAAGCGCGCCAGCCGTTGACACCTTCCCCCGCTCCCACTATCTTTCCCCCGCCGTCGGCGAGCCTCGCGTCTCTCACTCCGGCAGACCTCAGAGTAGCGTGGGATGATAATCCGTCCACTTCTCCAATCAGAGTTCAAGCGTTTCAAGGCGCTCCGGCTGGACGCGCTCAAGTCCGACCCGGACGCGTTCGGCGAGACGTTCGAGGACGCGTCCCGGCTGAGCGACGCGGAATGGTCGGATAAGCTGTCGAGGATTTTAACGTCGGGCGACGCCATCTT
>DASTQX010000302.1:0-20978 GCA_035761505.1 Pyrinomonadaceae bacterium
CGAACTCGTCGGCGAGTTTTTGGAGGAGCCAGAGCGGCTTGCCTCCCTGCTCGCGCCCCTTCATCTTGAAGAGCCGCCACTCGCCGCCGAGCCGTCTGCCGCCGAGCGTAAAGCGGAGCGAGCCTTTGCGCCACGCGTCCAGAGGGTCTGCGTCGCCCTCGGCCTCATACGTCCCGATGTCCCAGCGATAGACCTGCCCCGCGCCGTAAGTGCCCTCGGCCAACTCGCCCGTAAAGGTCAGGTACGAGAGCGCGTGGTCGGGCACTTCGACGGCGAGCCGCTTGACCGACGCGTCGAGCGAAGGCCCTTTCGGCACCGCCCAGCTCTTCAAGACCCCGCCCATCTCCAGACGAAAGTCCCAATGCAGGTGGCTCGCGTGATGCTCCTGCACGACGAACTTCAACTTGCGTTTCATGCTCTTTTGGCGTCGCGGAGTCGCTGCTCGGCCAGCCGGTCGGCGGCGAGGTGCGTGGGCACGCCTTCCGAGCGCGCGAGGGCGTAGATGCGGAGCAGCGTGTCGTACAGCTCCTCGACTTTGGCGTGCGCGTGGGCGCGATCCCAGCCGAGCAGTTCGCGGCAGCCGTTGATGATGCCTCCGGCGTTGGCGGCGTAGTCGGGCGCGTAGAGGATGCCGCGCGCTTCGAGCGCGTCGCCGTGACGCGGTTCGAGCAGTTGGTTGTTGGCCGCCCCGGCGACGACCTCGACCTTGAGGCGCGGGATCGTCTCGTCGTTGAGGACGCCGCCGAGCGCGCACGGCGCGAAGATGTCGGCCTCGGCGTCGAAGATTTCTTCGGGCGCGACGCTCTTGGCCCCGCTCTCCGAGACGACGCGGCTCACCTTCTCCTCGTCCGTGTCCGAGACGAAGACCGACGCGCCCGCCTCCGTCCGCTCGCGCGCGAGGTGACGGCCCACGCTCCCGCACCCTTGCAAGGCGACGCGCCGCCCGCGGAGTTCTTCCGTGCCCCAGCGCCACTTCGCCGAAGCCTGAATCGCGCGGAAGACGCCGCGCGCCGTGACGGGCGAGGGGTCGCCCGAACGTCCCAAGAGTCCGGCGACGTGGCTCGTCTCAAGGTTGACGAAGGCGATGTCGGAAGGGCTCGTGCCCACGTCCTCGGCGGTGATGTAGCTGCCGCCGAGCGTCTCGACGAACCGCCCGTGCGCGCGGAAGAGCGGCTCGCGCTCGCGCGTCCGGTGGTCGCCGATGATGACCGACTTGCCGCCGCCGAAAGGGATTCCGGCGAGCGCGTTCTTGTAGGTCATCCCGCGCGCGAGGCGGAGCGCATCGGTGACGGCCTCGTCTTCGGTCGCGTAGTTCCAGAAGCGCGTGCCGCCGACCGCCGGGCCGAGCGCCGTGCTGTGGACGGCGATGACGCCGCGGTATCCGACCTCCGGCTCGTGAGCTAAGAGCACGCGCTCGTGCTCGCCGCCCGTCTCTCTTTCGATGATTCTCACTTGGCGTTCAAACTCCTCGCTTTCGGATTTCCCCCGCCCGTCCGGGGCGGAGACTTCAGGCGCGCGTCCGCCGACATTCCCGCTTCGTCACTCGGAGAGTCCCGTTCGTCACAGCCCGCTTTGCTTGCCCGCGCCGGAGGATTATATTAGCGTGTTCGCCCGGCCCTTGCGTGTCCGGCTGTGCGCGGTGGCGCGGACATCCGGCACTCCCTCCCTCCGACTCCGAAGCCGGGTGCTTTCGGGCACGCCCGCCGAGCGGAAATTTTTAAGAAGGCATCGCCATGAACTTAACGAAGACAGAGGAACCGATGTTTCCCTCGACCCCGGAGGCCGGAGGCAAGCGGTGGTGGCAAAGGCGCTGGGCGCAGTGGCTCATCATCTTCGGCGTGTGGACGGTGCTCGCCTTCCTCTTCACCAACCAGTTGTACTACACGCGCTACCTGAGCGAAAGGCCCATCACGTGGCGCGACGCCGCCTCGTCGCAGTTCATCTACCCGTACCTCTGGGCCTTCGGCACGGTGTTCATCTTCTGGCTCGCCGAGCGCTTCCCGCTCGACCGCCAGAAGTTGCCGCGCAACCTCTTCGTGCATTTCCTCTGGGCGACGCTCTGCGTGGTCGCGCTCAACGGGCTCTTCCACATCATCCTCCATTTCCTGTTCGTCAGCCCGAAGCGCCCCTACATGGCGCTCGACACTTTGCAGACGATCATCTACAACTCGACCGAGGCTTACGGCATTTATGCGCTGCTGCTTTTGCTCCATCAGGCGTTCCGCTACTACCGGCGCTTCCGAGAGGGCGAGCTGCGCGCCGCGCAACTCGAAACGCAGCTCTCGCAGGCGCAGCTTCAAGCCCTGAAGATGCAACTGCACCCGCACTTTCTCTTCAACACGCTCCATTCCATTTCGGCCCTTGTCCACAAAGACCCGGAGTGCGCCGACCGCATGATCGCGCGGCTCGGCGACTTCCTCCGCCTGACCCTTGAGAACTCCGGCGCGCAGGAGGTCTCCTTGCAGAAGGAGTTGGAATTCCTCCGTTGCTATCTCGAAATCGAGCGCGTGCGTTTCCAAGACCGCCTCACGACGCACATGGAGATTGACTCGCAGGCGCTCGACACGCCCGTCCCCAACCTCATCCTCCAACCCATCGTCGAGAACGCGCTCCGCCACGGCATCGCACCGCGCTCCACGCCGGGGCGCATCGAAATTTCCGCGAAACGAAAAAACGGCTCGCTCCGTATAGAGGTGCAGGACAACGGGCCGGGCATTTCGGCCATCTCAAAGCCGAACGGCAGGTTCAGAGAGGGACTGGGACTCGCCAACACGCGAGCCCGCCTCCGTCAGCTTTACGGCGCGGATCACAGCTTCGAGCTTCAGAACGCGCCCGGTGGTGGCCTCCTCGTGATGTTGGAAATACCGGCCACACGAGCCTCGACCTCCTGAACGAAAGCTCGCCGCCGTCCGCTGTCCTAACGCCGAATCAAAAACGCACGCACGCCGCGGAGATTTCTGCCACGTAATCTCCGGGCGCGGTGTTTTCGTTTGGAAGGAACTCTTGCGCGGGAGGACTCTGGCCCGCGCGCCCCGCCGGACGCAAAAAGGGAGACGGATGGAGAAACGTGACGCCGCCGCTTCGGGGGCCGCGCCGATTCGGGTGCTGGTCGTGGACGACGAGCCGCTCGCGCGTGAGAAGATTCGCGGGATGGCCGACGACGACCCCGAAATCCGCATCGTCGGCGAGTGCTCGAACGGCGCGGAGGCCATCGAAGCGATTCAGGCCATGCAGCCCGACCTCCTCCTCCTCGACGTGCAGATGCCGGAGGTCGGCGGCTTCGCCGTCCTCGAAGCCCTGCGCGACGAGCCCTCGCTCCCGCCCGTCATCTTCATCACGGCCTACGACCACTACGCGGTGCGCGCCTTCGAGGTGCACGCGCTCGACTATCTTTTAAAGCCCTTCGACCGCGAGCGCTTCCGGGCCGCGATGGAGCGCGCCAAAAAGCAGATTCGCCGCGATCCCGATAATGGGATTGACGCGCGCATCATCGCCCTGCTCGAACAGATCAAAGAGCCGCAGCGCTACAGCGAACGACTGGTCGTCAAGACCGGGGGCCGCGTCTTCTTCCTCAACACCGACGAGATAGACTGGATCGAGGCCGAGGGCAATTACGTCTCCATCCACACGGGCGCGAAGGCTTATCTTTTGCGCGAGACCATCAGTAGCCTCGAAACGCAACTCGACCCGCGCGAGTTCGTCCGCATCCACCGCTCGGCCATCGTCCGCCTCGACCGCATCAAGGAACTCCAACCGTGGTCGCACGGCGAGTATCACGTCATCCTCCACGACGGGACGCAACTCACGCTCTCGCGCTCCTACCGCGACAAGTTGCAGGCGGCGCTCGGCAACAGCCTCTAAATCCTCCGAACATCTGTAAACAAACTGTAAACGTGGACGCGCCTCGCGGTCGCAATACGTCGGCTCGTCACAAGGGGCGTCCATTTCATCACAAAACGCTTCTGCCGCCCCGGCACACTCCTTAAAATCCGCACATCGTTAGCCGCGCGCCGCCGGTGCTCCCCAGGGCGTGAAAAGGCGCGCGGCGAATCCGGACTACCAGAGCAGCAACGAGAGTGGAGGGAAACCAGTCGTGATGCGCGTCCTCAGGAGGTGTCGAGATGCGTCTGCGAAATGTTTTCCACGCTTTCGCCCTGTGGGTGTTGGTGCAGAGCGCAGTGACGGCCCACCCGCTCGCGGACGGGCCGAGGGGGGTGAGCGAGAACGGTGATGTCGTGTGGGGCTTAGACCTCGTGGCAACCGTGGACTACGTGACGTGGACGCCGCCCGCCGCCGCGCCGCTCGCGCCCGCCGCCCCGCTCGACACCGCATCGCTTGAGCTGGCGGACGAAGATTCTTACATGGACGTTTACCGCATCCTGAAGCAAGAGAATTCGTGCAGCCGGTACTTCGGCGGCCCGGCGCGCGCCGTCCACGCCTTCAACAACTTCGCGCGGCAGTTGCGCAAGAAGTCTCTGGAGCAGCGCGGCGTCGCAATCCGCATGTCGGGCGGCTTCGTCATCTACTTCGACAACCGCACGGGGGCGCGCTTCCGCCTCTTCGAGGAGTCGGTCATCAACACGGCGGGGCCGTTCTTCGTCAACGTCGTTTCGGCGGCGCGGCGTCCGCGGATGCTGGTCGGCAGATTCCCCGTCCCCAGCAAGGCGGCGCGGGCGCTGACGCTCCTGCACGAACTTGGGCATCTCGTGCGCGGCGCGGACGGCGAGTGGCTTTTGCCGAACGACGGCGGCGACCAGCGTCTCAGCGAGCGCAACACGCGCGAGGTGGAGGGCCGCTGCCTCGAACCACTGTTGGCCCTCAAGGACTGAGCGGGCGGGCCGGATGATGTCGTGAGCCCCTGCGGGCGAACGACTTGAAGTTCTACGTAGTTCTTCGCAAGGGGAAACAAGAAAAAGGAGTCTTCAATCATGCTGGAGAGCAGAAAATACGCGCCGGAAGTTTTAGAGGCCGAGGCCGCGCCGGAGCAGGCCACGTCTTCGGTCAAGCACAAGACGCTCAAGGAGCTGACGCTCGCGCTCCTCAAAGAGGTCGAGTCGCTCAAGGGCAACGAGGCGGCGGACGGCAGGCTCAGCGTCAACTTCGCCGAGGAGGTGCGGCGCTTCGAGACCGACCTCATCCGCTGGGCGCTGATGCACACGGGCGGCCACCAGCGGCGCGCGGCACGCATGCTCAACATCAAGGTCACGACGCTCAACGCCAAGATCAAGCGCTACGGCATCCGCCCCAACGCCGTCTCCGTCAGCAACGTCGTGGACTTCTACCCGGACTCCCGGCAGCAGTAAAAACTTGAGAGGCTCAAGGCTTGAGGCTGGAGACTTGTTCTTGAGAGCAGGTCTCCGGCCTCGCGCCTCTCACCCATAACTTACAACCTCATCCGCGGTTCTCTCTTGCCCCTCAAGCCGCCGAACTCTCCGTCCGTCTTCGCCGCCCTTCAAACTCTTCATCAGCCTCCGGCCTCAACTCTCCGGCCTCTTCTTTTGCCTTTCTCCCGCGTCTGGCGTATAGAAGATTTAATGAAGGCACGCATCGTCTGGCTTGTGCTCGCGCTCATCTGGGGCTCGACGTGGCTGTTCATCAAGATCGGGCTCGAAGACCTCCCGCCGCTCAGCTTCGCGGGCATCAGGTTCGTGCTCGCCTCGCTCATCCTCGGCGGGATCGTCGCCGCGCGCCGCTCGCCGCTCCCGCGCCGGAAGAGTGACTGGCTGCTCATCATCTCGACCGGCGTCCTCGCCTTCGCGCTCAACTACGGGCTGCTGTTCTGGGGAGAGCAGCACGTTTCTTCGGGGCTCGCGGCGCTCTTGCAGGCGACGATACCGGTCTTCGGGCTCCTGATTGCTCACCTCTATCTGCCGGGCGAGCGACTGACGGCGGCGAAGGTGGCGGGCGTGCTGCTGGGCGTCGCAGGGGTCGGCGTCGTCTTCTCGAATCAGTTGGAGGTGGCGGGGCCGAAGGCTTTGTGGGGGAGCGCGGCCATCGTGTTGGGCGCGGTCTTCGTGGCCTTCTCCAACGTGCTGGTGAAGGCGCGGGGCGAGCACCTCGACCGGGCGCAGTTGGCGGCGGGGCAGATGGTGTGCGGGCTCGTGCCGCTCGTCGTGGTCGGTTGGGCGACCGAGGGCAGCCCGTTCGGCTTCAACTGGACGGCGCGGGCCGTCGTGTCGCTTTTATATCTGACGGTCGTCGGCTCGGTCGTCGCGTTCCTGCTCTTCTACTGGCTCGTCAGAAACATGGACGTGACGAAGACGATGCTGATTGCGCTCATCACGCCGCTGTTCGCGGTGCTGCTCGGCATGGCCGTGCTCGGCGAGCGCCTGACGTGGCGGACGCTGGCGGGCGGCGCGCTCATCCTCTCCGGCATCGCCTCGGTCGTGTGGCGGAGGCTGCGCGGCGAAGAGAAGAAGGTGGAGGAAGCAGCGAAGGAAGAGAAGGAAGAGGAAGCGCCCGTGCCGTCTTGAGTCCCGGCGGGCCGGGAGATAAGAAGTGTGAAGGGCTCGCGCGAGTTTGAATCGCGCGAGCCCTTCTTTTTTGTGCGCGCGAGCGGCTTCGATGAAAGCCGCCCGCGCGATTGTGGTCGAGTGCGTTCGTCCTCTTCGGCGCGTCGAGCCTTACGGCAGCGCCTCGATGGTGAGGAAGAAGCGGAAGCTGCCGGTCGTCTGGATACCGAGCAGGATGCGGATGTTGATGGACTCGCCCGGCGCGAGCGGCGTGATCGTCACCGAGTCAGCCGAGAGGGTGGAGTTGAAGCCGCCGCCGTTGGGTTGCGCGGGCGGCGTCTCAAGCGTCAGCCCGCGCACCGTGACGTTGCACGGCGGGGTGACCGAAGACGAGGGCGGAACCTGCAACGCCGCGCACGTCGCCGGGTCGTTGACCGGGCCGACCACGAGGTCGGTCGAGGTCAGCGCGCGGATGTCGGCGCGCGAGCCCGAAGTCGGGAAGGTCGTCGTATCTACGGCGCGGAAGCGGAGCCGCGTCACGATGCCGCCCGTGTTGTTGACGATGCGGCGGCGCAGTTCCATCGTCCCGAAGAGCGTGGGCGGCGGGCCGGGCGTGGCGTCGCGGAAGCGGTTCGGGATGGCCGTCGAAGACTTCGTCTGGTCGAGCAGGAAGCCGCCGAACTGTTCGTCGCGGCGGACGGGGCTCGAAAGGTTCTCCGGCCCCGGCGCGCCGAGGCGCTGGCCCGCCCCCGCCTGCGTGGCAGCCGTGTCCACGAAGAAGAAGTCGAGGGCGTTGTTGTCGTTGTCCACGGCGGCCCCGTTCGACGCGCACGCGCCGGGGGCGTCCATGTTGCCCTGCTTGCCGCAGTGGTCGCGCAACCACGCGTGCTCGGTGTTGATGGCGTTGGAGAGCACCGGATAACCCGCGCCCTCGCGGTAGAGCGCGTCGGGCTCGCAGACCGAGCCGGCGGCGTCGAAGCGAGTCCCGGTCGAGAAGTTCCCGACCGTCGCGGTGTTGAAGAGCGCGATTCCGCGTCCGCTGACGTTAACGCCGGTACACCCGGCCCCGCCGGTCGGCAGGTCGGCGATGTCCGCCGTGTAAGAGCCGTTGGGCGTCGCGGTCGTGGCCGTGCCCGCCGGGTACGCCGAGAGCGAATAGCCGTCCGTGTTGGCGATGAGGTAGTGGCCGCGCGCCGGGATGACCGTGCCGTTCGGGATGGTGTGGCGGATGACGCCGTCCGAGGCCGCGAGCGCGTACCCGGCGGAGCCGTCAGTCGTCGTCACGGTGATGGGCGAGTCGGTCGCGTTGTGAATCTCGACGTACTCGTCCTCGTCGCCGCCGGGGCCGCGCAGGCGAAACTCGCTGATAACGAGGTCGCCCAACGCGCCCGGCACGGCGAGGCCGATCTTCGCCCACCAAGTACTCCAACGGCTGCTGTTCGTGCCGAGCCCGTTCAAAGGCTCGTTCGGGCTGGCGCTCGTCACGCGCGGCTGCGTGTACTCCTGCACCGTCCAGAGGTCGGTGTCGTTCACCGGGTCAACGACGGCGTGGCTGTAGTCGCCAAAGCGATTGCGCGTCGTGCCGAAGGTCTTCTCGTAGTAGTCCTCGCCCTCCTTGAAGACCACGGGGTCGCGCATCGTCCCGGCGGCGTCGCCCCCCGCGCGGAAGGCGTAGGCCGCGTCCACGAAGTCGTCGGACTCGTACTCGGAGAAGCCGAGCACCACGTCCTCGTTCTTGTTGACGGCGAGGGAGGTGTAGGCGTACCACTTGCCGCCGTTCGTGGCGGTCGCCGTCGCGTCCTCGACGCGCCCGCCATCGTTGAAGGTGATGGCGAGCGTCGTCGGCGTGGGGCTCGTCGGCGTCATCGCCGTCCACTGCGCGGCGGTGTGGTCAATCGGGTCGCCTCCGGGCAGGTCAATGCCGACGGTCTGCGAGTACCAGAGCTTGCCGTTGCGGAAGACGACGTTGCCTCGGACGTTGGCGTCCGAGGTTTCCAGTTTGCGCGGGATGGCCGGGCACTGGAAGGTGGCGACGGGCGAGCCGGGGACGCAAGTTTGTGGCAAGAGGTCGCCGCCGGGGTTGACCCAGCCGCCGCCGGGCCGCGTGAAGGTGCCGAAGAGGCCCACCGACGGGGCGGCGGGCGTGCCCGTGACCCGCCCGACGACAATGGTCGCCGCCGCGCTGCTGAAGTGCTCGACGAGGTAGAGCGTCTCCTCGGTCGGCGAGAGCGTCGTCGCCGGATAGACGCAGAACTGGCCGTTCATCGTGACGCGCGAGCCGCCGAGCGTCCCGGCGCGCAGGTTCGGGTAGTTGAGCACCAGCGTCTCGGCGCGGACGTAGGCGTTGTTCGTGATGGCGTGCATGTTGTAGCTGATCGCCACCCAGTTCTTGTTGAAGCCGAGCATCGGGAAGTCGGCCCAGCCGCCGTTGGCGAAGGGCGCGGCGCTGCCCGTCGCGAAGCCGACGACGACGCGGAAGAGGAGGTACGTCCCCTGCGGGTCGCTCGTGTCCGAGACGCCGATGAGGACGGACGAGGCCGCCGAGCTGGCGTTCGAGACGATGGCCGTAATCCAGCGATTCTGGTACGGGTCATAGACCACGCGCGGGTCGAAGACGCCGGTCGCGCCGGTCGAAGACCAGAACGTCTCGGCGTTGATGGTCGAGAGCGGCAGGCCCGTCACCTTGTTGTGGATGCGGAAGTTGGAGTTGGTCTGCGTGAAGACCTTGTCGAGCCCGACCGCGCCGTTGGTGTCGGGCGGGATGGTGAAAGTCCCGGTGCCGATGCGCGGGCCGTCCTCCTGCGCGAGGAAGCTCTGCGAAGGGCTCGGCGAAGGAGCGTTCGGCTGCGAGATGTCGCCGTTGACGAAGCCTCCGCCCGTCGAGGGGAGCGCGTCCCTCTCGGAAGTGAGCGGCGCGGGCGGCTCCGGCCTCGTCCCCGGCGAGGGGATGGCCTGTCGCTCCTGCACGGGGCTGCTCTGGGCCGGGTTGCGCGCCAACATCTCGGACAACTGCTTGAAGCTGACCCGCGTCGCCTCGGTCGGCTCAATTGCTTGCGACGACATCTGCCCGATGGCGGATGACTCCTGCGGCTGCTGGACGGACGGCACCGACGGGGCGGGGCCCGTCAGGGTCGTCTGTTGAATCTGCGCGGAGGCGCGCGACGCGCCGCCGAACATCAGGCCCGGCGCGACGAGCGCCAGAGAGAGCGCGAGCCGCGCGGCATGCGTGATTGATTTGAATGCCCGGCGGCTGCGCCCGGCACGCGGCGGCGTGGCGAGGGTGTATCTACTTCTCATCGGGACTTGCTCCTTCGACAATCGGGTTCTCCTTGAAGTTCGACCTAAGGCGAGGGCCGCCGCGCGGGCGTCGTCTCGCCCCGCGCGCTGCTGATTTCAGCAACGCGCGGGCGACAGTTCGCGCTGGCGTGTGCGGCGCATAAGACTAGCTTTGTTGTAAGACAAGCGGGCCCGAAACTAACGAGACGTGCGAGCCTAAGTAATTACGTCTGCCCTTCTTCTGGTGCGGGGGGCGGATTGCGGTTGTTCCGGGAGTTGAGACGCGGAACGGCGGCGCGTTTTAGTTTTACGCCGCGGGTTTCAATCTCGGAGAAGCGCTGCGGCATGATAGACCAACTCGCCGACGCACCGCAAGAACTTCCGGCGCGCGCCGCGGGCGGTTTCCGCGCCGCCCGCTTCGAGTCTTTGTCGAGTCTTTGTAAGGTAGCGGAGGCCGACAGCTTACTTCTGATTTCCGGGCCTCGGCGCGGGCTGCGGGTCACCCGCCTGCGGCGAGCCGACCTGCGCCACGCCCTTCGTACAGCGACCGGTTTCGAGGTCAATCGTGCCGATTTCGAGGAAGGGATTCTTCTTCCTCCCACCCTCTCCCGGCCTGTCCGGTCGCGGCCCGGCGGCGGCGGGCGTCGTCTTCGGCTCGCCTTCGGGCGGCAGCGAGACGGCGGTATAGACGAGCGAGACGCGCCCGTCCGTGTTGAAACGCTGTAAGAGGACGGAGCCGGGGCCGTACTCGCCGATGCACTCCTTCATGGCGCTCTGCGCGCGGCTGAAGGGGATCGTCCGGCGGATGTCGCGCGTCCTGCCGAGCGAGGCCGAGACCATGTGCGAATCAATCCGCCGCCCGCTCGCGTCGGTGTAGAAGCCGACCGAGTCGTTGACGAGCGTCTCGTAGCCGTCGAGGCGGAAGCGCCACACAACTCGGCGGTCGCCCGTCGAGTTATAGACCCTGACGAGCTTGAAGTGCGCGTCGAAGTAACGCTCGGAGAAGCCCGTCTCGATGATCGCCGCCTTCGAGCCGCGCACCAGCGACTCCTCTTCCGGCGTCAGCTTCAACTTCGCTTCGGGCTGCTTCTTCGTCGCGCCCGACGCGGCGCGGGCTGGCGTGGTCTGCGCGTCCGTTTTCGCCGGAGCGCCGAACGTCGCCGCCGCGCAGAGCGCGAGCGCGGCGGACACTGCTCTCAAACTTTTACTCTTTATTATCACGTCGAGATGTTTCCGTCGGATGTGTCGAGCCGCGTGGGGAGAACCGTCGGGGCGTCGAAATGAACGTCTTGCCTGAAGCCTCGCCCCAGACGGGCACGGCCTCTGTAATTTGTCTTCGCCGCGCATTATAGCAACCGCTGCCGACGGGAGGCTAGAGGCTGGGGGCTTGAGACTTGGAAAAGCATTTCGTCTTTCACAAGGCTCTAAGCTCAAGCCTCAAGCCTCCTTACTCGTCGCCGGGTGTTGGTGAAGTTGGCGCGGTCAGAATGACGGGAAGGGCTGCCACGCTGATTGATTCGACGCTTGGGTGTTGACCGATGAGAGTGCCGCTTCTTTCCCTCACGCGGCGAAGTCCACGGTTTTTCGTCTTCCGGCCCGCGCGGCGCGAGTGGCACGGCGCTCGCCATGTGATGCGTGCTCGTCCCTCCGTCGAGCGCGCTCTTTCTTTAACCCCGACACTCCAACGAAAGACGCGGGCCGAGGCCAGCCGCCGGTTTTTAAATCGCGGGGCCGAAGGCCGAAGATCGAAATAGGGTGACAGACATGACACGGAAAACCCCTTCGTCCCTCGCAACATGGCTGGTGCTGCTCTCGCTGTTCTCTTCCATGCTCGTCGGCGGCGGCAGAGTGAGCGCACAGTCCGGCGAAGCCGCCCGGCAGTACCCGCAACTCGCGCGCTACGCGACAGACCTCACGCGGCTCGCGCGCGAGGGCCGGATCGAGCCCGCCGCGCCGGGACGCGAAGAGGAAGCGCTGAAGGCGGTCGAGATTCTCGCGCGCGCGTCGGGGAACAACCCCGTGCTGCTCGCCGAGCAGAGTTTCGACGCGAAGGCGGTGGCGGGCGTCGTCGCCTTGAAGGTCGCGGCGGGCGAAGTGCCCGCGCGGTTGCGCGGCGCGCGTGTCTACAGTCTGAGCCGCGACGCGCTTTTAGCGGGCGCGCAGAACACGGACGAGTTCGTCGCGCGGCTGCGCGCGGTCGTCGAAGAGGCGGCGGGCGCGGACGAGCGCATCATCCTCTTCGTCGAAGAGTTCCAGCACTTCGCCGGGACGTACACGGAGCGCGCGGCGTCGGAGGCGGTGCGCGCGGCGGTCGAGGGCGGTCGCTTGCGCGTCATCGGCGCGACGACACCCGTGGCCTACGCGCAGCACATTGCGAAGGACGCGGCGCTGGCGAGACTGTTCCGGCCCCTGCGCCTCGCGGTCGAAGGCGAGGACGAAGCCGCCGCGAGAGAAGACGAGGTCGCGCGCGCCGCTTCCGATTTCGTCGGCGACAAGCTCTCCCCCGACTTGCGCGAGATGTTGAAGAAGGGCTCGCGCGCGAAGGGCGAGCGCGTGAAGGTCATCCTTCAGGCCGACGACGTGAACGACTCGGAGTTGCGCTCGCAGTTGCGGCGTGACGGCGCGCGCGTCGTCGAGACGCTGGAAGGACTCGGCGCGTTGGAGGTCGAACTCTCGGCGAGCGCCGCCGAACGCCTCGCCGCCGGAGGCAGAGCGCGGCATCTTTCGCTCGACCGCAAAGTCGCCTTCCTCGGCCACGTCGAGGCCACGACGGGCGCGGAGACGATGCGCGCGCAGGGCGGGCAGGGCAGCCTCGACGGCGCGGGCATCGGCGTCGCCGTGCTCGACTCCGGCCTCTTCCGCGAGCACGACTCGATGGACAACGTGAAGCTGGAGCGCGACTTCACGGGCGAGAATACCAAGCTCGACTGGTACGGCCACGGAACGCACGTCACGGGGCTGCTCGCCAACAAGGACAACTTCGACGGCAACTACCTCGGCATCGCGCCGAAGGTGGACATCATCAACCTCCGCGTGCTCGACAAGCACGGCGTAGGCCGCGCCTCGTGGGTGCTCAAGGCGCTGAACTGGATTCTTGAGCCGACCGACCCGAACAAGCCTGCGGGCGAGAAGAACTACGAGAAGTACAGAATCCGCGTCGTCAACCTCTCTCTGGGCGCGCCCGCCATCGAGTCTTACCGCAACGACCCTCTGTGCCGCGCCGTGCGCGCGATTGTGGATAAGGGCATCGTCGTCGTCGCGGCGGCGGGCAACAACGGCAAGGACAATGCGGGGCGCGAAGTCTACGGGCTCATCCACTCGCCCGGCAACGAGCCCTCGGCCATCACGGTCGGGGCGACGAACACCTTCGGGACGGACGCGCGCGGCGACGACCAGATCGCCTCCTTCAGCTCGCGCGGCCCGACGCGCGGCTTCTGGACGGACGCCGAGGGCGTTAGGCATTACGACAACCACATCAAGCCCGAACTCGTCGCGCCGGGCAACAAGCTCATCGCTGCCGAGGCCGTCGTCAGGACGAAGATTGACGGCACGGACGTGATCTTGCCGAACCACCTCATCGAGAGCCACCCCGAACTGCGCGCCGTCAACAACAACGACTACAAGAAACGGATGATGCGCCTGAGCGGGACTTCGATGGCGACTCCCATCGTCTCCGGCGCGGCGGCGCTCCTGCTCCAAGCCAACCCGAAGCTCACGCCGAACATGGTCAAGATGATTCTCATGTACACGGCGCAACCGCTGGCGGGCTACAACATGCTCCAGCAGGGCGCGGGCCAGTTGAACATCGAGGGCGCGATGCGCGTCGCGCGCCGGGTGCGGACTGACCTCGGCCCCGACGTGCCGCAGGGGACGAGCCTTCTGACTTCGGGCGCGCTCCCCGCGCCGCAGACGACCCTCGCCGGACACTCGTTCCCGTGGGCGCAGGGCATCATCCTTAGATACCACTACGCCACCGGCACGAACCTCATCGCGCAGTACCAGACGGTTTATGGACTCGGAATGGTGCTCGGCAGCGGCATCCTGATGAGCGACGCCATCTTGATGAGTGACGGCATCCTCATGGGTGACGGGATTCTGCTGGGCGACGGCATCCTGATGAGTGACGGGATGGTGCTCGGCAGCGGCACGCTCTTCCTGCCGAGCGGCATCCTGATGTCGGACGGCATGGTCTTAGGCGACGGCATCCTGATGAGCGACGCCGCCGTCGGCGCGATGTCCGCCATGATCGGCGGCGACGAGACGCCCGCGATGAAATAAACCGAAGAGGGGTCAAAGGAGAAGACAACGATTAGTCTTTTCCTTTGCCCCTTTTGCCCCTTTTGCCCCTTTTTCCTTACGCCGCTCCGTGTTTCTTGAACCACGCGAGGAGGCGCTGCCAGCCGTCTTCGGCGGCCTGCTTGTTGTAGGTCGGGCGGTAGTCGGCGTGGAAGCCGTGGTCGGCCTCCGGGTAGACGATAATCTCCGACTTGGTCTTCGACTTCTTCAGAGCCTCGCGCATCTGCTCGACCGATTCGAGCGGGATGCCCCTGTCCTTCGCGCCGTAGAGTCCGAGCACGGGCGCTTTCAACTCCGCCGCCACGTCCACGGGATGCTTCGGCGTCAGAGGGTTCGCCGGTTGGCCGGGCCGCCCGACGAGCCGCCCGTACCACGCGACGCCCGCGTCGAGCGAAGGGTTGTGCGCCGCGTAGAGCCACACGATGCGACCGCCCCAGCAGAAGCCGGTGATGCCCAACTTCTTCGCGTCGCCCTTCCCCGAAGCCTTCGCGTAAGCCACGGTCGCGTCGAGGTCGGACATGACCTGCGCGTCCGGCACTTTCGAGACCACCTCCATCACCTTCGACATCTCGGCCATCTGCGAAGTGTCGCCGTGTCGCGCGTAGAGCGCGGGGGCGATAGCCATGTGGCCGCGCTTGGCGAAGCGGCGGCAGATGTCTTTGATGTGCTCGTGGACGCCGAAAATCTCCTGCACGACGAGCGCGACCGGAAAATTCTTCCCCTTCTCCGGCATCGCGCGGTAGGCCGGAATCTCGCCGTCCGCGACCGGGATTTTGACCTCGCCCGCGACGAGCCCCTGCGTATCCGTCGTGATGACCGTCTGCCCGGCGGCGGGCCGGACGGCGAGCGCGAACCCGGCGGCCAGACTCGTCACGATGAAGCGCCGCCGCGTCACCTCCGGGTCGGGCATTAAACTAACAAGGTCTTCGTGCATCTGTTCTGGATTCCTTTCGGACTGGGATGAACAAACTTTAGCAGGAAAACGATGAACGCGGAATGATATAAGGAGGAGACAGGAGCCGGAATCCGGTAGTCAGAATGTTTCGCGTGAAGGTCGCTGATGCCGACACGCGAATGATTCGCTGGCGAATGTTCTTCTTCTGACTACCGGATTCCGACTCCTGTCTCCGCGCCTTATTGCAGCACGCGGAGGTCGCGCTCGCTGACGATCTTCCAGCCGTCGGGCGTGCGCTGCCAGCGGAGTTCCTGGAGGACTTCGCCGCGACGCTCGCCCACGTCGCCGCCGGAGATGGAGTACTTTTTGCGGAAGCGCATGGTGGCGGTTTGCCCGTCGCGGCTGAGGCGGATGTCGGGCTCGCCCGCGCTCACGTCCACTGTCTCGGCGCGGCCTAAGACGCGCGCCTTCTCCGCGCGCACGGCCTCGCGCGAGGCGTTGCGCGAGAGGTAGAAGGCGTTGACTCTTGTGCCGTAGAAGCTCATCTGTTTCGAGATGTCGCGCGCGTTGGTCGCCGCGATCCACTCGCCGAGCGCGCCGCGCAAAGTCGCCTGCGAGTCCGCGTCCGGCGCGACTCCCTCGCCGCCCGAAGCCGTCTCATTCAAACCTTCGGCCTCGACTATCTGCGCGTCGGGCGCGTTTGCCTCCGGCGGCGCTTGCGTCGTCGTGGCGGGCGCGGTCTGCGCGTCAACGGCTTGACTCGCCGCCGCAGTGTTCGGCGCGGGTTGTGGTTGGGCGTTGGCGGCGGGCCGTGCGTCTCGCTGGTAGCGCGAGAGGACGTATGCGCCGAGCAGGCCGCCCGCGATTCCGGCCACGACGCAGAGCAGGACGAAGGCGGCGGGGCTCGCGCGCCGTCGCTCGTTCTTCCGCGCGTCGAGTGGCACGGCGGGCTGCGCCGACTGTATTGATTTCCGGTCGAAGCGCGGCGCGACGACCGTCCTTTCCGGTTCGATGGGAATCGTTTCGTCCGAAGGGCTTACGTGCGTGCCCTCTCTGCTGCGCTCCATATCCGTTTCGCCCCCTGACTTCAACCGATACACTTTTCCCCGCAAGTCAATCCTTCAAAGCAACAACCAGTCCAGAGCGCTTAAAGAACGCGCGGGGACGTGGCAGAATGAGTTTGACTCCCCGGCAGATTTGGCGTAGATACGTTTTGCCAAAAGCCCTCCACGGAACAAGAACAAACATGAGAGCACTCGTCTTCGCACTTTCCGTCTCCCTGACCCTCGCGTTCACACTCTCCGGCTGCTCCTACTTCAAGCGGGGCGCGGACGCGAACGCCTCTCCCGACAATACCGCGCAGGTGACGACGGACGGCGCGGCCAACTCGCAGCCGGGCGCGACGACCGCGACGAACGCGGGCGGCGACGCGCAGGCGCACTTCCAGCGCGGCATGGAAGCCTACCGTGACGACCGAGACGACGAGGCGGTCGAAGCCTTCAAGGAGGCGGTGCGGCTCGACCCCGACTTCGCCGAGGCGCACTACCGGCTCGGCCTCGCCTACGCCGTCGTCGGGCAGGAGGAAGAGTCCGAGAAGTCCTTCGAGACGGCGGCCAAGCTCTACGAGAAGATTCTCGACAAGGAGCCGAAGAACTCCGACGCGCAGTTCTTCCTCGGCCTGACCTACGGCAAGCTCGGCAAGTACGACCAGTCGGTCAAGTTCTTCAAAGAGGCCGTCCGCAACTCGCCCGAAGAGGACGACGACAAGTATTACGAACTCGGCTTAGCGCACTACAAGCTCGCGCAGTACAAGGAGGCCATCACCGCCTTCAACAAGGCTCTTGAGATCAACCCCGACTACTTCCCCGCGAGCGACGCGCTGGAGAAGGCCAAGCCGGGGCTCGCCCGCCGTGAAGCCTTCCTCAAGAACCTCGAAAAGCAGCGCAAGTCGCAGGAGCAGCGCGGCAACACCAACGGCAACATCAACGCCAACGTGAACGGCAACTCCAACTCCAGCCCCCGCCCCTCCGCGCCCGCACCGACACCCGCGCCCGCGCTCTCTCAGTGAGGCTCGCCCGCGAATGTGCGTCCGCGCGCCGGGATTACATCTTTTTTACATCTGCACGGTTGACCCTCACGCGGGCTTTTCGGAACAATGAACGGGCATTAAGCCTGAGCACAAAATTCCTGACCGCGCCCAACGTCGCAATGAATAACTCTTCGCCTCGCTTCGTCACCGCCGCCGCCCTCCTGCTCTCAATCTTTTGCTTGTCCGCGCTGCCCGCACGCGCGCAGCCGCCCGAAGTGTTGAGCGCGTCGGAGACGCAACTCACTCTGAAGAAGCTTCAAGTGCTGGGGAGCGCGCTCTACGTCGCGGCGCACCCGGACGACGAGAACACGGCGCTTCTGGCTTACCTCGCCAGCGAGCGCGGCGTGAGGGCCGCTTACCTTTCCGTGACGCGCGGCGACGGCGGGCAGAATTTAATCGGGACGGAGAAGGGCGCGCTGCTCGGCCTTCTGCGGACGCAGGAACTACTCGCCGCCCGTCGCGTGGACGGCGCGGAGCAGTTCTTCACGCGCGCCGTGGACTTCGGCTTCACGAAGTCCGCGGAAGAGACCCTGCGCATCTGGGGCCGAGAAGCTGCGCTCGCCGACGTGGTGTGGGTCATTCGACGCTTCCGCCCCGACGTAATCATCACGCGCTTCCCCACGACCGGCGAGGGTGGGCACGGCCAGCACACGGCCTCGGCCATCCTCGCGCGCGAAGCGTTCGACGCCGCCGGAGACCCCGCGCGCTTCCCCGAACAGTTGCGGCACGTCAAGCCCTGGAAGCCGAAGCGCATCCTTTGGAACGCCTTCAGCCGCGCGGGCGAGCGACCGAAGGACGCCGACCGGATGCCTTCGGCGGACGTGGGCGCGTACAACCCTCTGCTCGGCAAGTCCTACACCGAGATCGCGGCGCAGAGCCGGAGCCAGCACAAGAGTCAGGGCTTCGGCTCCGCCGAAAGGCGCGGCGCGTCCGTCAACTATTTCACGCACCTCGCGGGCGAAGAGGCGCGCGCGGACATCTTCGACGGCGTGGACTTGAGCTGGCGTCGCGTCGCGGGCGGCGAGGCCGTGGGGCGGCTCCTTCAACAAGCCGCGAGCGAGTACCGCGCGTCGAACCCGCAGGCGATTCTTCCGCTGCTCCTGCGCGCGCAACGCGAGTTGAGCAAGTTGCAAGGTGAGGATGCGCCGCTGCTCGAAGCGAAGCGCGAGCAACTCTCGGCGGTGATTCGCTCCTGCGCGGGGCTCTGGGCCGAGGCCGTCGCCGCCGAGCCTTACGCGACGCCGGGCGCGGACATGCGCGTCAACGTCACGCTCGTCAACCGCTCCGACTTCCCTCTCCGTCTCGAACAGGTCGCGGCGGGCGGCGGCGCGTTGCGCGAAGTGGGCACGGAACTGAAGAACAACCAGCCCTCGACGACGGAGGTCATCGTGCCCGCGCCGCGCGCGTACAGTCAGCCCTACTGGCTGCGCGCGGAGCCGGGCGCGGGAATGTTCGTCGTCGCCGAGCAGGCTCTCGTCGGCGAGCCTTCGGCTTTGAACCCGATGCGCGTGCTCGCGGTGCTCGGCGCGGGCACCGAAGGCGATAAGCTCCGGCTCGAACTGCCCGTCCTCTTCCGTTGGACTGATCGCGTGCAGGGCGAGTTGTACCGGCCCGTCGCCGTCGTGCCGCCCGTCGCCGTCAATCTGCCAGAGCGCGTCCTCGTCTTCCCCGACCGCGCGCCCAAGCAGTTGCAAGTCTCTCTGCGGAGCAACGTCGCCGCCGAGACGAAGGGCACGCTCCGGCTCAAACTCCCCGCCGGTTGGTCTTCAGCGCCCGCGTCCCTGCCCGTCACGCTCACGAAGAGGGACGAAGAGCTTAAAGTCTCCTTCAACGTCACGCCCCCGGCCAACGCCTCGCAGGGCACGCTCGCGGCGGAGTTCGAGACGGGCGGCCAGCTCCTCTCCGAAGGCTTCGCCGAGATTGATTACCCGCACATCACGCGCCAGACGCTCTTCCCTCCGGCGGAGGCGCGGCTCGTGCGCGTTGACTTGCAGAGGCGCGGCGGGCGCGTCGGCTATGTGATGGGTTCGGGCGACGAGATACCGGAAGCTCTGCGTCAGGTCGGCTACGACGTGACGCTGCTGTCGGACGAAGACCTCGAAAACGCAGACCTCGGAAAGTTCGACGCCGTGATCGCGGGCGTGCGCGCCTACAACACGCGCGCGGCGCTGCGTCGGCAGCAGCGTCGGCTGCTCGAATACGTCGAGCGCGGCGGGACTTACGTCGTGCAGTACAACACCTCGGAACGCGCGCTCGACTCGTTCGGCCTCGGCCCTTATCCGTTCAAGCTCTCGCCGGAGCGCGTCACGGTCGAGGAAGCGCCGGTCGCACTGCTCGCGCCGCAGGACGCGCTGCTGAACGAGCCGAACAGAATCACGCCCGCCGACTTCGACGGCTGGGTGCAGGAGCGCGGCCTCTACTTCCCCTCCGAGTGGGACGCGCGCTACCAGCCGCTCTTCGCCAGCCACGACCCCGGCGAGGCCGAGAAGCGAGGCTCCACGCTCGTCGCGCGCCACGGGCGAGGCACTTACATCTACACCTCGCTCGCGTGGTTCCGCCAACTCCCGGCGGGCGTCCCCGGCGCGTACCGCCTCTTCGTCAACCTGATTTCGGCGGGGAAGAGATAGCCCGCGCGATTGAGACTGGAGGGGCAGGGACAAGCCCTGCCCCTCCAGTCTTGCTCAGCGCTCTAAAATCTTTGAAGGACGGACTACAGGCTCACGCATGAAGAGAGAAAAGAATTGGGAACAACCGTCGACTGACGCGCCCGCCGCGAACGACGAGCAGCCGCCGTTCGGTCGGAGCTGGGCGACTTTGTACGCGGTCGTGCTCGTCAATCTGGCCGTCCTCGTCGTGCTCTTCTACCTCTTCACGCGGGCGTTCGCATGAGGTCACTCGACTGGCTGGTGCTGTGCGCGTCGCTCGCGGGGATCGTGCTCTACGGGCTCTGGAAGGGTCGGCGGACGCGCGACCTCGACGACTTCCTCGTCGCTGACCGGCGGATGCGCTGGCATCACGTCGCGCTCTCCATCATGGCGACGCAGGCTTCGGCCATCACCTTCCTCTCCACGCCGGGGCAAGGCTTCACCGACGGGATGCGCTTCGTGCAGTTCTACTTGGGGCTGCCCGTGGCGATGGTGATTCTGTGCATCACGGCGGTTCCGGTCTACCGGCGGCTCAAGGTTTACACGGCCTACGAGTACTTGGAAGGGCGCTTCGATTTGAAGACGCGGACGCTGGCCGCCGTGCTCTTCCTTGTCCAGAGGGGGCTCTCGACGGGCGTCTCGATTTACGCGCCGTCGGTCATCTTCTCGGTCATCATGGGCTGGGACATCCGGCTCGTCATCTTCCTCATCGGCGGGACGGTCACGCTCTACACGGCGACGGGCGGCGCGCGCGCCGTGGACAACACGAACTTTCAGCAGTTCCTCATCATCATGGGCGGGATGCTCATCGCCTTCGTGACGATCATCCAACTGCTCCCGGCGGACGTGTCCTTCACGGAGGCGGCGCACGTCGCCGGGAAGCTCGGTCGCCTGAACGCGATTGATTTTTCGTTCGACGTGACGAACCAGTATAACTTCTGGTCGGGGCTCGTCGGCGGCTGCTTTCTCGCGCTCTCCTACTTCGGCACCGACCAGTCACAGGTGCAGCGCTACCTGACGGGCGAGTCGGTCACGCAGAGCCGCTTGGGCCTCCTCTTCAACGGGCTCGTCAAAGTGCCGATGCAGTTCTTCATCCTCTTTCTCGGTGCGATGGTCTTCGTCTTCTATCAATTCACCGCGCCGCCCGTCTTCTTCAATCCGGTCGAGGTCGAGCGGGCGCGCGAAGGGGCGCGCGGCGAGGAGTTCCGCGCGCTCGAAGCGCGTTATGCCGTGGCCGTCGAGGAGAAGCAGAGGGAGGCGCGGCGCTTCATCGAGGCGCGGCGCGCGGGCGACGCGCGGGCCGAAGAGGGCGCGGCTGAATCCTT